>NZ_JBWKME010000091.1:0-7016 GCF_056431085.1 Mesorhizobium waitakense | reverse complement strand
AGGCTTGTCAAAATGCACTCCGAGGGCGGCCAGATCGCCGATGCAGGCCGCCCTAAGCCGATCGCCGTGCATCAAGCGGGCTAGATAAGTCACAATGAAACTTCGCACATAATGCGACTTGGGTTTGTCAGCGCCGCGCGGGCGCGCCATCGTTGACCTGAATGGGGGGCGCAATGGGTCAAAACAACGACTATCCGCCCCCGCCGGTTCGACGGCTGCGTGTTTATGCTTTTGACCCACCACCGCAGCTACGGCTGGGATCAATGTGGCTACCATCAAGCTGACGTGGGAGCAAAGCTGGGAGGAGGACCTCCGTCCCGGTCCGATCAACGATTATCTCGAGGTCATCGATATCGACCCGGTCAGCGGGCAATTTTACGATCCGGTCGATCTCAACGATCCGCATCTGCTTGCCCAGGATGGGCTCGCCCCGTCGGAGGGGACCCCGCGGTTTCATCAACAGATGATTTTCGCGGTTGCCATGAAAACCATACGAACGTTCGAGCGCGCGCTCGGCCGCAGGGTTTTCTGGGCACCGCGCCGAATGGCCGACAATACCTACCAACCCGTACGGAAGCTGCGCATCCATCCTCATGCGCTCCGCGAGCCGAATGCTTACTACAGCCGTGAGACCAAGGCACTTTTGTTCGGCTACTTCCGCACCTCGGCCAAGCTGGCCGGTGCCCAGTGGGTGTTTACCGCGCTATCACACGACATCATCGTTCACGAGACGACGCATGCCATACTGGACGGACTGCACCGCCGCTTTGCCGAACCGACTAACGTGGACAGTCTGGCGTTCCACGAGCCCTTTGCAGACATTGTCGCCCTGTTCTCGCATTTCACACTCGAAGAGGCCGTGCGCGTCCAGATTTCCAGGGACGGCGGACGCCTGAACAACCGTTCACTTCTCAGCGGGCTTGCCCGACAGTTCGGCGAGGCCACCGGGCGCGATGGTGCGCTCCGCGATGTAATCGACGCGAATATCGACGGATCGCCACCCATTCTTAGCGATGAGATGACCGAACCGCATGAACTTGGCGCGGTCCTTGTGGCGGCGGTGTTCGATGCATTCTTAGCAATCTACGAGAACCGGACCGCCGACTTGTTGCGCATCGCGGGCGTCAAGCCCGGCGTGACGGCGGGTCAGGATCTTCATCCCGATCTCGTCAGCCGTCTGACCCGCGAGGCGAGCAAGTCTGCTGAGCACGTAATGCGGATGTGCATT
The DNA here is from genome assembly GCF_056431085.1 of Mesorhizobium waitakense. NCBI lineage: Bacteria > Pseudomonadati > Pseudomonadota > Alphaproteobacteria > Hyphomicrobiales > Phyllobacteriaceae > Mesorhizobium > Mesorhizobium waitakense. The sequence continues at coordinate 5,788 of NZ_JBWKME010000091.1, read as the reverse complement.
CGGGCCTTGGATTACATGCCCCCGGTCGACATTCGGTTCGGCGACTTCCTGAGAGCCATCATCACGGCGGACTACGACCTCGTTCCCGATGATGGATGGGGAGATACATAAATAATATCAGTATGTTATCAGTGTTCTTGTGCAAAAATTGCACACGAAAGTTCTGCTTCTCTTCTTTTTTCGTTCCCACGAGAGAGCCGCCGACAGCCCTTTTCGGGCGCTCTTCTGCCGAAGGCGTTGACCTCTCCAACGCGAATGTTCGCCGGGATATTCGTTGAACCTGATTATCCGCCGCAGCGTTCAGCAAACATTCTGGCGTTCGAGTCGGTATACCGCTACATCGTGAGGCCACTATCGACGAAGCACTCTTCTGGACGCTCCGACAGCCGGCCTTCACTAAGTCCTAGGCTTGCGTTTGGCAGGAGCCTTTTTGGCCGACGTCGGCTGCGGTTTGCGTCCGAGCCCCGCGGCCTTTGCGAGCCTCGATCTGTGGGCCGCGTAATTTGGCGCAACCATCGGATAATCCGGCTTCAATCCCCACTTCTCGCGGTATTCGTCTGGAGTGAGTCCGTAATGTACCGCCAGATGCCTTTTCAGCGATTTGAATTTCTTGCCGTCTTCGAGGCAGATGATGTAGTCCGGCGTTACCGACCTTTTCGGATTGATGGCCGGCTCCTGTTTCGGTTGCGCGGTCCCACTCGGCTGGCCAAGGCCCGACAGCGACGAATGGATCGACGCGATGAGGTCTGGCAACCCAGCGACGGGCAGGGGGTTTTGGCTGACATAGGCCGAGACAATGTCTGCCGTCAGCCCGACCAGATCGGCCGTCGGGCCTACGTTTTGATCGCTCAAATGTTCGCTCCTGGTATGGGGGTCAAAGCTCGCTACACACATCAGTCGTATACCGCAGTTTTGAGCAATGCCGAGACAAATCGGGAGCCACCGGTTCACCGTGTTTACAGTCCGGGAGATGCTTCATCACGTCGTTTTATTGGTAAGATCGCGAAATCAGAAAAACGATTTCGAACACCGGTAACCACTGGCGAAAAGACGACCTTTTTAATAAGATACTTCAAGCGGCCAAATTTGGCGCATAATTGCATCGGGCGTACGAGTTGGGGCGTCTATCCGATGATCGATTCAGACGTATTCGACTTTGTCGAACGCTGCCGGAAGCACACCGCAACCGGGCCGCTATTGAGCGATCTTCTCGATACCGTGAGAAACCTGGGCTTCGAGCACCTGATCCTGAGCGGTGTTCCTCTCGGCGGCCAAAAGCTGGCCCCAATGGTTGAACTGAACGGCTGGCCTGAGGGCTGGTTCGAGCGCTACATCGAAGCAGAGCATGCAGCAGTTGACGGCGTCTGCATCTACTCGGCAAAAACTTTGAAGCCATTCCTCTGGGCCGAAGTGCCGGCAAAATGGTCTGACACAGAGGCGTCCCGGCGCGTTGCAGGCGAGGCGACGGAGTTCGGGTCTGGAGCGGCTTCGCTGTGCCGATGCTTAGCGTCCATCACTGGCAATCAGTGCTGTCTTTCGCCTCTTCGCAAAAGGCGTGCAGTCTGTCGCCACGCCAACAGGTGCAACTGGTAACGATGGCGGTCTACGCCGGCATGTCAATCCAGGCCTTGACGCACGTCGATGGCGAGTTTGATAGCGTACTGACGGAGCGGGAAAAGGAAGTGCTCCTGTGGGCGGCGGCCGGCAAGACCTTGTCGGAAACGTCCCAAATCCTCGGCATGACCGAGCGCACAGTTAAATGGCATGCGATGCAGGCACGCGACGCCTTTGGCGTGGGCACGACCACGCAAGCGGTCGTCGAGGCGGTTCGCAGGCGGCTAATCCACCCCTAGCCCTGTCAACTGTCCGAACGGACAGGTGACGTATTTTAGCGCGGCTGCAACTATCCTTCTGAAGAAGGATGGGGGGATCGCGCGATGATAGCTGTTCATGTCGTCAATGCGCTGAATAAACACCTCTACGAAAACGAGTTCGACGAGTTTTTGCGCCGCCGGCACGACTTCTTCGTGCACCAGAAACGCTGGCGCCCTCCAAGCCCAGATGGTCGCGAGCTGGACCAGTTCGACACGGACGCGGCGACGTACCTGCTGGGCCTCGACGATGGTCGTGTGGTGACCTCGGCTCGATTGATCCCAACGAGCGAGCCGCACATGGTCTCGGAGGTCTTTCCTCACATGTGTGAAAGGTCGGGTGTTCCGCGACGTCCCGATTGGGCCGAGTGGACGCGCACCTTCGTTGTCCCTGAGAAGCGCTCGACCGGCTTGCGAGGCACGCTGACCCAGCTGTGCTGCGCGGTGATGGAGTACGCGCTCGACGAGGGCCTGAGCGCCGTCGGTGGCGTCCAGGAGACCTACTTCATGCCTCACCACGGCGCGCTGAAGTGGCGAGCCGAGCCCTTGGGCATGGCCAGGGAAGAAAATGGCGAATGGTACATCGTCGCCTACATCGAGGTGAACGAGGCCGCGCTGGCCAGCGTCCGCAGGATCCTTGGTATCGATCATTCGCTGCTGGTTCGGCGCGGAACCCAACGCCCCTTCATCGAATACACCACCAGCTTGTTGCGCGCTTCTGCGTAGCCAAAAACAAAGCCGCGTTTCCGCGGATCGTGTTCCACGCTCATGTCACTGTGTCTGGAGAAACTCAAATGAGAAATGTCGGCGTTCCGCTCTCCCAATGGGGCCGTCGCTCCAGCTTTCATGGAACATTGCGTGGTGGCGACAATGTCGGCAGATCTTCAAACTTTGAGGGCCGATTTGGAAGGATGTTCAGGGCATTACCTCCTGCCAACTTTCACGCAGAAGACCTCATCGCGCTAGGCGAGAGAATGGAAGCCGAGGCTGAGAAGGAAAATGGGAAGCGTGTCGCTCATCCTGAAAGAACGGCGCAATTTCCCGATGAGGACGCACCCGATGATGAAGAGAATTTCGGGACCCCTGCGGGCTATACGTATCTTGGCCAATTCATCGATCACGATATCACGTTCGACCCAACGGCCCTGTCGATGCAGCGAAACGACCCTGACGCCATGGTCGACTTTCGAACGCCCCGACTCGACCTCGACTGCGTCTATGGACGCGGGCCCGCTGACCAGCCCTATATGTATGTTGAGGATCGAAAGTTTGTCCTTGGCACCGTGAGATTGACTAGGGGAGGGATCGCAACAAAGACATCCGACCTTCCCCGGGCTCACAACGGGCGCGCAGTTATCGGCGACAAGCGGAATGATGAAAACGTCATCGTGTCGCAGCTTCAAAACGTATTTTTGAACTTTCACAATGCCCTATGTGATCAATACAAAAATGTCGAATTCGACGATATCCAGAAAATGGTCAGATGGCACTATCAGTGGGTGGTGTTGACGGACTTCCTGCCCAAAATCGTTGGCGAAGACGTCATAGATGACATCCTACCTGGGTTCAAAAACAGAAAAATCAATATCCATACCCACACGCCAAACCTGCGGTTTTACAAATGGCGAAACGACCCATTTATGCCCGTAGAGTTCTCAGCCGCGGCATATCGATTTGGGCACTCAATGGTTCGTCCCATCTATCGGCTAAGCAGCGAACTCACCCAGCCGGTCGGTGACGAGGATCCTTCGATAAACGGTCGAAAGTTTATTTTCTCTGCTGAGAGGCTGAAAGGACTAAATGGGTTCGGTCCATTTCCTGAGAATTGGGCAATAGACTGGAGTCTGTACTTCGAATTGAACGGCAAGAAACTCGACCCGAGAGACCTGGGCACCTCGCGAGTGCAGCCGTCATATAAACTCGACACTTCGCTCGTGAATCCCCTCAAATTCTTGCCCGAGTTCTCAAGGCCAAATCCTAGTCACCCAGGCGACCTCGAGCAAAAAGACGGTGATCCTTTGCCGAAGAAGAGAGACGTTTCCAACCTCGCTTCCCGCAACTTACTGCGTGGCATGATGCTCGGACTCCCGTCAGGACAAGATGTGGCACGGTACATGGATATCGAGCCAATAGAAGATGACGAACTGCGAATTGGTAAGGCGATCGTCGACGAGCTGGATTCGACCGGCAACTCAATTCTTGATGTAAGCGAGCGGTTCGCAGGCAATGCTCCGCTTTGGTACTACGTTTTGGCCGAGGCCCAATGGGTATGGACGAAAGCTGCGAAAGCAGCATCCCATATGGATGATGTTGCACGGAACGCCATACCGGTTCGACTAGGACCAGTGGGAGCAAGGTTTGTGGCGGAAGTTCTGATCGGATTGATGGTCGGGGATAAACGCTCCGTGCTCTGGCAGGCTCCCAATTGGAAGCCAATCCTGGGGAAGGATGGTCAGTTCAGGATGCCGGATCTCATCGATGTCTCGGGGCTGGGGTAGTCGTGGGGTACCCGGGCGCGTTCGGCTGCAAGCCGGGGCTAGCTCACGAACCGGAACCGAAAACGATCATGACGTATGAACAAAAGGCAGAATAAGTGGAAAACAGCCCTTGGCAACGGTTGGAGTGGAAGGCGCCTGGCGACAGGGTTTTGAATGAGTTTGTCGCTGACGAGCGGCCAGTACCGAACCAACTACGCACAATCGTCGCTACCTTTGGTATTCCTCATGTGGCTGCTTCGACCCCTGTCGAAGAAGCACTGATTCTACTGTACGCAGGCGCCGAGGTCGAACATGCACTCCTTGTTGAATATCTCTACGCAGCTTGGTCGCTAGGATCTAATCCCATCGCTGGCAAGATTCTGGAAATTGCCATCCAAGAGATGTGCCATTTCATCACGGTCCAGAACCTGCTGCTTTTTCTCGGAGCTTCGCCTTCCATCTCTCGTCAAGACCGGGATCCGGCCCCCGCGCTTGATCCGTTTCCATTTACGTTGCGGCCCTTTTCGCCGGAAGTTTTGGAGGATTTTCTCCTCACAGAGATGCCCTCGGTCGCCGATTTGTCGGTGGAGGAGCAAGCCATTATGAACCCGATTATCGCCCGGCGAGCGAAAATCGGTAACGTGATCCACCCCGTGGGGCTAATCTATGCGAAGGTCTATTGGCTGCTGCAGGAAGATGATCAGGCGACAGCAGACTGGCCGGAGGTGGCATCTGCTGGATTTGAACCCGGACGCCACATCACGGCATTCGCAGGAAGTGCGACCGCAACCACTTATCAGGTCGACCCACAAAGAGAACCAAAGTGGAATGCCGGCGAAGACCGCGGCGGAGTGTTCGAGAAAGTAGATACGCGAACTACAGCGCTCCGCGCCGTTTTTGACATTACCGTGCAAGGTGAAGGAGTTGCATCGGCAGAGGATGACCGATCCCACTTCGCTCAATTTATCGAAATTTATAAAACGACCGATTTCACTACCTTGCCCTCCACAAACTGGCCCACCGACCCGTTTGTTGCGGCACAGCCGGCACCCACCCCTTCGCGAGAAGCGAATCGGATTACAAATCCGCCGGCGGTCGTACTCAGTCGGCTACTTGACCTGCGCTACCGCATCGCTCTAGCGAGCATCCGTGCGTCCTTGTCGCGAGATAGGAGCATACCTGCTGACCTTTCAGTCCGGACGAAATATGTAGGCTGGGCATTCGATGAGATGCTGGGTTTCATACGAGGCTTGTCGTTCGGGTTGTCGACATTGCCGCGCAAGGCTGACCTGGCGAGTCCGGTGGCAGCTCCGACGTTCAACCTCGATGGGTTTACTCTGCCAGATGATGCAGCAGGGCTAGGGGCCCACTCCGACCTGACTGTTTCGAGACCGGTAACTTCTCTGGGGTTAGGCGGCGCGCAGAAGGGGCGGTTTGGGC
>NZ_JBWKME010000090.1:0-84012 GCF_056431085.1 Mesorhizobium waitakense | reverse complement strand
TGTCACCTATGCTATCGGTCCATTCTGTTACCTATCTATCAGGTTCGGACAAGGCGTCCTTCTCCCCGTCACTATACGGGGAGAAGTGCCCGGCAGGGCGATGAGGGGCGGCGACATCCTTTAGCTTGAAAGGGCAGATCGGCGCCTCTCAAATCCCCTAGATGAACTGCACCTGGACGATCTCATAACCCCTTGCGCCGCCTGGCGCGTTGACCTCGATGGCGTCGCCGACTTCCTTGCCGATGAGCGCGCGCGCGATCGGCGAGGAGATCGAGATGCGGCCGGACTTCACGTCGGCTTCCTGGTCGCCGACGATCCGGTAGGTCTTCTTTTCCTCGGTGTCCTCGTCGACCAGCACCACGGTGGCGCCGAACTTGACTTTGTCGCCGCTGAGCTTGCTGACATCGATCACTTCGGCGCGCGCGATATAATCTTCAAGCTCGTTGACCCGGCCCTCATTGAGGCTCTGCGCCTCTTTTGCGGCATGGTATTCGGCATTTTCGGAAAGGTCGCCGTGCGAGCGCGCCTCGGAGATCGCCTCGATGATGCGCGGCCGCTCTTCCTGCTGGCGCCAGCGCAGCTCTTCCTTCAATGACGCGAACCCCTCGCCTGTCATCGGGACCTTGTTCATGATGCCTGACCTTTCCTGCTGCCACCCCCGCGTTTCGGGGAAAGCCTTGTCGATGGGTACAAAAAGAAAACGGTCCGAGAGCCTCGGGCTAACGGAACCGTTTCACCGCAATTTCCCTGAATATAGCAATCTTCGCGGGTTTTTCACGCCCAAAAATCGGTTTTACGAAAATGTTCTCCGGCTTTCGCAAATGCCGTCGCTGCTTTCGCAAATATTGTCGCGGCAGATGCGAACCGGCGATGGCCGGCAACAAAAAATCCGGCCGCGATCGCTCGCGGCCGGATTGAGAAGTATTGGGCGCCGAAATCAGCTCCGCATGAAATGGTCGATCTGCTCGGACAGCATGCCGTATTCGCGCGAACCCTTGCCGGTCCGCTTCTCGATTTCCATCAACTGCTGCTGGGCACCGGCCAGATCGCCGATCTGCAGATGCGCTTCGCCGAGATATTCGCGCACTAGCGTGTAGTTGGGGTCGATGCGTAGCGCTTCCTCGTAATAGCCGAGGCCGACGGTGACGCGGCCGGAATGGCGGTGCGAATAGCCGAGATAGTTGAGGATGCGCGGATCCTGCTTGTTGGCGGCAAGGCTGAGCACGGCGATCGCCTCGTCATAGCGGCCTGCCAGCGCCAGCGAATGACCGGCATCATAGATGCTGTCGTCGTCCAGCATGCCTTCCTGGGGTGCGACGCACTTTTTCTTCTTCTTGTCCCAGACTTCGCCCTTCTTGCACTTGGTGACGGTCTGGTCGGTATTCGGAGTGTCGCTACCGGCGGCGAACACTGGGACAGCAAGGAACTGTAGAGCGAGCAACGCGCTCGCCGCCTGGATCAGCACTCTTTTATGCATCGAAGCCTCCTTGAGGGGTGAGAATGCAACACTAACGCCGGACGCCCTCGGTTTCATCCCGGAAAAAAAGCATATCGGAGAACATCAGGTGACGGATGCTGCAAATCCGCTATCATCCGGCAAACGACGTTGACGGAGACGGAATGTGCAGCGGCGCCTTGAAAAGGATTGGGAGCTTTCGATCGGCCCCGACACCGTGCGCCTGTTCATTCTCAAGGCCAAGGCATTGAGTGCCGCCGTCAATGAAGACTATGCCGGTGGCGCCGAGCATGAGGTCGAACTCGACGGCGAGGCGCATGCCAACCACCATCATGACGGCCTCGCCGAGGAAAGTTCCGAAAACCTCACCGAGGAAGAGCTGCGCGAGTTGATCAACGACCTCAATGTCGATGAAGCAGCCGAACTCATCGCCCTGGCCTGGATCGGTCGTGGCGACTACGATGGCACTGAGTGGGCGGATGCGCTTGCCGCGGCGCGTGAACGCGCCAACAAACGCACGGCAAAGTACCTGCTCGGCATGCCACTGCTTGCCGACTGGCTGGAGGAAGGGCTGGAAGCGATCGGCGCGTAACATCGTGGTTACCGTTCGTGATGGGGCCAAGGCAACCTCCTTGCGTCCTTGCCGTTGACGGCCATGGGGTCGATTGTCTTTTCCCGAACCTGCAGGATTGCACTGGTCGTAGCCATCGCGGCTGTGCTGGCTACGCCCGCCGACGCCAGACATCGCCATCGGCACCACAAGGCCCAGGTTGAGCAGCCGATGTCGCTGCGGGCCGACCAGCCGCTGGAACCGCGGGGCAAGCATCGCCTGAAACGGCGGGGCTCTCAGCACGTCATGCCGGGCCCGTCGCAGATACAACAGAAAACGATCGACCCGTTGACATCGCCTGCCGACGTCCCGGTACCGGAGCCACGTCCCGCAGACGCGCAGAAGGCCGACATTGCCAAGAAGGAGGAGCTGAAGACGCAAGCTCCAAGGAGCGGCGGAGCGGTTGACCGGTCCAATCAAGAAAAGTCGCATCGAGAAAAGCAGGCGCGCCCCGAACCATCGGCCGACACGGAAAACAGCCCTGAACCGCCTTCTGTGGCGCCGACGCCACCACAAAAGCCTGGGACCGCGGAGCCCGAGGTTGAGCCGCCGGCTGTCGCCCCGCAGCCGCCGCAAAAGCCGGCTGATGCAGGCGATGAGAAAATGCTCCCCGACCCGCGCTCGGCCGATCTCCCCGACGAGAAAATGCCCGACGAGGAAGTCGCTTGCCGCGAGCGGCTGAAGACGCTCGGCGTCGAGTTCGAGGAACACAAGGCGGAAAGCAATGCCGACATCGGCTGCGCGATCCCCTACCCGATCGTGCTGAAGACACTCGGCAAGTCGATCGCCATCGGCCCCGGGACCGAGCTCAATTGCCCGATGGCCGAAGCGGCGGCGCGTTTCGCCGCTAACGTCATCCAGCCGGCGGCGAAAGCCGAATTCGGCGCGGATCTGCAATCGATCGGCCAGGCATCGGCCTTTGTCTGCCGGCCGCGCCACGGCACGAGAAAACTGTCGGAACACGCCTTCGGCAACGCGCTCGACATCGCCAGCTTCACGCTGTCGGACGGCAAGAAGATCGAAGTCGGCCCGACGCCGCCGGAAAAGGACGCGAAATTCCTCAACACCGTGCGCAAGGCCGCCTGCGGACCGTTCAAGACCGTGCTCGGACCAGGCGCCGACCCCGACCATGCCTTGCATTTCCATCTCGATCTCGAACAGCGCCGCCATGGCGGAACGTTCTGCCAGTGAGCAGGGTTGGCCGGGACCGCGTGCCGCAATTCGGCCGCAGGCATGAACGCCGGCGCTGAGTTTTCCTTTACCCTTGATCGTTAAAATGCCGGATATCCGTGAATGGGATTCCGCCAATGGCCGGCAAATTTCGCGTCGTGTTTTCCACCGCCGCGCGCCAATCGAAACGTGCTGCGATGGTCGCCGCCGGCCTTGCCCTCGCGGCGGTTTCGGCTTGCAACACCGGCAGCGTGCTGTCGCTTGAACCGGCCGTCGATGTCGGTTCGCAGACCGCCGCCGTGCCGCAATACACGGGCATGCAGAAGCTTGTTCCGTCCAATCCCTATATGACGAGCGCCGCCTATCCGCGCATGGATGAGCCGATGTCGCCGGTCGAGCAGATGCCGGCCAGCGAAACCGACTGCCGCCAGCAGTTGAAGCGCCTCGATGTCGCCTACACCGACCTGGCGCCGATCCATGAAGGTCAGTGCGGCATCGATTATCCGGTCAAGGTCTCGGCCATCGGCAGCATCCAGATGAAGCCTGCCGCCACGCTGACCTGCGACATGGCCGCGACCTTCGCGGGCTGGACGAAGAACGAACTCGTTCCCTCCGCCCGCTGGCGCTATTTCTCCGGCGTCAAGACCATCCACCAGGGTTCCAGTTATTCCTGCCGCAACATTGCCGGCGAAGGCGTGCTGTCGGAGCACGGCAAGGGCAACGCGCTCGATGTGATGAGCATCGAGCTCAACAATGGCGACGACATCGACGTGCGCAAGCCCGGCCTGTTCGCCTTCCGCACTCGCGGTTTCCTCAACAATGTGCGCGCCGACGGCTGCCAGTATTTCACCACCGTGCTTGGCCCCGGCTACAATTACGACCACCGCAACCACTTCCACTTCGACATCAAGAACCGCAGGAACGGTTATCGCGCCTGCCGCTAGAGCGTCGGACAACAGCATGTCGACGCCCTTTGCCGGCGAAACATGACATCGCATAGAGTGATGCCGGAACGTTCGGGCGACGGTGATGGGCCAGCGAAGTTTTCGGCGACGCATTGCAATCTGGATGACGGCCTTCCTGGCCGCCTATCTGACGCTCGCCTATTTCGCCGCGCCGGAATTCTGGACATTCCGGGATCGCGGCTTTCGCACCCAGCGCTTCGAGATGGTGACACACACGCCGCAGGGCATTCCGGGTGATCCGATCAATGTCGGCCTTGTCGGCACCAAGAAGGAAGTGGTCCATGCCTTCGCCGTCGCCGGCTGGGACACTGCCGATGCCGTGACCTTGACGACCGCGATCGAGATTGGTGAAAGTGTGCTCTTCGACCATCCCTATCCCGATGCGCCGGTCAGCCGGCTGTTGTTCGACGGCCGCGCCCAGGATCTTGCGTTCGAAAAGCCGGTGGGAGCCAGCGCCGACAGGCGCCATCATGTCCGCCTCTGGCAGACAGGCGCGAGCGGCGATGACGGCCGGACGCTGTGGCTCGGTTCGGCCAGCTTCGATCGCGGCGTGGGGCTGAGCCACGATACCGGCGCCATCACCCATCACATCGGCCCCGACATCGATGCCGAACGCAATTTCCTGATGCGCGATCTGGCCACCGCCGGTACGCTGATCTCGACCAGAGACATGGCAGGCATCGGCGCCACCAGCAGCGGGCGCAATGGCGGCGGCGATCCCTATTTCACCGACGGCGAGGCCGTTGTCGGCGTGTTGAAGCAACTGCCGTGAGATCATGTGTTCTGAGACCAGATGGTCCGGGATCGACCTGAAAATTGGCCGTGACCCCGATGCCGCAGACGACATCGGTTGAGAGCTGTCACTGTCATTTTCTAAAAATCCTGGCGGACTATTTTCGAAAGCCGCGCCGCAATGCTATTGACCGCTCATGCTATACGTCGAAATCGCTATCGTGGTCGTCCTCATCTGTGTGAACGGCCTTTTGTCTATGTCCGAGCTCGCCATCGTCTCGTCGCGCCCGGCCAGGCTCAAGGCGATGATCGACCGCGGCGTCAACGGCGCCGGCCGGGCTCTTGAGCTTGGCTCCAATCCCGGCAAGTTCCTGTCCTCGGTGCAGATCGGCATCACTTTGGTCGGCGTTCTCTCCGGCGCGTTTTCCGGCGCCACGCTGGGCGACCGGCTGGCCACCTTCCTGGCCTCGACCGGCATGCGCGAAAACGTCGCCGATCCGGTCGGGGTCGGCATCGTCGTCGCCATCATCACCTATTTCTCGCTCATCGTTGGCGAGCTGGTACCCAAGCAGATCGCCTTGCGCGATCCCGAGCGCGTGGCCGCGCGGGCGGCCCCTGCAATGACCATTCTCGCCACCGTCTCGGCCCCTCTGGTCTTCCTGCTCGACATTTCCGGCCGCGCCATATTGTGGCTGCTCGGCCAGCGCGGCGAAAGCGAGGAGAAGGTCACCGACGAGGAGATCAAGATGCTGGTCGCCGAAGCCGAGCATCACGGCACCATCGAATCCGACGAGCGGCGCATGATAGCCGGCGTCATGCGGCTTGGCGACCGCGCCGTACGCGCCGTGATGACGCCGCGCACCGAGGTCGACTGGATCAACCTGCAGTCCGACGAGAGCGCCATCCGCAAGCTGTTGATGGAGACCCAGCATTCGCGTCTGCCTGCGGGCGACGGGGGCGTCGATGTCATGGTCGGCGTCGTCCAGACGCGCGACGTGCTCGCCGCGCTGCTTGCCGGCCGCGTGCTCGACCCGCGCCGGCATGTGCGCGCCGCGCCCATCGTCTACGACCAGGCCGACGCGCTGGATGTGCTGCAGAAGCTCAAGGAATCCGACGTGCCGATGGCGCTGGTGCATGACGAGTACGGCCATTTCGAAGGCATCGTCACCCCGGCCGATATTCTCGAAGCCATCACCGGCGTCTTCAGGGCGGATACCGACGCCGGCGACGAGGAGAATGCCGTCAAGCGCGAGGACGGCTCCTGGCTGCTCGCCGGCTACATGCAGGCCGACGAGATGGCCGACGTCCTCGGCATCGACCTGCCGGAAAACCGCGACTACGAGACCGTCGCCGGCTACGTGCTGTCGCACATGCACCACCTGCCGGCGACCGGCGAATGCGTCGACGCGCAGGGATGGCGCTTCGAAGTGGTCGATCTCGACGGCCGCCGCATCGACAAGCTCATCGCCACCCGCCTGCCCGGCACGCACCGCGAGCCGGTGCGCTGACGACCAGCTTTCCGGCTCCTGTCGGTTTGGTTCGGTCGTCGCGTCGGTCCCGCTTCAATGCGCGTCCGGAGGCGGCGCCTTCGGCGTGACGTTGCGCAGGAACGGAACGAGCGCCGTCGCGATGACGAACGCCACCATGATCACCAGGAACGCATCGGCATAGGCCATGGTCGACGCCTCGCGATAGGCCAGCGCCCACAACTGCTTCAACGAAGCGGTGTGACCGTCGCCGACGGCGCCGGGCAATTGGCCATAGCGCAGTGCGACGTTGTCGACGAGGCGCATGGCAGCCTCATTCTGTGGCGTCAAATGCGATGCAATCATCAGGAAATGGAAGTTGGTGCGGTCGTTCAGGATCGCGCCGCAAACGGCGATGCCGACCGCACCGCCGAGATTGCGCATCGTGTTGAACAGGCCGCTGGCATATTTCAGCCGTTCGGGCGGCAGGCTGCCGAGACCGAGATTGACGCTGGGCGCGACCGCGAAAACCTGCGGGAAGCCGCGAAAGATCTGCGGGAGAAGCAGCTGCGCGGCGCCCCATTCGCTGGTGATGGCACTGAAGCTCCACATCGACGCACCGAAAGAGGCAAGCCCGAACATCATCAGCCAGCGCGTGTCGAAGCGCTTGGCGAGAAAAATGTAGACGGGGACACCGACCATCGAAGCGACGCCGGTGGAAAAGACCGCCAGCCCGGTCTGCAGGGCGTCGTAGCCGCGCACGTAACCGAGGAACAGCGGCGTCAGGAAGATCGTGGCGAAGATGCCGACGCCGGTTATGAACGATAGGAAACAGCCGATCGCGAAATTGCGGTTGCCGAAGGCACGGAAATCGACCACCGGCTGCGAATAGGTCAGGCTGCGGACGACGAACAGAATCCCGGTGACCCCCGCGAGGATGGCGCCATTGCGGATTGTCGCATCATCGAACCAGTTCCAGCGCGAACCCTCTTCGAGAACATATTCCAACGTGCCGAGACTGACCGCCATCAGGACGATGCCGATGTAGTCGGCGCCCTTCAAAAGGGACGGATCGGGTTCGTCGATCTTGACCAGGGCGGCGACGAGGATGGTGACGATGGTGCCTGGAATGACGTTGACATAGAAAAGCCAATGCCAGCTCAGCGTATCCGTGATCCAGCCGCCGATGACGGGGCCGAGCGTCGGCGCGATCGAAGCGATGCTGCCAACCACCGCAGCCGCATAGACCCGCCTCGGACCCTGAAAATAATGGAACGACGAGGTGAAGACCGTGGGGATCATCGACGCCCCGAGCAGCCCCTGCATTGCGCGGAAAGCGATCATGCTTTCAATGTTCCAGGCCAACCCGCAAAGCATGCTTGCCAGGGTAAAGCCAGCGGCCGAGATGGTGAAAAGCCACCGGGTCGAGAACACGCGCGTGAGCCAGCCCGATAGCGGGATCACGATGATTTCCGCCACCAGGTAGGATGTCTGCACCCAGCCGATCTGATCCTGGGCAGCCGACAGGCCGCCACCGATATCCTGGAGCGAGGACGCGACGATCTGGATGTCGAGAAGCGCGATGAACATCCCCACGCACATCACCATGAACGGCAGGATGCTCGCGAAGAAGGACTGCGGGACGGCGCGCTCTGACATGGCGTCCTCAGCGCGACGCGGTATCGACCGTCACGGCGGTCGACAGACCTGGCCTGAGCGCAACCTTCTGCACCTGGTCCTGGTCGATGGTGATCCTGACGGGGACGCGCTGGACGATCTTGGTGAAATTGCCGGTCGCGTTCTGCGGCGGGATCACACTGAAGATGGCCCCGGTTGCAGGCCCCAGGCTGGTGACATGACCTTTGAGCGGCTCGTCAGGTGCAATGTCGGTATAGACCGTCGCCGGCTGCCCCTCGGCCATCTGCCGTAGCTGGTCCTCCTTGAAATTGGCGTCGACCCACAGCCCCCTCTCCGGAACGATCGTCAAGAGATAGCTACCCGGCGACACATAGGTGCCGACTTGTGCCAGCCTATTGCCGATGACACCGTCGATGGGAGAACGGATCTGCGTGAACCCGAGATCGAGCTGCGCGGTGTCGACATCGGCCTTGGCTGCCGCGACCGCGGCGGTTGCTTCCGAGATCTGGGTGTTGAGGACGTCGAGCTGTTGCTTCGCCGCCGCAAGTCCCGCACGGGAAGCGGCGACCGACGCCTTGGCCTGGCCATCGGCGGCAAAGCTTCTCTCGGCGTCCTGCTGGGAACCGGCCCTGGTGCTGGCCAGCACCTCATAGCGCTTCGCGTCCTGAGCGGTGAAAACGGCGGCCGCGCTCTTGGCCTCGAGATCGGCCTCGGCCTGCTCGATCACCGAATTCTGCAGCGAGATTTGGGCATGAAGATTGTCGAGAGCAGACTGCTGCTGCTGGACCGATGCCTGCGCATGCTCCAGCGCCGCCTTGAAGGACCGGTCGTCGATGCGGATCACGAGCTGACCCGCCTCGACATGCTGGTTGTCCTCGACAAGGATCTGGTCGATATGACCGGCGACCCGTGGCGCCAGCGGCGTGACGTTGCCGCCGACATAGGCGTCATCGGTCGAGACGAGAAAGCGGCCGGCCTGCCACCACTGGACGCCGTACCAGCCGGCGACGCCGATCACGACAAGGCCTGCCAACATCAGCAGCGGCCTGCGACGCTTCCTGGCGGGCATGGGAGTGGCGGCAAGGGAAATGGCAGGCGTGAGATTTTGGGCGACCGATGGCTGCAATTCGGCCGGCGAGAGAACCTTGTTCATCTGCCGCGCCCCTCGTCCTGGCTGTGCTGAAGCAACGCGTTGTCGACCAGCGGAAGGCCTGAGCCTTCGCTGCTGAAGCGATATCGCCGCCGCATGCGATCGGTGGCCTTGGGTGCCGTTGCCATGGCGAAGTCCTCGCTGTCGAGTTCCTTGCCGGTCTGGCGATCGACCAGCACCGGCTCGGCCCAGCGCCCGTCAGCCTTGTCCACAACGACGAGGCTGGGGCCCTCGGGCGCCAGATGCTTGTTGCCCCAAGCGAGCAAGGAAAGCAGGACCGGGCGGAAATCGCGCGCCTTGGAGGTCAGCACATATTCATGGCGAAGCGGCCGTTCGCAGTAGACGCGCTTCTCGAACAGGCCGCGCTCGACCAGGCTGTTCAGCCGCCGCGTCAGAATGTTGGGCGCAATCTCCAGGCTCTTCTGAAACTGGTCGAAGCGCGTCAGGCCCTGGAACGCATCCCGCAGCAGAAGAATGCTCCACCACTCACCCACATCGTCGAGGCTGCGCGCGATGGGGCATGGGCGGGTTTCGAAGCTTGTTTTGGCAACCATTGTCGCTGGTCTCTTTCAAAATGAAAGTGACTCATAGCCTAGTGGATTGCATTATGCAAGTGACTTGTGGGGAGGATCGAGGGCTGGAACCCGGTTTTCAACGGAGATCGGCTAAAACACCAAGACGTCGATTCCGCCCATCGGATGGACGGCGGCGCCGTGCGCTACGCTGTGGATACGGATCGCGACGACGTCACGTCAAAATGATAGGGTCATGTGCTCGACCAAAGGCCTTGGCCTCGGCATGCTCACCGGCCCGCGTCACATCCCGGCGGTAGCCTGAATGGCCGCGGCGGGCCGGCCCCATGCCGGCCCGGGTGCGTTTCATCGACAAGCTCCTCGCCACCCGCCTGCCAACCCGCGCTGATAATTGTCGAGAAGCGCTGACATCCATGAAACCTTTTGATTTTTAAGCCGTTGTCGGCCTATGTCCGGGGTCAAATCCAAGCTGAAATCTGTCAACGGTGCCAAACCACGCGGAGCTGAAAAGTCGCGCCAGGAAAAGGCATCGACCGTCGAAGCCGCGCCCGAGGTCGACGGGCATGCCGCGCCCGAGGTCAATGGCCAGGCCGCGCCGCCGCCCGATGTCATCGAACCCGATCCGGAACTGACGCCCGAGGAGGCCGAGCAGGCGCGCAAGAAATACTTGTTGAAGCGCTTCTGGATCAGTGCGCGCGGTTACTGGGGCCGCGGCGGTGACAGGCTCGCCTGGCCGTTCACGATCGGGCTGTTGATCCTGATATGCGTGAACGTCGGCTTCCAGTATGGGATCAATCGCTGGAATCGGGCGATTTTCGACGCCCTTGAGCAACGCGACGCCCACACCGTGTACTTCCTTAGCGCCGTTTTCGTGCCGCTGGTGCTCGGAAGCGGAAGCCTTGTCGTTACACAGGTCTTTCTTCGCATGACGATTCAGCGCCGCTGGCGTTCCTGGCTCACCACCGCGGTCATCGCGCGCTGGCTTGCGAACGGCCGCTACTATCAGTTGAACCTCGTCGGCGGCGACCACCAGAACCCCGAAGCTCGCGTTTCGGAGGATTTGCGGATTGCCACCGAATCCCCGGTCGACTTCACCGCCGGTGTCATCAACGCGTTTCTGTCGGCCTCGACCTTCATCGTGGTGCTGTGGACGATCGGCGGAGCCCTGAGCTTCACAATCTCGGGTTCGACCATCACGGTTCCCGGCTTCCTCGTCATCACGGCGATCATCTATGCCGCGATCACGTCCACTTCGATGGCGGTGATTGGCCGCCATTTCGTCCACCTCTCCGAGGAAAAGAACCAGGCGGAAGCCGAATTCCGCTACACGCTGACGCGCGTGCGCGAGAACGGCGAGAGTATCGCATTGCTCGGCGGCGAGGAGGAGGAGCGCAGCGGCATCGACAAGAGGTTCGCCCATGTGCTCAGGCAATGGGCGCTCCTCACAGGCCAGCACATGCGCACCGCACTGGTGTCACAGGGGTCGAGCCTGTTTGCGCCGGTCGTGCCGGTTTTGCTTTGCGCTCCAAAGTTTCTCGAAGGCAGCATGACACTTGGACAGGTCATGCAGGCTGCCTCCGCCTTTGCCATCGTGCAGGGCGCATTCGGATGGCTGGTCGACAACTACCCCCGTCTCGCCGACTGGAACGCCTCGGCAAGGCGCATCGCCTCGCTGATGATGTCGCTCGATGGGCTCGAGCGCGCCGAGCAGAGCGACGCCCTGGGACGCATCCAACGTGGCGAAACCGAAGACGGCGCGATGCTCAGCATCGACAATCTCTCCGTGACGCTCGACGACGGCACGTCCGTGGTCAAGGAAACCAAGGTCGTGATCGAACCAGGCGAGCGGGTGCTGGTGGCCGGTGAATCCGGTTCAGGCAAGAGCACGCTGGTGCGGGCCGTCGCAGGCCTGTGGCCGTGGGGTGGCGGCAGCGTCAATTTCCACGCCGACAGGCGGCTGTTCATGTTGCCGCAACGACCCTACATCCCCTCGGGCACGCTTCGCCGCGCAGTCGCCTATCCCGCCGCCGCCGACAACTGGACGATTAAGGAGATCAAGGCTGCGCTCGATAGAGTGGGGCTCGCCTATCTCGCCAACAAGATCGAGGAAGACGCGCCATGGGACCAGACCTTGTCGGGTGGCGAAAAACAGCGACTTGCCTTCGCGCGTCTCCTGCTGCACAGCCCCGACATCATCGTGCTGGATGAAGCAACCGCGGCGCTCGATGAGAAGAGCCAGGGCAAGATGATGGAGGTGCTCATCCAAGAATTGCCGAAGGTCACCATCATAAGCGTGGCGCATCGCGCCGAACTGGAAGCCTTCCATAGCCGCAAGATCACATTGGAGCGGCGCGAGGGCGGCGCAAAGCTTGTCAGCGATATCGATCTTGTCCCACGCAAGGGCAGACGGAACTTGATCGGGCGCGCCTTGTGGGGCTCTGGCCGAAAGGCAGCGTGACCATGGGTAACGCGACGCAGTCCCAGAAAAAGAGCAGTCCGCGGTCTCTGCAGGCGATTAGTCGACCACAATACTAGACTAGGGCATCAGCACCACCTTCCCCGTCGAGCGGCGCTCGTCGAGCAAGCGGTGCGCTTCGCCAGCCTGGTCGAGTGGGAAACGGCCGCCGATCGCAACCTGCAGCCGACCGCTTGCCGCCAGTTGGAACAGCTCGGACAGGCTGGCTTTCAGTACGTCCGTGGACAGCAGCGGCAGCAGCGCGAAACCTCTCAAGGACTGGTTGCGGCCGATCATCGCTTCCAGGTCGGAAGCCGCGAGCGTGTAGCGGCCAAGTGCGGCGAACACCAGTTCGCCCCCGGGTGCCAGAGCCTGCAGCAACGCAGCCGTCAGCGCGCCACCGACCGTGTCGTAGATGATATCGGCGCCCTGCCCGTCCGTGGTGTCGCGAACGCGGGCGGGCCACTCTGGCTTGAGATAGTCGACGGCGGCATCGGCGCTGAGCGACAGAGCGAGATCGAGCTTGGCCTTGCCGCCGGCGGCCGCGATCACCTTGCGTGCGCCCTTTAGCCGGGCCAACTGGACAAGCAGCGAACCGACGCCACCCGACGCGGCCGGCACCAGCACCGACTTGCCGTTTGGCGGGCTTTGCCGCAGCAGGTGAAGGGCCGTCAGCCCTTGCACCATCAACGCCGTCGCATCCTCGAACGATAGGGCACCCGGCAGCGGCACGACGAGATCGGCGTCGATCGTCACCTCCTCGGCATAGCCGCTGTGAGGATGCTTTGAAACGAACAAGGGCGCGGCGACACGGGCTCCCAGCAGCGACGCATCCACCCCGTGTCCAACAGCCTCGACGGAGCCCGCGGCCTCGACACCAAGGATCATCGGCAGTTGCGGCGTCACCGCGTAGCCATCCCTGCGCATCAGCACTTCGAAGAAATTGATCCCGGCGACATGGACGCGGACCAACACCTCGCCGGCCTGCGGCACTGGCGACGGCAGGTCGACCGCCTCCAGCACATCTGGGCCGCCGAAGCGGCTGACTTGAATGGCTTTCATGGCAAACTCCGATCGCTATGGCATCGGCCACGGTTTGCCACTATCTGCGCAGCCTCGACTACACACTCATTTGTCCCCTGCTGACCAGGAGGTGACCATGGCCAATCCGAGCAAGAGACCGCCCATCAAGCGATTGCCGATGCTGCCTGCGGAACGCGCCCTGAAAGTGATCGCTGGGCGCTGGAAGGCGGTCATCCTCTACCATCTCTTCGACGGCCCGCGGCGGCTGTCGGCGCTGAAGACGATGATGCCCGGCATCACCCAGAAGGTGCTGATCCAGCAGCTGCGCGAAATGGAGGAGCACGGCCTCGTCAGCCGCGAGATCTTTGCCGAAGTGCCTTCGCGCGTCGAATACTCCGCGACAAGTCTCGGCCTCAGCCTCGAGCCGATCCTGCTGGCGCTCTGCCAATGGGGCCAGCACCACGCCGACGAACTCAACGAAATGGATCGCCTCGCTGATTGCATCATCCGCCCAAGGCCGGCGCGGGAGACGCACGCCTCCCACAATTGAAAAGGGCGGCGCAAGCGCCGCCCCGGATCCTTGGGAGGTTAATTCGAACCGGCGGTCAGGCCGCCTTGACTTCCTCGGCGACGGCGTCGGCCTGACGCGCTGCCTTGAGCACCTTGGCCCACCACGCGACGTCGTTGACCAGCGCTGTGGCGGCTTGGTTCAGGTGCTCGAGCTCTTCGAGCTTCTTCTCGCCCTGGCGGACGGCGAGAAAGTCACCCCAGGCGATATGGACGGCCGACTTGACCGGCGCCATCTGCAATTCGACCGCATGAAGGCGCAGCTGCTCGACGGCACGGGAGCCGCCGACGCTGCCATAGCCGACGAAGCCGGCCGGCTTCTTGTTCCATTCGTTGGCAGCGTAGTCGATGGCGTTCTTCAGCACGGCCGTCGGACCATGATTGTATTCGGCGGCGGTGAAGATGAAGCCGTCGAATTCAGCGACCTTCTTCTGCCAGCGCTTCGCCACTTCATTCTGCGACGGCGCCCAGGCGGAGGATGCGACCTCGTCGAAGAACGGCAGCGGGAAGTCGCGCAGATCGACGATCTCGACGTCGATATCGGCATGCGATTTGGCGATCTTGGCAATCCACTGGGTTGGTACGTCGGCGAAGCGCGCGGCGCGCGTCGAACCGACAACGATGGCGATCTTAGGTTTTGACATGGGGCTCTTCCTTGCAAGTAAAGCTGGTATCGTTTGGATACCGGCGCTATATGAGATACTGTCAACTCGCGGCGCAAGGAGGCACCTTTTTGTTACTGAGGAACCCGCTCAACACCGAAGATTGCCGCGCCGTTTCGGAAATCCTGCAGCGCGTCGGCGATAAATGGACCGTTCTCGTGGTCGGCAAGCTCGGCCAAGGACCGTTGCGATTCAATGAGTTACGTGCTGCTGTCGGCGGCATCTCGCAGAAGATGCTGACCACCACCTTGCGCGGTTTGGAGCGTGACGGCTTCGTCACCCGCACGGTGTTCCCGACCATTCCGCCGCGCGTCGATTACGAGCTGACCGAACTCGGCCATGAGTTGCTGATCCCGGTCAGCGCACTCGGCGAATGGGCCCGCGTCAACACCACGCGCGTGCGGGCAGCACGTGAGAAATTCGACGCGACGCATGCCTGAAGCCTTTGTATTGGAATGGTTTTCGCCGATGGCTGCGCTAGCGACATTGCATTCCGTCGGCGGCAGTTGACCGGTTTCGGGTCTGCCTTTCAGACGAACGCCGTCAGCGGACAAGGACAAAGCCGCGGCGGTAACTGCCAGCGCGGCGTTCAGCAATCGTTGACTGATTGTCTTCGTTCATCAACAGACCGTGCGCGCGGCCCGTTTCGCATCTGCCGCGTGTTCACCCCGGCATGGCTGTGCGCCGAAGCCCCCGGTCAGGCTTCCGCCGGAACCGCCTTTGGCTTGCCCTCGCCATCCAGCGCGACCATGACGAAATCGGCATGGGTGACCTTCTCCATCAGGTCTGAGAGATAGCGCTGCGCCCAGGCCTCGACCTTGAGCGTCATCGAGGTGCGGCCGACACGCTCGACATGGGTGTAGATGCACAGCGTGTCGCCGATCTTCATCGGCTTGGCGAACGACATTTCCTTGACCGCCGCAGTCACCACGCGGCCCTTTGCGCGCTCGGCCGCACGGATGCCGCAGGCAAGATCCATCTGCGCCATCACCCAGCCGCCGAAGATGTCGCCGGCCGCATTGGCGTCCGAAGGCATGGCCAGCGTGCGCAGCGTCAGATCGCCGAGCGGCCGTCCTTCAGCGTAGTGCACCATGGGGGAAATCCTTCGAGGTCAATGCCCTCGATCCCGTAGCGTCATGGCGCCGAGAGGTCAACGCGCCACCCTCCGAAGTCTCGCTTGGCCGCTAGAAGTAACGCGCGAGGTTTGAGCGAATGCGATCCAGGACGCTATTCCCAGAAAGGTCGGGAGAGAATTCTCTGCCCGTGATTGCCTCGTAAGCCTGCGCATAGACCCGCGATGCCTGCTCGACGATCTCGTCGGGTATGTCGGGAATCGGTTGGCTGTAGGGATCGCATCGCGCAGAGACCCACGACCGGATGAAATCCTTGTCGAAGCTCTCCGGCCGGCTGCCGCTGGCGAGGGCTTCCTCATAGCTCTTGGCGATCCAGTACCGGCTGCTGTCCGGCGTGTGGATTTCGTCGGCAAGGATTATGGTCCCGTTCTTGTCGGTGCCGAATTCGTATTTCGTATCGGCGAGGATGAGGCCGCGTTCGGCGGCGCGCTGCTGTCCACGGGCGAACAGCTGCAAGGCATAGCCCGATACGGTATCCCACTGCGCCGGCGTGAGAAGGCCCTGGTCAAGGATCTCGGCCTTGGACAGGGGCTCGTCATGGCCACCGTGCAGGGCCTTGCTGGTCGGCGTGATGATCGGCTCGGCCAGTTTTTCGTTGTCGCGCAGGCCGTCCTGCAGGGTCATTCCATACATGTCCCGCTCACCGCGCCGGTACCTTGTCAGGATCGAGGTGCTGGTGGTTCCCGCCAGATAGCCACGCACGACGATCTCGACCGGCAGGATGTCCAGCCTTGTGCCGACGACGACGTTTGGATCGGGATATTCGAGAACATGGTTCGGGCAGATATCGGCGGTTTCCTCGAACCAGTACCGCGCCGTCTGGGTGAGGATCTCCCCCTTGAACGGGATCGAGGTCAGGATGGTGTCGAAGGCACTGAGACGGTCGGTGGCGATGATGATGCGCCTGCCGTCCGGCAGGTCGTAGTTTTCGCGGACCTTGCCGCTGTAGTGGCCCGGCAATTCGGGAATGAAAGCATCAGGCAAGGTGCGCATATGATTCCTGCCTTCCGCAGATTGGCTGATGTCATCGCATAAGCTGTCGACCCCATGCATATCAAGCGCGATTGTCGGGATTCCCCGCAACTCGACCTGGCATCGCGGTCGCTTTTTTCACAACCGATGCCGGAAGGAGCGGCGACGCGGCGGACCCGCCGCGTCTAGGCTGTGGCCAGATTTCCGGAGCCGCCCACCAATCATGCAGACCTATGACTTCATCATCGTCGGCTCCGGCTCGGCCGGCTCGGTCCTGGCCGACAAACTGTCGGCCTCCGGACGCTTTTCCGTGCTGGTGCTGGAAGCCGGCGGCACCGACCGCCGCTTCTACGTGCAGATGCCGCTCGGCTACGGCAAGACCTTCTTCGATCCGGCGGTGAACTGGAACTACAAGGCCGAGCCGGACCCCGGCCTGGCGGGCAACGCCGACCACTGGCCGCGCGGCAAGCTGCTTGGCGGCTCGAGCTCGATCAATGCCATGGTCTGGATCCGGGGCGCGCGCGAGGATTTCGATGCCTGGGCAGCCGCCGGCAACCCAGGCTGGGGCTATGACGATATCTTGCCCGCCTTCAAGGCGCTGGAGGACAATCAGGCCGGCGCCGACGCATGGCGCGGTGTCGGCGGCCCGCTGCATGTCACCGATTGTTCGGACGCGGTCCACCCGCTGACCAAGCGCTATCTCGCCGCCGGCCAGCAGGCCGGTCTGCCGCTCAACCCGGATTTCAACGGTGCTGCCCAGGAAGGCGTTGGCGTCTACCAGATCTCGACCAGGAACGGCCGCCGCATGTCGGCGGCGCGTGCCTTCCTGCGCCCGGCGATGAAGCGCGCCAACGTCCGCGTCGAGATGAACGCGCTGGCGACCCGGGTGCTGTTCGAAGGCAAGCGCGCCGTCGGCGTCGAATATCTGCAGAACGGCGAGACGAAGACGGCGCGTGCCGGCCGTGAGGTCATCCTGTCGGGCGGCTCGGTCAATTCGCCGCAATTGCTGCAGCAGTCCGGCGTCGGCCCCTCGGCGCTGCTCAAGGGGCTTGGCATCGCCGTCGTCCACGCCAACGAGAATGTCGGCGCGCATCTGCAGGACCATGTCGGCATCAACTACACCTTCAAGAGCAGGCTGCCGACGCTCAACCAGACACTGCGTCCGTGGTGGGGCAAGCTCCTGGTCGGCATGCAATACATCCTGACGCGGTCCGGGCCGCTGTCGCTGTCGATGAACAATGCCGGCGGCTTCTTCCGCACCGACCCGGCGGCGACCCGCCCCAACATGCAGCTCTATTTCCAGGCCTTCTCGACCGTCATTCCCAAAAGCGGTGAGCGTCCGATCCTGACGCCCGACCCGTGGCCGGGCTTTTCCATCGGCCTGTCCAATTGCCGCCCGTCGAGCCGTGGCGAGATCATGATCCGATCCAGCAATCCGCGCGACTATCCCAGGATATCGGCCAATGCGTATTCGACCGAGGCCGACGTCGCCGAGATGCTCGACGCGGTGAAGTTCGTGCGCAAGATCGCCTCGATGCCGGCAATGGCCGAGATCATCGAGGAAGAGGTCCTGCCGGGCCCGTCGATCACATCAGACGTCGATCTGATCCAGGATTTCCGGAAGCGTTCGGGCACTGTCTATCATCCGGTTTCGACCTGCCGCATGGGTCCCGATCCCACGCGCGCCGTGGTCGATCCGCGCCTCAAGCTGCACGGTATCGAGGGCTTGCGCGTCATCGACGCCTCGATCTTTCCCGACAACATCACCGGCAACACCAACGCCGCCTCGATCATGACCGGTTGGAAGGGCGCCGAACTGGTTCTGGAGGACCAAAAATGAAAATCACCGACGTCAAGACCTGGGTTGTCGGCAACCCGCCGCCCGGCATCGGCGGCAAGTATTTTATATTCGTCAAGCTGACCACCGATGGCGGTGTCGTCGGCTATGGCGAGGCCTACAACGCCACCTTCTCCGCCCATGTCACGGCGAAGATGGTCGAGGACATGGCCGAGCGCTATTTGATCGGCCGCGATCCGCACGACATCGAGAATTTCTTCCGCCGCGCCTATTCGTCGGGCTTCACCCAGCGCCCTGACGTGTCCGGCATGGGCTGCTTCTCGGCGCTCGAAATGGCCTGCTGGGACATTGTCGGCAAGGAAGCCAACAAGCCGGTCTACAAACTGCTCGGTGGCCAGGTGCACGAGACGCTGCGCTCCTACACCTATCTCTACCCGCACACCGGCAGCGTCCACTCCGAGGATGCACGCGGCAAGAACGTCTACAACGACCCCGATCTCGCCGCCGCCTGCGCGCTCGAATATGTCGAGCAGGGCTTCAATGCCGTCAAGCTCGACCCGGCCGGTCCCTACACCGCCTTCGACGGTCACCAGCCGCGCCTTGCCGACATCGATCTCTCGGCGCGCATGATCAAGGCGATCCGCGAGGCGGTCGGCACCCGCGCCGACATCCTGTTCGGCACCCATGGCCAATTCACCGCCTCCGGCGCGCTGCGCATGGCCCGCGCCATCGAACCCTATGACCCGCTGTGGTTCGAGGAGCCGGTGCCGCCCGACATGCCTGAAGTGATGGCGCAGGTGGCGCGAGGCACGTCGATCCCGATCGCCACTGGCGAGCGGCTGACGACCAAGTTCGAATTCGCCCGCGTCATCGAGAACCGCGCCGCGACCATCCTGCAGCCAGACCTCGGCCGCTCGGGCGGCATCCTCGAAACCAAGAAGATCGCCGCCATGGCCGAGGCTTACCATATCCAGGTCGCCCCGCACTGCTATTGCGGGCCGATCGTCGGTGCTGCCAACATCCAGTTGGCGGTGACGCTGCCCAACTTCCTAATCCTGGAATCGCTGAAGCAGTGGGACGGGTTCCACGCAACGCTGCTTACGAAGAAGATCGAGTGGCAGGACGGCAATGTGATCCCCTCGAAGGAGCCCGGCCTCGGCGTCGAGCTCAACGAAGCGGTCTGCGATGCGCATCCCTACACTGGCAAGGAACTGCATCTGCAGATGATGCAGACGCCGCTGATGCCGTGAGCGAAAGCTATGCCTTCATCGGCCTTGGCCATCTCGGCGGCAATCTTGCCGCCAGCCTGATCCGCAACGGCTTCGCGGTCACCGTCTTCGACCGCGAGCCCGCTGCTGTCGAGCGCCTCGTCGCGCTCGGCGCCACCGCCGCCAACAGTCCCGCCGAGGCCGCCGCGCGAGCCGGCAATGCGGTAACCTGCCTGCCCTCGCCCAAAGTCAGCGAAGCGGTGTTGGCCGGTCCAGGCGGCTTGCTCGAGGGCCTGCCAGAGGGCGGCACCTGGATCGAGATGTCGACCAACGGCCGCGACGAGATCGTGCGTCTGGCCGCCCTCGCCTCGGCCAAGGGCATCGAAACGTTGGAATGCCCGGTCACCGGTGGCGTGCATCTGGCGGCGGTTGGAAAAATCACCGCACTGGTCGGTGGCGATGCAGCACTTTATGCGCGCCATCGCCCGGCCATCCAAGCGATGTGCGCGAAATCGTTCCTGATGGGTCCGGTCGGCTCGGCGGCGGTGATCAAGGTGATCACCAACATGCTCGCCTTCATCCATCTTGTCGCCGCCGGCGAGGCCTTGATGCTGGCCAGGCAAGGCGGGCTCGACCTCGCCCAATCCTACCACGCCATCGTCGCCTCCTCCGGCAACAGCTTCGTCCATGAGACCGAAAGCCAGCTCATTCTCAACGGCTCCTACGACATCGGCTTCACCATGGACTTGGCGCTGAAGGATCTCGGCTTCGCGCTCGCCATGGGCGAACAGTCTGGCGTGCCGCTCGAGCTGGCATCGCGCGTCAACGCGATTTTTGAACAAGGCAAGGAAGCCTATGGCGGCGCCGCGTGGTCGACCCAGATCGTCAAACTGCTGGAAGATGCCGTTGGCACTGACCTGCGCGCGC
This sequence comes from Mesorhizobium waitakense, assembly GCF_056431085.1. Lineage (NCBI taxonomy): Bacteria > Pseudomonadati > Pseudomonadota > Alphaproteobacteria > Hyphomicrobiales > Phyllobacteriaceae > Mesorhizobium > Mesorhizobium waitakense. The sequence goes on along the minus strand of NZ_JBWKME010000090.1, from coordinate 63,547 downwards.
CCGGTTTTCCAGCCAAGCTCGAAGTCTGACACCAGGCAAGAAATCAAGCGATTTCAGTTGGTTGGACCCATCTCCGGACTCACCTGAATCGATCTGTTAACGACTTGATTCAATATCTGAGCGTCAGCGCGCCGGGCAGGATCTCGAAGGTCGCCGGTATGCGTCCCGGCGACTCGCCATCGATGTCGACCATCGCGCCGTTCGTCTCGACATCGCCGAGCGGCTCGACCACCACTTTCCGGCCGCGCAGGATGGTGATCGCGGGATGGTTGCGGTGCCGGCCTCCATAGAGCAGCCGGATATCCCAGATCAGCTTCAGCTTGCCGGCCGCGCGCAGGATGACGATGTCGAACTGCCCGTCGGTCAGCTCCGCATCCGGCGCGATCATCATGCCACCGCCGAAGAACTTGCCGTTGGCGACCGCCACCAGCGCCATGCGCGCCTCGACCGGCGTGCCGTCGTCGACTGTGATCCTGACATGCTGGAAGCGGTAACGGATGAATTCGACCACGGTGCGCCACAGGAACAGCGTCTTGGCCGACGTCTTGCCCTTGCGCTTGTCGGCGTTGACCGCGCGGTCGGTGGCACCCGACAGGCCGAGGCTGGCGATGTTGATGAAATGCCGGCTGGCCAGCGCGCCATGGTCGTCGATGTAGCAAATGCGCCCGGCATCGACTTTCCGAGGCTTGGTCTCGGCGAGCCGCTTCAGCACCGCATCAACCTCGCGCGGCAGGCCGAGCCCGCGCGCGAAATCGATGCCGGTCCCGCACGGCAAGAGGCCAAGCTCGGTTGTTCTGCGGCCTTCCTTGGACGCCTGCAGCAGCCCGTCGGCCACCTCGCTGGCGGTGCCGTCACCGCCGGCCGCGATCACTAGGTCGAAACCGTTTGCCGCGAGATCGAGCGCCAGTCTTTCGGCGTCACCTTCGGCCTGCGTCTCACGCAGCTCGAATTCACCGAAATGCCTTTTCAGTGACGCGGCGACCTCCGGCCAATGCCGTTTCAGCCGGCCGCCACCGGCAATCGGATTGAGGACCACTCCGACTTTCAAGCACACCCTCCCGCAAGGACATCAAGGCGCCGGCGCCTCGAATCCTTTGCCGGCATTGAAGCCCGTGCCCGCCGGCAGGGCAAGGGCGAATGTCCACCGCTGCCGCCCGTCATGGCGGACCGGAAAATCCGCAGTGCTGATTGATCCCCGATAATCCCGCTATCCACAGGCCTGCCGCAGGGTCGCCAACCACTTACCCGGCGTACATTGAACCCATCTCAGGCGGCTACCGATCGCCCAGCCGAAAGGCGAAGTGAAAGGCGGATTTCCTGAGGCCCGTACGGCCCTGAGCGAGAGCAGGCTTGCCTGTTGGAGGGACGGATGCCGAGACCTACGGGGCCGCGGAAAGCGTGCCAACGCCGACGGCGGACCGATGCTGCCATGAAGGACGGCAAAAACCTTCGATGGTGCGCAGGGCAAAGCCCGCAAGGGCGGAGACCGGCGTGGTCCCGAACGGGCGCTGCTCTCGGGTGGCGGGCTGGCAGGACCGTCAAAATCAAGGCCGGCATGGCGCGACGACTTTAGGGAAGTTGCTGCCGCGACCGTGTCCTGATCTGACAGGAAGGCGCTGGGAGAGATCCCGGCGCCGACTGTCGTTTTTGGCTATCCCCTACAATTTTTACGCTGTTTCCGGATATGGCTGCAACCGGCGCTGAAATCAGCTAACGTTCGGCGTCGTCGGAGTCCGTTTGATAACGCGCTCTGCAGAGGCGTATGGTGTGGGTTTCGAGAACCGAAGCGCAGCGGACATTTGGGTCCGTGGGCATCGGAAGCGCAGAAAACCGCGTCAGGCGTCCGGCAGGGTAGCGTTAGCGAATGGGCTCCCTGAAGGGGGATACTTCATGACGTTGATCCAGAAGCTTGCCGTTGCCTATGCGTTCCTGTTCTTCGGCGTCGTCGCCATCGGCTACATACCGGCGTTCAACGATGCCAACGGCAATCTGTTCGGCCTGTTCTCACTGCAATGGTACGACGACCTGCTGCACGCCTTCTCCGGCGTCTGGGCGTTGGCCGCCGCCTTCATCTCGCACCGCCAGGCGGTGTTCTATTTCAAGCTGTTCGGCTCGGTCTATCTGTTCGACGGCGTGCTTGGCCTGATCACCGGTTCCGGCTGCCTCGATGCCGGCATCTTCATCAACGGCTTCCGCTCGCTCAACGATATCGAATTCCCGGCCCGCTTCTTCGCCAACCTGCCGCACATCGTCATTGGCGGCTTCGCCGTCTATGTCGGCTTCTGGCTGTCGAAGCGCATACACGACCACTTCGCCACGGCCTAATCCGGCAATGTTCCTGTTTCGCTGGCTGAAGCGCATCATCAAGACGATCCTGTGGCTGATCGTCATCGTCGTCCTGATCCCGGTCGTCGGGCTGAGCTATGGCTTCCTGACAACGTCGTCACTCGACAAGACGCCGCTGCCCGGTATTGCCGACGGCGCGCCGCCCAAGGCGCTGGCCGACAAGGTTCGCGCCGAAATCCCCGGCTATCAGCGGCCGGAGGAATCGACCTTCCTCACCTACCCGGAATGGGCGATCGTCTACGCCGCGCGCGAGTATGCCGGCTTCGTCGACAAGAACCAGCCGAGCGGCTTTCCCTATTGGTCCTATGTCGGTCGCTTCTGGCAGGACTACGCCATGGTGATCCGCGCCAGCTCTGCCTACAATTTCAACTTCGCCAACCACCAGATGCTGGTCATCATCGGCACCAGCCACAGCATCGAACATATCCTGCAATGGGCCTATGAGAACACGGTCGGTCGCGTGACCGAGGCGACCGCTGGCAAGCGCACCGCCGCCGACATCTATCAGGCCAAGGTGGCGGCCGACTATGCCGCTTTCCTCGACCAGGTGCCGTGGTATCAATTTCCCTATGCGCAGAAGCGCGCCGGCCTGTTTGCCGTGCAGCCGGCGCCAGGCGACAGTTCCATCCGCACCAGCGAACGCAAGCTTGCCTTCGGCCTTGCCGACACCATCAAGCAGGGCTACGCCGACCTGATCAACCAGGCACTCGCAGCCACATCCCCACCAGCCTTCCTCGACATCCATGTATGGGCCGAAGGGCCGGTCGGCGAAGCGACGCGCAACGAGCCCGATACCTTGCTTGAGCGCGACTATGGCGCCCACGGCGCCGTCTTCGTCACCAAGCGCTACCAGGTGTTTACCGACATGATTCCGCGCCTGATCGACAAGGGCGTCTCCTTCGTCGAAATCGGCGGCAATGACGAGATCATGGTCACCGTGCTTTCGACCGACTCGATCGCCGTTCCCGAAGGCATCCGCATCCTGTTCAGCTACCCGCTCCCGGCTGACCCGTCGACGCGCCGCACCGGGCTGACCGTCGCCGTGCGCAAGCTGCATCTGGTGCTGCCGGCGCTGATAAAGTCAGGCGCCAGGCTCGAACACGTCTATGACTATTGAGACGATAGCCTGGCAATGCGCAGACTGATCCGCATCGTCGGCTGGCTTGCGCTCACGCTGGTCGTGCTCATTGCGGTCGTGCTTGTCGGCTTTCGCGGCGCGGCGGCGCTACGAGAGAACCTGTCACCCGAGGACGCAGCGCCGGCGGGAGCGCTGTTTGCCACCGTCGATGGCCTGAAGATCCACTACCAGGTCTGGGGACCGCAGGACGGGCCGCCGCTGCTGCTGTTCCACGGCACGGCCTCCTGGGCCGAGACCTACCGCGATATCGCCGCGCCATTGGGAGAACAGGGCTTTCGCGTCATAGCGCCCGACATGCCTCCCTTTGGCTATTCGCAAAGACCGGTCGACCAGGATTATTCGCGCGCTGCCCACGCAAAACGCGTCCTCGGTTTCGCCGACGCGCTCGGCCTGCGCCATTTCAGTGTCGGCGTCCACTCCTATGGCGGCGGTGGCGTGATCGAAGCCGCCTTCGAGGCTCCGGCTCGCATCGACGCGCTGATCCTGCTCGACGTGGCACTTGGCCTCGGCCGGACCGAGGCGCCGACAATGCCATTTGCCGCTCTCCTGAACCTGCGATGGCCTCGCGACCTGCTGACCGCCTCGACCTTCACCAACCCGCTCATGGTCGGAGCGGGTCTGCGCTCCTTTATCGAGAACGACGACGTGGTCACGGCTGAACGCATCGCGATCTACGCGCGGCCTCTCAATGTCGAAGGCACCACCGATGCGGTCGGCCATTGGCTGTTCAGCGGCCTGTTCAACGACGAACGAAAATCCCTTGCCGCCAACCCCGCGAACTATCGCACCTTCACGCCGCCCGTTCTCGTCATCTGGGGGCGAGACGATACGACCACGCCCCTCCAGCAGGGCGAAGAGATTGCCGCGTTGTTTCCGCACGCCGAACTGGCGGTTCTCGATGGCGTCAACCACATCCCGCAGGTCGAACGTCCGCACGATGTGGTGCGGCTGATCGCGAATTTCCTCAAACGAATCGCGCCGGCCACTCGATAGATCGACTGTTCGGCGCTCCGCCACGCTCATTCCACAATCGCGGCCAAATCCCGCCTTGTTCGCGCGCGATGGATTGTTGCACGTCGCGGGTTTGGGACCGCAACATGCACCGAAATGGGCTGCCGGGGGGCATCTCGAAGGGACAAGACCGTGATCAAGACCGCCCTTGTCGCCATGACCATTGTCGGCTGCGACTGCGACGCCAAGCTTTGCGAATATATCGGCGAGACGCCGGCCAAGTGGTCGACGATCGCCGAATGCGAAGCGGCGATGAAGAGCCAGATGCTGCACGAGCGCAATTTCAACTTTCCGCTCATCTCCGGCATCTGCCGCGCAAAAGGCTCGTCGTCCTCCTCGCAGCTGGCCGCGACCGCGTCGCGCCCGGAACTGAAGCCCGCCAGCAGGGTCGTTGGGACCGAAAGCCCGCTGCCGCCGGAGTTGAGCCGCCGGCCGAGCGTCCCGGTCGGGTCGCCGACGACGGCCGTGGAAGCGGCCGCCGCCCGGCCCGTCGCCTATGAACAAGTGGTCGATGGCGGAACCGGCGTGCTCTACCGCACGAAGAATGGGTATGCCGTGGTCAAGACCGATCTTGGCCGCGCCGCCTCGGCGACCGCCGACATGGCGAAACGGTCCGCGAACTGGCTGGCCGGACTGGTGCCGAAGGGGCTGTAGAGCAATTCCAGGACAAGCGTGAGGCGGTTTTTCGTCCGGAATTGCGTCGAAAACAACGCCCTTACAACTTGACCTTCAGGCTCTGCCAGAACTTGTCGATCAGCGGCTTTTCGGTGGCCGCATCCTCGCCAGCAACGCGGGTGATGAACAGCAGCCCCTGATCGGCGTGGCCGAAGCCGACGATCTCGAAATCGGCGGTGTCGGTGCGCGTCTTGACCTTGGCGAGAATGCCGGTCAGTTCCTTGCCGTCGGCGAGCTTGCGCGTCGTCGGCTCCTGCGTCAGCGTCGCACCAGCCTGCACCGATTCCTTCGTCATTTCCTGCAGCATCAGCTGGTTGAGCGACACCGGATTCATCTTGCCATATTCCTGCACGACGACGATCGTGCCCAGCGCCGACGCCATCAGATACTGCGTGATGTTCTCACCGAGATCGGTCTTGGTCACCGAGATGCCGCTCGGATGGACGAAGGAGAAACTGCCGCCGGAAAAGGTGGCGAAGTCGTTGCGCTCGAGCGTCACCCTGCTCTGTTTGCCGCCGGGCAGCGTCACGGTTGTGCTCTCGCCCGGATCGATGTCGACCGTTACGCCGTCGATCGTCAGCTTGAAAGCCTTGAGATCCTCCGCTCCGGCCGGTCCAGCGCACAGTGCGATGAGGGTGAGCGCCGCCGCTGATACCATGCGCATGGTTGTTCTCCTGACGTCTACACCACCCCGCTCAGCGCCTTGATGGCACGGTAGAAGGTCGAGGAAAACAGTTCCGTAGGGTCATATTGCCGCTTCTTCGCCAGGAAGGCCGGCAACTCGGGATAGGAGGCCAGCAATTCCCTGGCGGTGTAATGCAGCTGGTAGGGCAGGAAGAACCGCCCGCCATGCTTGATCGTCACGTCGATCAGCGCCCGCGTCAGCGCCCGCATTTTCGCATTGCCGTCGGCATCGGTCGGCTGGTTGATGTAGAGCACCAGCGAATAGGCCGGCTCCGGCGCGTAGGTCAGCGCGACATCCTCCTTGTGGACGATGCGCACCGAGGCATTGAGCACCGGCAGCGGCTGGTTGCGCAGCATTTCGCGCGCTTCGGCGATGAACTCGATATAGGCGGCGCGCGGAATAAAGTATTCGTGCAGGATGTCGGTCTCATCCATCAGGTCGTTGAACAGATAGGGCACCGAATCGTGCATCGGGTTGTTGCGGGTGACGAGACAGGCCTCGCCCTCGGCCATGGCTGAAGTGCGCGCCACCGTGCAGCTTTCGAATTTCGGTTCCAGCGTCTTTTCGGTGAACCACTTCAACTCCTGGAACAGGCTGCCCCATTTCGCCAGATTGATGAGAACCCGCTTCAGCCCCACTGAACCCGGCTCGCCGATCTCAGGCTGGTCGGCCGGCGGCTGGTCGGCCACCTTGTCGTAGCGATAGACGATCATGTCCTCGAGGAAATTGCCCGGCGCCGTCGACAGATGGCCGTAGAACAGGCCGATCTCCTTGTTCGGCTCCAACACGTCCGCGAAGAATTTTGGGAAATCGTCCGATTTGATGATCTCGCGTGAGGTGCGGTAGACCGTGTTGTCGACGATATCGAGCGTCGCCTCCAGCACCACGCCGAAAAGGCCGTAGCCGCCGACGACGTGGCGGAACAGCTCGGTGTTCTCGCTGAGTGAGCAGGTTGTCACCGAACCATCGGCCAGCATCACCCGCATCGAGCGGATCGAGCCGGCAACCGAACCCGCCTGGTGGTCCATGCCATGCGCGTTGACCGACAGCGAGCCGCCGACCGAGAAGATGTCGGTCGACTGCATCGCCTTCACCGCGAAGCGCGGATGCAGGAGGTTCTGGATATCGTGCCAGCGCGCGCCCGGCTGCAGGGTCATGGTCTTCGCCGAGGCATCCACGGTGACCTTGCTGAACTTTCTGAGATCGAGCACCAGCGCGTTGTCGTCGAAGGAATGCCCGCCCATCGAGTGGCGGATGGCGGCCAGCGAGATTCTCAGCCCGTTGGCGCGCGCGAAGGCTAGCGCCTTGGCGATGTGGTCTTCCTCGCTGACCTCGACCACGCCATAGACCGGCGTCTTCGACAGGCCGCTGGCATCGTTGATGTCGCCGCCTTTTGCCGACCAGGGCAGCGAAGGATCGAAGGCCGGCGGGCTGGCAATTGGCTTCAGCGGCAGTGCGATGCCGTCGACATCGGCGATGCGTCCGGCGTTCTTCGGTCCCGAAGGCCCTCGCGCCAGCCGCGCCACCGTTGTGCCGCCCCACAGCACCGCGCCACCGAAGACAGCCGCACCCAGCAGCAGTCGCCGCGACAGGCGAAACCCTTTTTGTTCCTCGGCCATGGATATCCCCCCCGTTGGCCAAGGGATAACGCGGCTCTTTGGCAAAAACCATAGCAGTGCATGGCGGAGCCGAGGCGTTGCTACGGCATCAAGGCGGCCAATGGTGAGGTTCAGGCGTAACAAAGGTGATCTCGAAGAGTTGCGCTGCCCCTCATCCGCCTGCCGGGCGATGAGGGACAGCGCCCTACCCATCAAGATTGGGCTTACGAAGACTTCTTGATCGATGTCACCATGCCGGTCTTGTCATCGACGGTCACCGCCACCTTGGCGCCGACCTTCAGTTTGCCGACCGCCGCCTCCGGCGACAGCTGGTAAATCTTGCCGTCGTCGAGGGTGATCGACTTGGTCGTCGGATCGACCGACTGGATGGTGCCCTGAACGGTCGCGGCATAGGCCGTGCCGAGGAAGGCGAGCAGAGCGGCGGTGGTTGCGAGGGTCTTCTTCATCGGTAAGCACTCCGTGCTGTTTCGGTTTCCCGGGGCTGCCGTCTTGGGCAACGACAGCACCGAACGGCCTGAAACTGAAACGGAAAGCTCCTCCTCCGCAAATCACGTTTGGTGAATTTTCGCAAACAAAATCATAGGCTTAATTCCGACACATTGCCTGCCGTCGATGCAAACTCTGGCCACTTCGGTTCCCCCTGGCAAGGGCACTTCCTTCCACAAAAAGAGTCACTTGGCTGATTGTGGCGGGCAGCTTTCGATCACCACGCGGCAGCCGCAATCCACCTCGGGCGGCATCACGAAACAGACTGCTGGCCGATCATCGGTACAAAATTTGTTTCATGGATCAGTTCAAACCGCCCCCAAATGCGGGATGAAACTCGCGCTCCGGTTGCAATCCGGGAATGGATGCAGGATGGTGTCGACCGTCGCGATGAAGGGGACCGTCCATGAACCTTGCAGTCCGGACCATGATATCCCTGATGCTGGCGTTTGCTCCGGGATTGGCCGGCGCACAAGGCATGGATCCCGACGACGACAAGACGGTTATCTTTACTCCCGGCGATCCCGAAATGGCGGCAGCGACTGCGAAGGCACTCGCCAGCCTGGATGAATTCCTGGCTTTGTCTGAGGCTCCTCCCTCCGGCACGGACCGGTTCAAATTGAAGGTCAAGGTGCGGGACGGGAATGTCACCGAACACTTCTGGGTCATACCGTTCCGCCGCACCGAGACCGGTTTTGTCGGCATATTGGCGAACCAGCCCGAAGAGGTGCAGAGCGTCGTCCTCGGCCAGAACATCGAATTCACCAGGGACGATATTTCCGACTGGGGATACACGCGCGGCGGGCGCCAGGTCGGCAGCTTCACTGTCTGTGTGATGTTCAAGAAAATGTCGAAAGAAGAAGCGGATTATATGCGCGACAAGTACGGCTTCGACTGCTGACAGCGATCAACCGATCTCGTCCTTCGCGCCGATCTTGCGCACCAGCGCTGCGGTCGCCAGCATGGCGCCCATGTCCGCGATCATCGGCGCGACATGCCTAGTGTAGTCGAGCGGCACCGAGATAGCTGGCAGCTCGAAGAAATTCTTCGTCTGCGGCAGCAGCAGGAAACCGTCGCTGCCGTTGAGCGCGACGCGGGCCGGATCGTCCGGCCAGGTTTCGCCCAGCCATTTCAGCGCCTGCGCCAGCCGGCCGGTCACCAACGGCCGTGCAGCCTCGATGTTGTCGGTGCGGAATTCATAGGCGGCGTCGAGTTCGGGCACACCGGACGACAAGTCCTGCATCTTGCTGGCGAACATGCCGCGGAAGAAGCCGACGACCGCATTGGTCCGCCGCGTCGCCACCAATATTCCCGGGAACGGTTCGATCGCTTCGAAAGCGACGATGACACCCTTGAAGGCTGTCGATGAACCCTTGCCCGACCCTTCCCGCAGTTCTGCTTCGTAAAGCTCGAACGGAAACTCCTCGTAGCGCCCCGAAACGACATCGTCGAACGACTGCCGGTTGAAGGGCCCGACCGCCTCGCGCGGCAGCCGATCGAAGGAGTTCGGCCTGCCTCCATGCTGGTAACGCATGTCCGCGATGAAGCCGAAGATGATCGGCAGCAGCGTTTCGCGGAACGATTGCTGCAGCCGCGTCGCCGGTTTCATGGCCTGGAAGTAGAGCAGGATCGAAGCCGCGAAGCCGATGACGTAGAGAAATACATGCGGCGTCGAGAACCATTGCTCGTTGGGGTCGGCGACTTTGTTGAACAGCCAGGCGACCAGCACCACGAACACCAGTACCAGACCGACGAACAGCGGCACCCGCCAGCGCACCTGCCGAACCGCCGAAGCCCTCGCCGCCTCATAGGTCTCGATGTCTTTCCGGATGCCGGCCGTGACCGCCTCGCTCGGCATGAAATCCGCTGTTTCCATCGCCATCCCCCCGCAAGCCTGCCGCTGCCGGCGCATGATAGTCGGTTTTGCCGAGGCCGCTAGACGGTTAGGCGGTGACCCCTTCCTCGCTTGTGGGAGAAGGGAAAATCGCTTCCAGCCGGCCCTTGACCTTGCCGCGCATCCGCCCCTTCAACCCTTCCACCGGCAGCAGCCGCTCATGATCACCGGCGCGCAGCCGCACAAAGGGATGCAACTGGTACGACGCGATCGCGCCGCGCGTGCCGGCATCGGCACTGACATCTACGATGAATATTCCTCCAATGCGCCCCGGCCATGGCTGGCGGGCAAGGGCGGTGCCGAGGAAATCACCGAGCCCATAGGCGACGATCGTCTGGTCGATCCACTCCACCGGTTGTATGACATGGGCATGATGGCCGGCGATCAGCCCGACACCATCTGCGGCCAGCCGCCTGGCCAGTGCCTGCGTCTCGGCGCGCGGAAAATGCCGGAACTCCCAGTCCCAGTGCGGCACCGCGCAGAGAAGATCGAGACCGGCGCGCGGCCAGTGCGCTGGATCGCTTTCCATCGACACGCGGCCGGCGAACAGGTCTTCATCGGCGTTGCGCCATAGGGTGAAGGCCGCGAAGCCTATGTTCAGCGGCCCGACGGTGACAGGCACCACCGCGCCATTGGCGGCCAGGCCGATGGTCCAGATGCCGAGCCGTTTCAGCGCCGCCACCGTCGCGTCGAAACCGGCAACGCCCTGGTCGAGCACATGATTGTTGGCCAGCGACAGCACGAGCTTTTCGTGTGCGATGCCAAGGGCCGCCAGCGCTTCGACCAGAAAGCGCTCGCTCATCGCATGGTGCGTACCGAGTTTTGTCCCCAGCACCGCACTTGGTCCATCCACGATCGGGCTTTCGCAATTGCCGATCACCAGGTCGGCAGCGCCGAGCAACGCCTTGATCGCCGGATCGCAGTCCGGCGCGCCGCGGTTAGCCACCGCCGAGATGTCGCCGATAAAGGCCAGCCGCACCGCCCGCCTCGGCGGCGGTGTCATCATCGTCGCGGCCATCGGCGCGAAACCATTGGCATCACCGCTGAGCGAGGGCTTCAGAAAGCGCGGCAGCCACGACAGTTTGTAGGAAAGCGGATAGTTCGACACGCCCATGCCCAATCGTTTGCCCTGTGTAGACCGTCGGCCTCGAGGGTTGAAGCGCATCCGTCGACAATCGTGCAACGATGACAGTCTGCGCCTCGGCGCTGACAGGCGCGGCACTGCAAATGCGTGTATGCTCGCCGACGCGACCAACGCATGGGGGAAAAGATGACACGAATAGCAAGCCTGCTGGCATCCGCTTTCATTCTGCTTGTGCCCTTGTCTTCCGCGCGCGCTGCAATGCCCGAGGCGGCAACCGCCTTGTTCGAGGCCAGGACCGTGGCCGCGCGCGACACCGCCCTGTCGACGCTGGAGGCCGCCGCACCAAAAGATCCGGCGTCCGCCTACGCGGCCGGCGCCGGCGAGTTCTTCACTGCGCTGGAGCTGCTGGCCAGCGGCCTGCACCGCCATGGTTTCGAAAGCCCGCAATCCTTCATGCTGCCATTGATGCGGCTACCGGTGCCGGACAATCCCAACCCAGAGCCGCTGACCTATGAGCAGTTCCGCGCCATTCTGGTCGGCTTCCGCGACCGGCTGGAAAAATCCGCCGCAACGCTGGGCTCGGTCTCGGCCGATGCCGATATCGGCATGGTGCTCGACCTCACCCATGTCGGCATCGACCTCAATGAGGACGGCGCGATCACGCCGGATGAGAGCATGGCCGCCATCATGGCCTCGCTGTCGCGCGGCGGCAGCGCACCGGACGGAGCAGCACCCGCGCTCACCTTCCGCTTCGACCGCGCCGACGGCTATTGGCTGCAGGGCTATGCCGAATTCCTGATGGCGCAGGCCGATTTCTGGCTGGCGCATGATTTCAGGAGCACTTTCGACGGGTCCTTCCACATGCTGTTCCCGCGCGCCAAACTGCCGCTGCAGGACATTCTCGTGCCGCCGAGCAGCGAGATGGGCAGCAGCATCTTCTCGTCGGAATGGCGCATCGCCGATTTCATCTCGCTGGTGCATCTGGTCAACTGGCCGGTGGTCGAACCCGAGCGCCGGCAAGCGGCGCGTCGCCACCTGCTCGAAATGATCCGGCTGTCGCGCGAGGACTGGAAGGCGATCCGCGCCGAGACCGACAACGACCGCGAATGGCTGCCGGGACCGCAGCAGAAGGGCGAGAACCCGCTCACCGGCCTCGAAGTCGGCGAGGAGCAGGTCGAGGCCTGGCTCGCCACCTTGACCATGGCCGAGGATCTTCTGGAAGGCCGCTTGCTGCTGCCGCATTTCCGCATCACCGGCAAGGGCATCAACATGAAGCGCTTCTTCGACGAGCCAAAACCCTTCGACCTGGTGCTGTCGATCACCGGCCCGGCCATCGCGCCCTATCTCGAAAGCGGCAAGATCCTGACCAGCGACGACTTCGACCAGATCCAGCGCCAATTCGGCGGCAGCGGTTTTCTGACTTTTGCCCTGTGGTTCAACTAAGGGCAACTGCAGGACGCTAGAAAATCGCGCCCTGATAGAGCACCGTCTCGGCCTCTTCAGGCGCAAACCGGCGGGCCAGCGTGCGAAACGCGCTGTGCACGCCGTCGCGGTCGATGTTGCAGCTTCTGAGATGCCGCACCGCCAGCGTCGGATCGAAGGCGCTGCGGCCATGCATGACACGCTGATTGTCGAAGACCAGCACCTCGCCCGGCTGCAGCTGGTGCTGGAACTGGTTTTGCGGATCGCAGATCAGCCGCGTCAGTTCGGCCAGCGCCTCGATCACGCCGTCGATTTCATCCTCTGAGGCCGTCTGTGGCGCCAGGCAGCGGTCGTTGTAGCGGACGCCGGTGACGACCCCGGTTGCATCGAGGCTGATGACATGTGCCTCGACACTGAAGAACACCTCGCCCGCATGCTCGCGATGAAAGGTGACGCCGTGCCGCGTCAACAGATCGAACAGTTCCGGCGTCTGCGTCCGCATCAGCGCGGCAACATGGAAGCCGTCAACCATCAGCGAGGTGCCGCCGCTGCCCGCACCGGTGCGGATGGCGTGGAAGAAGATGAAGCCCGGCGGCGCATAACGGAACGGCTCGTCCGTATGCGGGATCTGCGCCCGAGCCGTCTCTCCCGCCACCCGCGCATCCGGCCGCGAGATCAGGTCGAACACCTTGCCGTAGCTGGTCTCGCGGATCGGCCCGTAGCGGCCGGCGACCCGCGCCGTCGCTTCCGTTTCTGCGGGAACCCCGGTCAGCATGGCGATGCCGTGATCGCGTAGCGCCCGCAGCGAATGGAACAGCATCTCGTCGTCCTCGACAACCGCGTCGAATGAAAAGCGGCCAAGCCGCGCGGTCAGGTCGCTACTCCACAATTGCAGCTGGAACCGGGCCGGGCCTGAGCCAGCGCCGGCATGGCCTGCCAGGAATTCAGCTCCGTAGTGCGAGACATGGCCATCATCCCAGACGACACCCACCTCGCCCGCCGTGACATTGATTGAGCTGGCTCGAGCGTTTGCGGCAATATCGGCCGGTGTCAGCCATCTCTTGCCGGAGGCAGTGTCGCCACAGGCATCGCATTCGCAAGCCAGCCGCAGCCAGCGCGTCGAAAGCTTTCCAGTTCGGCCGTCCGTCAGGTCGACGACGACGCGCTGGCCTTCGGCACGCATGGCGCGGATCGGCGTGGTCGAAGTTGAATGCCTTGATGGGTGCATTAGCGTGTCAAGCATTGCAGCGGTCCGCACGATTGAATTTCTTAAACGATCTTAGATCCCTGAAAACAGTGATTCAAACGAGTTCCCTTCGCCAGCTTTTGAGTTAAATTCAATCCATGACACTCCGGGATCTTCCCCTATTCGCCTTGCGGGCGCTACTCGCCGCCGCCAGGGCTGGTAGCCTGACGCGCGCTGCCGAGGAGCTGGGCGTCACTCCAGGCGCCATCGGCCATCAGGTCCGGCAGCTGGAGGAGCGGCTGGGCGTCAAACTGGTGCGGCGCGAAGGCAACGGCATCGTGCTGACCCGCGCCGCCGAGGCCGCCCTGCCCGACATCGACCGCGGTTTTGACGCGCTGGCCTCCGGCATGCGGCGGCTGCGCTTCGAACGACGGGCCGAGACCTTCACCATCTCAGCCGATCCGTCCTTCGCCTCGCTCTGGCTCGCGCCCCGCCTCAGCAGAGTGCGCGCGGCGCTGGGCAAGCTCGACGTGCGCATCGTTGAGTCCGTTGCGCTCGATGCCATGCTGGAGGAAGGTGTCGACCTCGCCATCAGCTATCGCAAGGGCGCAACACCGGATCTCGCATCGCTCGACCTGTTCACCGAACGGGTGATCCCAGCCTGCGCGCCTGCATTGGTTCGCGGCCATATCAGGCCGGATGCGGCCGAGGTGCTGGACAGCATGCCGCTGCTGCACATCGATCCGACGATGGGCGACGACGTCTACCCGGCCTGGCGCGACTGGTTCACTGCCGCCGGCCGGCAACGGAAAGACATCGACCAGGGCCCACGTTTTGGGCTAACGATCGTCGCGGCACAGGCGGCGATTGCCGGCATGGGCGCATTGCTGGCCAGCGAATTGGTGCTGCGGCTTCATCTCGATCCCGGCCATCTCATCGAGATTGCACGGGATGTGCCGGCGTTGATGATCAGGCGCCGCCTCGTCTGGCCGCAGCATAGCCCGAAGGCGCGCCGCGCCGCAGCCGTCGCCGCCGAACTGGCAGCAATTGCCGATATCGGCATCGATGGCGCCCTGCCCGCGTGAGCCCGACTTAACGCGCAAATCCGTGCAGCCGGCCGAGCAACCATTGCAATGGATTGGCGACGAAAGCACGCGTAACGAAACTGTCGTGGGCGGCGTCCGAGGCAAGCAAGGCGACGGTGCCGGCTTCGAGGCGGCGTGGCGGGTCCGAACTGGCGTCGATGCCCTGGCTTGCCAGCAACTGTCGGATTTCTGCATTGCCGGAGGCGGAAGATTGGCCAAAGGCGCTGACGAAGAAGCTCTTCCTGTGGCGCCCGGCCCAGCTGGCGAAAATGTCGGCCTCGTCGAACACGGCGTCGAGCAGGATGACGCCGAGCAGGCGACCGCCGATGTCGCCATTCCCCAGCACGAAGGCGGCGGGATTGTAGCCGCCGCTATAGGCGACAAGTACAACTGGCATGGCGTCGAATTTTGCCGCCTTGGCGCCGGTCAACTTGCCCAGGCCTTGCGCTGCCTCGGCCATGAACGTCGCAAAGTGACCGGGCGTCCAGAAATTGCCGGCGCTCGAATCCTGCGCGTTGCTGGCAAATTGCGGCGCCACCAGCACGGCGTTGAGGCCGGACGCTTCGACCTGCGCGACAACCCGCTGGCGGCCGACGACATCGCGCTGCAAGGTGGCGCCATTGCCATGGAAGAACACCACGATGACTGCCGGCCTGGTCGGATCGAACCCTCGTGGCGCCGACAGCAGCGTGCTGCGGTCCGAATAGGTCTCGTCTTCCCAGTAGATGCCACCACGCGGCGAGGTGTGGCCGCGCCGGCCGTTGGCCGTCACGTCGAGAAAAGGCCCGGATCCATCGGGCAGCTTTCCCCGGTAGGGAAACGGCGAAGTCTTGAACGGCACGATGGCCGACATGGCCTTGCGCAAGCGCGCGCCCTCGCTCGACGCTGGAAACGCCGCCGCGGCCAGCAGTCCTGCGACGATGGCGCGCCGGTCGGGCATCAGGCCGTCACCAGCCGGATGGCTGGCGCCTTCGACGGCAACAGCACGGCAAAGAAGGCCGGGATGGCGACGAGATAAGCGATCGCCGCCCATTGCAGCACGGCGCTGAGGCCGAAGCTGGTGGCGACGATCGGCACAGCGGCCGAGCCAATCACCGAAAAGCAGCCATTAATGCCCCAGGCCCAGACGAACAGGTGCTCCTTGCCCAGCCGCGCCAGCCATGTCATGGCGGTTGCCATCGGCATGCCCATCAGGAAGGCCGGCGGCGATACCAGAAGGAAGCAGAGCAGCAGCCGGACGACATAGGGATAGGCACCGATCCAATCGAGCACCGGCGACAGATAGAAGCCGTAGGCCAGCAGCAGCACGCAGATCGCCAACAGCAGGACAGGCAACAGCGTCCGGGCGCGGTTGAAGGTGCGCTCGGCAAAAAGGCTGCCAAGACCGGAAAACACCAGCATCGACGAGATCAGCACCGAGGCCGACACGGTCGGATTGGCAAGCGCCACGGTGAAGCGGCTGATCAGCCCGACCTCGACCATGATGTAGCCGAGGCCGAGGCAAGCGAAGTAAAGGATGGTGCCGAGCTTGCCACGCGAGCGCGAGAACACGATGCGCCAGCCGAAGATGACCGGCAGCAGCACCAGCGACGCCGCCGTGATGCAGGCGATGCCGAGCGTCGCCCAGATCAGCAGATAACCCCAGTCGTCCTGGAACAGGTCGAGCCTGTCCAGTGTTAGCGGCAGGTCGGCGACCTTCACATAAGCGGCGAAGTAGGGCTGGTCGTTGCTCAGCGGACGCACGTCGAAGACATAATCGCTGGCAAGCTTCGCCCAGCCACCCGTCAAAAGCGCGTGCCAGGTCATGCGCTGCAGCGCGGTGGCCGGCAGCACGTCGGGGCCGGCATCGCCGCCAGCATCGGCGCAGGCATCGAGGGTCGGATCGGCCGGCGCGGTCGGGTCGCAGGCTGCGTTGGGAGCGGTCGGGTCGGCCGGCGCCGTCGCATCGGCGGCGGGTTGGGTCAGCGTCGCATCCTGTCCGCTGCCAAAGATCGAGGCGCGATAGTCGTCGAGGATTTTCTGCGCCGTCGAGCCGTCATAAGGCATGCCGGGGTAGTAGACCTCTTCCCACGACATCGACTTGGTGTAGTCGCGCAGCGTCTTGATTTCCGCCGCGCTGAAGCCGCCGCGCTTGAACAGCACCGTGGTTGTCGAGAGATAGCTCGACACGGCGAAGATATCGTTGGCCGCACCTTGCGGATCGAACATCCTGGCCGCCTCGGCGATGGTGGAATAGAGCTTCAGCACCGATTTCGGCGGCTCTTCCTTGTTCCACAGGGTCACCGACAGCACGCCGCCGTCGGCCAGCGCATGCATGTAGCTCAGCATTGCCTCGTGCGTGTAGGCGTATTTCTCCGAGATGGCGAAGCCGCCCGGATTGGACAGGCCGACACTGTCGGCGAGGCTGAGATCGATGACGTCGTAGCGCTCTCTGGTGTTGGCGAGGAACAGACGCCCGTCAATGTCGATCACCTTGAGGCGCGGCTCGGCCAGAATATCGCCGGTGACATCCTTCAGCACCGGGTCGCGGAACGCCCGCAATGTCATCGGATTGCTCTCGGCGACTGTCACCGAGGCCGATCCGGCGTTGAGCGCGGCCTGGGTGGAGATGCCGCCGCCAAACTGCACGACGAACGTCCTGGGTTTCGCCTTGATGACATAGGGGTAGTGCATCGGCAGATAACGGAAATAGACCTGCTCGGCCGGCGCCAGATTGCGCATGATGCCTTCCGGCCCGTCGCCGTCGCGATACATGCCGACATAGGTGTTGGCTGGAACTTCCGGCATGCCGAAGGCGGCATTGTCGCTCAGGCCCGGCGCGAAATGCATGTAGGAGCTGGCATAGACCTGCAGGTCGCCAAACGGCGAGACGCTGCGGTAGATACGCTTGCCGTCCGGGAAGTTGCGGGCATAGGCGACGCCCTTGTACTGCGACACCGCGATGTCGGGTATGCTGAGCAGGCCGGGCAGCATCAGGTAGCCGGCGATCGATAGCGCCGCGACAACCGCGCCGGCGACAACACGCTTCCAGGCGCCGAAGGCGAAGAACCACAGCAGCGAACCGGCGGCCCACAACAGCAGCGGCACGACGATGATGGTTTCAGGCGAAAACAGATACATCGACACCAGGACGACGAGGCCGGCGAGCCCGGAGCCGGTGAGGTCGGCGAAATAGACGCGACTGAAGGCGGTGCGGCTTTTCAGGAAGACGATGCCGAGGAAGAATGCGCCGGCCAGGAACGGCAGGAGATAGAGCAGGAAATTGGCCAGCAGCCGCCATTTCTGCTCGGGATCGGAGACCAGGAAGATGGCGTTGAACGGCACCGTCTGGGCAGCGAGGTTGGAGGCGACGGCGAGCGGGCCGACCAGCAGCAGCGCCGCTGTCGCGGCCCCTTGCCAGTGCCGGTCGAACCAGTCCTTGCCGGCGAAGATGACGACGCTGGACAGCGAGAAGCCAAGCATGGCGAGGCTGACCACCAGAGAACCGAAATGCGACCAGCTGCCGACGGCGAACACCCGCATGACTGATATCTGCAGCGCTATGATGGCGCCGGCAATCAGCCCGATTGCGAGGTAATGCGCGAGACCAGGCGCCTCCAGCGAGGCGATGCTTGGTCGGGAGATCGGTGCGACGGCTGCCATGCGGGCCTTTTTATCTGGCGGTTCAGCAAGGCCTTACCAAACGGCCAGCTCAGCTGTTGTGCGTGCCGACGATCTGGTCGCCTTCCATCTTGGTGAAGGGCACGAAAGGCACCACCTTGCCATTATAGATGTCTGAGCGGACGATGTTGAACGTGCCGTCGGCGAGCTGCTCTTTGATCACCTTGAGTACGTGCTGGGCGCCTGGCGGACCGACCGGTATGACCATGACGCCATTCGGCTTGAGCTGCTGCAACAGCGATGGCGGAATGTGGTCGATGCCGCAGGTGACGATGATCTTGTCGAACGCCCCAACACTTTCCCAGCCGTAGTAGCCATCGGCGTTGCGGCTGGTGACCGAGCCGAACTCGCTGTAGCCGCGCTCGATCAGCGCGTCATAGGTGCGGCGGGTGCGCTGCGCCAGCGGATTGATGATCTCGATCGTGTGCACCTTGTCGGTCAGGTTGGCCAGATAGGCCGACTGGTAGCCGGAGCCGGTGCCGATCTCGAGCACGGATTCGCCGAGCTTGACATCGATGGCCGTCGTCATGCGTCCAACCAGATGCGGGCCGGAAATGGTCACGCCATAGCCGATGTCGAGGAAGGCGTGATCATAGGCGCGCGCCAGATTCTGCGGCAGGACGAACTCCTCGCGCGGCGTCAACAGGAAGGCGCGCTTGTTGCGGTCGTCCAGCACGTCCTTGTTGTAGACCATGATCTGGAAGCGATCGAAGCGCTCGGCCAGCAACTTCGGGTCCTCGCCGCGATTGGCCACCATCCACTCGATGAACGCCTTCTTGTCGTTCACCGGCACTTCGGCGTTGCGATCATACGGCACCGGCACACCAGCCCTAGCGGCGCCCGGAAGAATGGAAAATGCCGCCGCCCCCGCCGACAGCGTCAAGAAGTCCCGACGCTTCATTAAAAAGCCTCCAAAAGTGGCCTTTGCCACCTCAAACCCAAGCATTTCAATCCGATTGCACTGCCTCCCAAAACGAGTCAATGGCCGTCGAGGGGCAACCGTCCGGGCGATGATTTTGTGGCTGGCGGGCAACAGTTTTGCCGGTGCCGACGGCCTGTTCAGCAGCACTCAATGGCGCGCGACATTGTCGCATGACTCGCTGAACGGCCTTTTTGGTAAATTAGCAAAGGCTGTTTTGCTTGACTTGGGCGGCAAAAACAGGCAGCAAAACAGCATTGGAGGGGCTCCAATGCCGCGTTGATAGTCGTGGACAAGCCTTTTGAGGCAAAAAGTCCACGTCGCTCGTTTGGTTTTGAGAGGGATTGATTAACCAACTTTGTCCATATTTTGAAGCAATCGGCAACTAACGACAGGCGCGATAAACGCGTCGGGGACCACCTGGGATCACTCACAGAATGGTCGTCGCGGCTATCACAGCCGCGGACGTGGGAGCCGATTGGAGCAAGATTGGTGCATGGCGTTCTTGAGTAAAAAAATTGGCGGGGACGAGCGTTGGGACGGCGAGACCGCCTGCGACGCGCCACGGTCCTCTTCCTTCAACCCTGAACGGATCGTCCGCTGGGTCGCGGTGCCCGGTGTCAGCGCGGCCATTGGCCTGTGGCTGGTCGGTACCATGGCTGGCCTGAGTTCCGTCGGCGCCTCGCTGTCGGCGACATCAGGCGGCCTGCCGCAGACGCTTTCGATGACGGGGGCGCTTGCCCTTGCCGATCCGTTGAAGCAGCGCTTTCTGACATCTTCGGCGCCGTTCGTGCTGGCCAGTGCCCATGGCGGCACGCAGGCGCTGCATGATCATGCCGTGCAATGCGGCGCGAGTTGCTTCAAGCTGGCTGCGTTAAACCCGCAGGCTGAGAAATCCGCTCGCCTCGTGGCACAGGCAAAGCCAGCCCCGATGGTTGTAAAGTCGAAATCGCAAGAGCGTTTCGAGCGCATGGCGGCGTCGCTGTCGCCGGCCAAGCTCGCCGCTGCCTTTGCCGGCGCCGGAAAACCTGTCGTCGCGGCCGACGCATCCGCGCGCCCGGTCATTTCCACCGTTGCGCCGCAAATTGCTCAAGCGTCCCTGGTCCCGTCCGTCAAGGTCATGGCCAGCCTGTCGGATGACATGCCGGCTCCAGCGGCCGAACGCTTCGCCCGGATGGATACCGGCTCCGTCGTCGTGCAGACGGCGCCGCGGCCGATGGGCTTTGCCCAGTCGGACGCACAGACGCCAGACAAC
This sequence comes from Mesorhizobium waitakense, assembly GCF_056431085.1. NCBI lineage: Bacteria > Pseudomonadati > Pseudomonadota > Alphaproteobacteria > Hyphomicrobiales > Phyllobacteriaceae > Mesorhizobium > Mesorhizobium waitakense. The sequence continues at coordinate 43,082 of NZ_JBWKME010000090.1, read as the reverse complement.
GCACAGCTGGCGCTTGCCCTCGTCCAGTCGCTGCCGGTCGACGACGAGGCGTTCGCCTCGCCACTGCCGATTGAGGAATCCTCGGCCGATATCGCGGTTTCGCCTGTCGAAACCCCGCAGGCACAGCCCGGCGATGCCGCCTCGCTGCCGGATGCGCTGACCGACGACGTGCCGTTGCCGACCCGGCGCCCCCAGTTCGACGCGCCGCAGCAGCCAAAGGTCGTGCAGCAGTCGACAAAGCCCATCCAGCAGCAGTCGAAGCCCGTTCTGCAGCAGAAGCCTGCCCGTGAGACGGTTCAACAGGCCCAGCCGTCCAGGCCGGCGCGGCAAGGCAGGCCGGGCGACGGCGACGTACTGGCCTATGCCAAGCCCGACACACCTTCCGGCGGCCTCGGCAAGGCATTCAGGAACCTGTTCAACGCGCCAGGGTCCAGCAGCGGAGCCGGCAATGGCGTCGCCGTGTACGACATCAGCGCCGGGACCGTCTACATGCCTGACGGCTCGAGGCTCGAGGCGCATTCGGGCGTTGGCGCCATGGCGGACCAGCCGCGCTATGCCGATCAGAAGAACCGCGGACCGACACCGCCCAACACCTACAATCTGTCGCTGCGCGAGTCGCGCTTTCATGGTGTGGAGGCTTTGCGCCTGACACCGGTCGATGGCCGCAACAAATACAATCGCGACGGCCTGCTGGCCCATACCTACCTGCTTCGGGGCCGCTACGCCCAGTCGAGCGGTTGCGTCGCCTTCAAGGACTATGCGCGCTTCCTCGCCGCCTTCAAGAAGGGCAAAATCAAGCGCCTCGTAGTGGTGCCGCGCCTGTCGTCTTCGCCGACGCGGGTCGCATCCGCCGCCAGGGGCGCGTAACGCCAAAACGCATTCGGTCACACCCTGTCGCTTGCTCCTGACAGCCTTCTGTCAGGAGCCGCATTGGGCGAAGCGCCTCCCTTCATCCCACTCTTTCCATTTTGGCCAGGAAATCCCATATTCGGGACATGGCCAGATCCCCCGATAAGAAAACGCCGCCGACGGCGAGTGACGACCGCGCCGCGCCGAAGCGGCGCAGCCCGCTGACCGATTTCCTCGACGCCTCGGAGCCGCTGCACAAGGGCGGCTTCGCCGAGATGCCGCAGGCCGAACTGTCGGGCACGCCGCTGGCTGGTTCGATCGCCGATTGGGCCGAGCAGATCGAGCAGGAAGCCGAGAAAGAGGGGCGCCTCGGCAGCAGGAGCGACGGCGGAAAATCGCCGAAGCCGTCGAAAAAGATCCCCGAGCGTTCGTCGTCGCCCGGCCGCACGGCGCGCGGCACCTCGATGGGTGGCGCGGCGACAGCGAGGGAGCGCACGGCCGCCGGCCTCAACCCGGTCGCCGGCCTCGACATCTCGCTGGAAGAAGCCGAGACGATGACCTCGAGCGGCGTCACCGCCACGGTGGCCGCGCTGTCGGCGCTGATCGAATCCGGCAATCCCCTGCACAAGGATGGCGTGTTGTGGACGCCGCACCGCCCTGCCCGCCCGGAAAAATCCGAAGGTGGCATCGCCATCAAGATGGTGTCGGACTTCGAACCGGCCGGCGACCAGCCGACGGCGATCAAGGATCTTGTCGAAGGCGTCGACAACAGCGATCGCACCCAGGTGCTGCTCGGCGTCACCGGCTCCGGAAAAACCTTCACCATGGCCAAGGTGATCGAGGAGACGCAGCGCCCTGCCCTGATCCTGGCGCCGAACAAGACGCTGGCCGCACAGCTCTATTCCGAGTTCAAGAAATTCTTCCCCGAAAACGCCGTCGAGTATTTCGTCTCCTACTACGACTATTACCAGCCGGAGGCCTACGTTCCGCGCACCGACACGTTCATCGAGAAGGAGTCCTCGATCAACGAGCAGATCGACCGCATGCGCCATTCGGCGACGCGCTCGCTGCTCGAGCGCGACGACGTCATCATCGTTGCCTCCGTGTCCTGCATCTACGGTATCGGTTCGGTCGAGACCTACACGGCAATGACCTTCCAGATGCAGATCGGCGACCGGCTCGACCAGCGAGCGCTGCTCGCCGACCTCGTCGCGCAGCAGTACAAGCGCCAGGACGTCAACTTCGTGCGTGGCTCGTTCCGCGTGCGTGGCGACACGATCGAGATCTTTCCGGCCCACCTTGAGGATCGCGCCTGGCGCATCTCGATGTTCGGCGACGAGATCGAGCAGATCACCGAGTTCGACCCGCTGACCGGGCAGAAGACCGGCGAGTTGAAGAGCGTCAAGATCTACGCCAACTCGCACTATGTGACACCGCGCCCGACCCTCAACCAGGCGATCAAGTCGATCAAGGAAGAGCTCAAGCACCGGCTGGTGGAACTTGAGCGTGCCGGCCGGCTGCTCGAAGCACAAAGGCTGGAACAGCGCTGCCGCTTCGATCTGGAGATGCTCGAAGCCACCGGCTCCTGCGCCGGCATCGAGAACTATTCGCGCTATCTCACCGGCCGCCAGCCGGGCGATCCGCCGCCGACGCTGTTCGAATACATTCCCGACAACGCGCTGGTCTTCATCGATGAAAGCCACGTCACCGTGCCGCAGATCGGCGGCATGTATCGCGGCGACTTCAGGCGCAAGGCGACGCTGGCAGAGTATGGCTTCCGCTTGCCGTCCTGCATGGACAACCGGCCGCTGCGCTTCGAGGAATGGGATGCCATGCGCCCGCTCTCCGTCGCCGTTTCGGCAACGCCGGGAGGTTGGGAGATGGAACAGGCCGGCGGCGTCTTCGCCGAGCAGGTCATTCGCCCGACCGGCCTGATCGACCCGCCGGTCGAAGTGCGCCCGGCCAAGAGCCAGGTCGACGATGTCGTCGGCGAGATCCGCGACACCACCAAGGCTGGCTACCGCACGCTGGTCACCGTTTTGACCAAGCGGATGGCCGAGGACCTCACCGAATATCTGCACGAGCAAGGCATCCGCGTGCGTTACATGCACTCCGACATCGATACGCTGGAACGCATCGAGATCCTGCGCGACCTGCGCCTCGGCGCCTTCGACGTGCTGGTCGGTATCAACCTCTTGCGCGAGGGTCTCGACATTCCCGAATGCGGCTTCGTCGCCATTCTCGATGCCGACAAGGAAGGTTTTTTGCGTTCGGAAACCTCGCTGATCCAGACTATCGGCCGCGCCGCCAGAAACGTCGACGGCAAGGTCATCCTCTATGCCGACCAGGTCACCGGCTCGATGGAACGGGCGATGGCAGAGACCGGCCGCCGCCGCGAAAAGCAGATGGAGTGGAACGCGGCCAACGGCATCACCCCGGAATCGGTCAAGTCGCGCATCTCGGACATCCTGGATTCGGTCTACGAAAAAGACCATGTCCGCGCCGACATCTCGCAGTTCACCGACAGCGCCGGCGCCATGATGGGCAACAATCTCAAGGCCCATCTCGACGCCATGGACAAGCAGATGCGCGACGCCGCCGCCAATCTCGATTTCGAGAAGGCGGCCCGCATCCGCGACGAGATCAAGCGGCTGCGCGAGATGGAACTGTCGATCTCCGAAGACCCGCTGGCGCGCGAGATGGAAGGCCAAAGTCCCGCCTCGGGCCGCGAAAAGGGCAAGCACAACAAGGGCGTGGCCAAACATCGTACGACGGAGGAACAGGAGCGTTTCCGCAAGCTCGACGAAGCACGTGCCGCCGAAGAGGCGGCCAAGGCTGCCCGGCCCAACCTCTTCCGCAAGCCGGCGCTCGACGCCATGGGTCCGGGCACCGACATGCCGACGCCCGCAGGCGCGGTGTCCCGTTCGCTGTTCAAGAAGCAGTCGGCCGAAGAGGCGCACGGTTCCGATTTCGGCATACCCGGCGACGCCACCAAACCGCTGTTCAAGAAGAACTCGCTCGATGAGATGACGGTGCGGCGGACCGAGACACCCATCGAGGGCGACAAACCGGTCAAGCGCGAGCGCGCCGGCATTGGCTCCTATGAGGATCCCGGCGACGCCCGCCGCGAAAAGCGTCGGCCGGGCAAGACGGGCAGGCCGGGACGGTAGGAGGCTCGCCCCTTCTTCCCTGTGGGAGAAGGCAGGCGCGTCACCGTCGGCGCATTGACATTTTCGCTTGGCAACCCCTGAACAGTCTGCCTGGACCATGCGCCAGCCCTTGTCAGTTGCCGGTCGAAACGATACGGGCCGTGGCAGCTTCTCTCCTTCCACCTGCAAGCGCCACGGCCCTCCACACAATGAAGCCCAAGGACATCGCCGCCTACGTCTTCCTGGCCGTCACCTGGGGGCTGTCGTTCCTGGTGCTGCTCAAGGTGGTGCATGCCTTCGGCTGGATCGGTGCGGTGACCTTGCGTTCGCTGATCGCCGGCATCACGCTTCTGCTGCTGGCGGTGGCAACGAGGCCGGCTCGACTTCAGCGCCGGCTGGTCGCACTTCGCCATGGTCGGCGCGACGACGGTCGCGGCACAGTTGATCGGCCTGTCCTATGCCACACCGCGCATCGGCACGGCGATGGCGGCCATCCTCGTTGCCGCCATCCCGCTGTTCTCGATGATCATCGGCCAGTTGTGGGGACTTGAGCGCATCACCGTCCGCGGGCTGGCCGGGCTGCTGCTCGGTGCCGCCGGTATCATCATTCTCGTCGGCTTCCCGGCAGTGCCCGTCACGACATCCTTCGCGCTAGGTTGTGCCGCATCGCTGTTCAGTTCCTTCTCGGCGGCCTTCGGCAGCAACTATGCCAACCGCCATCTGCGCTCGGCCGGCTCGCTCGAACTCACCAGCGCCGCCTTCCTCTTCGGCGGACTGATGACGCTGCCGCTCCTACTGGCCGTGCCGGTGCCGGCGATGCCGCGCGCCATCGACTTCCTCTATCTCGCTATCCTTGCCTGCGTCAGGAGCGCAATGACCTATGACGTCTATTTCCGCCTGGTCGCCAGCATCGGCGCCACCAGGACGATCAGCGTCGAATTCGCCGTGACCGTGATCGCCGTACTGGTCGGCACGGTCATGCTCGGCCCTCGTCCAGGCCTTCGGCGCGGTGGCGATCATCGCCGGCTGCGTGCTGGTGCTGGACCCGTTCCCGCGCCGGATGAAAGCGGCAGCCTTGCCATCGGCCTCGCCCTTGGTGTAGTCATCTCCCGTACTCGAACGTCTTGAAAGGAGGGCTCACGTGTTTACGTTTTTTCGTCACCATCGTCAGCGTGGCCCGATTTCTGCCCTGCGAGCTAGCTTGCAGGGCTGACCAGGGACGGTCCGGGTTTTTCCCGCTTCGATTTTTTTGGTCTGCCCTTCGTGGTGTTGCAACGCCGAGCCTGATGGCCTGCACGCGCACCGTCAAAGTGCATTGAACCGGACTTGGCTCCGGCAAGACCAGAGAAATCAAAATGGCCCTGATCAGCCTCAAATCCCTCGGCGTCACCATGAGTGCGCCGCTCTTTGCCAATCTCGACCTCACCATCGGCACCGGCGACCGGCTCGGCATCGTTGCCGCCAATGGCCGCGGCAGTCGACCTTGCTGAAATGCTTGACTGGCGAGATGGATCCGACCTTTGGCGACATCAGCCGCACGCGCGGCCTGTGCGTCGGCCATGTCGAACAGTCCGTTGCATCGGCCCTTCTCGACCGTACGTTCCACCAGGTGGTGGCCGACGCCTTGCCGCCCGAGCAGGCCGAAAGCGAGATGTGGCGCGTCGACGTCGTTCTCGATTCGCTCGACGTGCCCGAGCCGATGCGCGAACGGCAAATGCAGGCGCTGAGCGGCGGCTGGCAGCGGCTGGCGTTGATCGCCCGCGTCTGGGTCACCGATCCGGATGTGCTGCTGCTCGACGAGCCGACCAACCATCTCGACCTGACCAGGATCAGCCAGCTCGAAACCTGGCTGAACACGCTGCCGCGCGAGGTGCCCGTCGTCATCGCCAGCCACGACCGCGCCTTCCTCGACGCCACCACCAACCGGACCCTCTTCCTACGCCCGGAACAGTCGCCGGTGTTTGCCCTGCCCTACTCCAGGGCAAGGCAGGCTCTCGACGACGTCGACGCCTCGACGGAGCGCAAGTTCCAGCGCGACATGAAGGTGGCGCAGCAATTGCGCCGGCAGGCCGCCAAGCTCAACAACATCGGCATCAATTCGGGCAGTGAATTGCTGACGGTCAAGACCAAGCAGCTCAATCAGCGCGCCGAGCGCCTGGAAGAGGCGGCTGCCCCGGCGCATCGCGAGAAATCGGCTGGCGCGATCAGGCTCGCCAATCGCGGCACCCACGCCAAGGTGCTGATCACGCTCGAGGACGCCGCAGTGGAAACCCCTGATGGAGCGCTGCTGTTCAGGACCGGCAAGCGCCACATCTGCCAGGGGCGATCGCATTGTCCTGCTCGGCCGCAACGGCGTCGGCAAGTCGCGCTTCATCACCCTGATCAGCAACGCCATCCTCGAGCCAGAGACGGTGCAGAACGTGAAGGTGACGCCGTCGACCGTGCTTGGCTACAGCGACCAGTCGCTGTCGGGCATCGGCGGCGACGACACGCCGCTGGCGATGGTCTCGCGCCGCTACGATGTCGGCGAACAGCGCGCCCGCTCGCTGCTCGCCGGCGCCGGCGTCGGCATCGATATGCAGGAGCGCCGGATTGGCGTGCTGTCCGGCGGTCAGAGGGCGCGGCTGATGATGCTGGCGCTCAGGCTCGCCAACCCCAATTTCTATCTGCTCGACGAGCCGACCAACCATCTCGACATAGACGGCCAGGAAGCCCTGGAAGCGGAGCTGCTGGCGCATCAGGCAAGTTGCGTGCTCGCCTCGCATGACCGCTCCTTCATCCGCGCCATCGGCAACCGCTTCTGGCTGATCGAGAAACGGCGGCTGACCGAAGTCGAGGACCCGGAAGAGTTCTTCCGTACCGTAGCGGAGGGATCGAATTGACGACAATACAGAAACGCGGGCCGACACTGCCAATAGTGCTGGCCCACAAGGAAATATTAGCCCGCAATAATACTTTTCCATCGCCTGAAAAAGGCGCATCCTGACACCTCGCGAACCGAGGGAGGAAAACGGTCATGCGCGGGATGGACGTCGTCAAGAACCTTTATGATGCTTATGCAAAACGCGACATCGTGGGCGCGCTGGGCCACTGTTCCGACGATGTCGTCTTCCGCTGGGTCGCAGAACCGCATGCACCTTTCATCGCCGCAGGCAACGGCAAACAGCAATTCCTTGACCGCCTCATGTCGCTGGACAAGGATTTCGAATACCGGAGCTTCGTCCCGATGGACTACATCGACGGTGGCGACAAGGTTGCGGCGCAGGTCGAAATCCATCGGACGCGCAGAACCACCGGCCAGGAGCTTGTCATGCATACCGCTGACTTCTGGACGATACGCGACGGCAAGATCATCGCGATGGTGGAGTATTACGACACCGCGCTGGCCGCCTCGGTCCTCTGAAATAATTTCGGCGCTCTGTCGGATCGTCTGAACCTGCCGCGTCCTTGGGATGCCGACACGATGATGCCGGCGCCAACCCAGGGAGAGCATATCATGTCGGTCCTTTCATCCATCGGTCGTATCGCAACCCAATATGCGGCGGCACGTGCCCGCCATCGCAGCGAACGCATCCTGCTCTCGCTGCCCGCCGAATTGCGCAAGGACATCGGCTTTCCGGAACTCTTCGACGCGCAGAACAGCCGCCGCGCGGCCACCTTCTCGGCCAAGGTCATATGACCGCGACCAGCCTGCCTCTGCCTCTGCCTCTGCCTCTGTCGCTCAATCCCGCCGGTTGCCCGGTCTGTCCGGGCCCGGCCGAGAAAAATTTCGCGGCCCTGTAGGATTGCCGTCACCTCATGCGTCCTATGGTTGGCAAGGCCAAGCCAAACGCAAAGAGGAGCAAGACATGACTGACCAGACCCCCGTTCAGTCCGCGCCGAAAGTGCTCGGCGGATTGACCCCCTATCTGCAGGTGGACGGCGCCTTCAAGGCGGCTGAATTCTACAAGAAGGCCTTCGGCGCCGAGCAGGTGTTTGCCTATCCGCCGGACGAAAAAGGCCGCACCATGCACATCCATCTCTACATCAATGGCTCGACGCTGATGCTGGGCGACGCCTACCCCGAGCACGGCCACCCGCATCAGAACCCGCAGGGCTACACCATGCAGCTGCATCTCCAGGACGACACCATCGAAAGCTGGTGGCAGCGCGCCATCGACGCCGGCTGCGAAGAAGTGGTGCCGCTGCAGGTGATGTTCTGGGGCGACCGCTGGGGCCAGCTGCGTGACCCCTTTGGTGTTGCCTGGGCGATGAACGCCCCGGTGAAGTAATAGGCGAGCAACAGCACCTCTTTCCCCAGGAGTGATGCGCTCACCTGCGCCGGGCCGCGTCCCTGCAGGCTCGGCGCCCGATTTTCAGCAAGAGGAATATGCCATGTCCTATGTCGATGGTTTCGTGCTTGCCGTGCCCAAGGCCAAACTCGACGACTACAAGAGGCTGGCCAACCTCGCAGGCCCCATATGGATGGAACACGGCGCGCTCGCCTATGTCGAATGTATCGGCGACGACGTGCCCTATGGCGAGGTCACCTCGTTTCCGCGTGCCGTTCAGGCAACTGACGACGAGATCGTCGTCTTCGCCTGGGCGGTCTATGAATCCAGGCAAAGCCGAGACACGGTGATGGCCAAGGTGATGGCCGACCCGCGTTTGACACCCGATTTGGGGGCCCATGCCGTTCGATATGAAGCGCATGATCTTCGGCGGCTTCCAGCCCTTCATCGAGCTTTGAGCAACTGAGCCCCCATCGCTTCGTCATCCTATGGCGGAGCAAGGTGCGAAGCGACGCGGCGCAGACCATAGGATCCATGCCGTTACGTTAAAGCATTGAAAACGGTGAAGAATTCCGCTCCGCTGCATCCTTCGATCGAGGTCCCGGAATGGATCCTCGGGTCTGCGCGACGCCGCTTCGCGGCTGCTCCGCCCGTGGATGACGAAGCTGGGGTTAATCTGCCACCCGCGCGCTAATCCAGCCTATCCAGCAGCGGCTTGAGCCGATCGCCATAGCGCTTCCATAGATCGACCGAGCCCTGATACATCGGCTGGCGCACCTGCGCGGCGGATGCCGTGCGCACCGGCCGGTCGGTCTCGTGGAACGACAGCACCGCATCGTTCCACGGCAGGCCGAGATGGGCGATCAGCGCCCGCGTCTGCCCTTCCTGGTCGGCGACGAAATCCTCATAGCGCACATCATGCACCACCCCAGGCAGCACGGCATGCCAATGAGCCATGATGTCGGTGTAGAGGTTGTGGAAATCGGCGAGTTCGCCGAGGTCGTAGCCGTAGCGATGGCTGTCGCCGCGGAAATGCACCTTGTAGATCGACAGGCACGTCGCCGCCGCGTCGCGGGCGCAATGGACGATCTTGGCTTTCGGCAACATCAGATGGAGGAAGCCGACGAGCAGGAAATTGCCCGGCATCTTGTCGGTGACATGCTTGAAGCCGGGATAGCGGGCGTGCAGCATGTCGAGATAGGCTTCGCCGGCCTCGGCAAAAGCCTTGTCGGGCATGTCGGCGATCCCGGCCGGAAAGCCGCCCTTCATGGTCAACGGAAACTGCTTGCCTACCGCCATCTTCAGGATGCTGAGCTCGCCGGCGCCATAGACCTGGGGATGGCTGGCGATGATCTGCTCGATCAGCGTCGTGCCGGAGCGCGGCATGCCGACGACGAAGATCGGCGTGTCGTCGGCAATCGAGCTGGGCTTGTGTTTCTCGAAGAAGCCGGCATCGAAGGTTGCTTTCATGGCCTCGAATTCGGCGCGCGTCCTGGCCGCATCGTAGTCGATGCCCTTGCGGCGGATCGCATTGCCTTCGGCGAAATAGTCGAAGGCCCTGCCATAATCCTTCAGATCGTCATTGGCCTTGCCGAGGCCGAAGGACAGCTGCATGCGCGCCAGGCTATCCTGCGGCGCCTTGGCATGTTGAGCCTCCATGCCGGTCAGTTCGCTGTCGCGCTCCTTCTGGCGCTTGACCTGCGTCAGCATCAGCCAGGCTCTGGCCATGCCGGGGTCGACAGCCAGCGCCTGCCGAAACAGGTCGGCGGCTTCATCGAGCTTGCCCTTTTCCATCAGCCCGACGCCCAGCCCGTGCAGCAGGTCCGCGTCCTTCGGCCGGATGGTCAGCGCCTCGCGGAAGACGGCAATCGCCTCGTCCAGACGTCCGGCTTCTTGCAGCGTTTCGGCAAGTCCGATGCGGGCGCGGACATGGAAGGGATTGCGACTGACCGTGCCGCGATAGATCGCTTCGGCCTCCTCGAACTGGCCGAGCTGCTTCAGCGACGAGCCAAGATTGTCGCGCGCCGCGAGCTGGTCCGGCCGGATATCCACCGCACCGCGAAAGAAATCGATGGCGGCTGCGATGCGGCCGAGATCGCGCATCACCGTGCCGAAATTGTTGAGGAAATCGGGATTTGTGGGCTGCAGGCTCACCGACTGTTCGATGAGATCGAGCCCCTCTTCGCTGCGCCCGGTCTGGTGAAGCAGCAGGCCGAGGAAATGCGCCGCGGCCGCGTGATTGGGCTTGCGCGCCAATACCTGACGGTAAAGCGCCTCGGCTTCCTGCCGTCGCCCGGCCTGATGCAGCTGCAGTGCCTGCTGCACATACTGGTCCAGCCCTAGCGGTGGCTGTCCTCCAGCGCCAGATCTGGCTCCCGCGCCCGCCGCTCTTCTCTGATCTCTGTTAATGGGAAACCTGCCGTGTTTTTCCGCCGGCCGCGATCTAAAGCAATTCCAGGAAAGGTATGAAACGGTTTTCCGTCCGGAATTGCACCAAACAAGGAGATAGAGCGGTTCGGCGTTTCAGTGAAACGATGAACCGATCTAGGCCATCGGCGCATCAGGTTCAAGGCTCGCTTGGTGTCCGTCAACATAGAAGCCGTCAAATCAGCCGGTTGGTCTCCGCAACCTGCCTTGCACGTCGGCGCGTTCCGTCGGTATCGGCGACCCTTCGCTTTGCCGCTTCGTCACTCCTGACGGTCAGCCGCGGCGACAGAATGGGCGTTGCCGTCGCTGGTTTTGCCAATGGGCCGATCGCGACTGTGACTCCTGCCGATGTTGTTTCGTTAATCATGAAATCTCGTCCTTCCATACGCAAATAAAATGAAAATACCGGGAGAAATTTTCCCGCCTGTCGTCAAATAATTTTTGATATCTCTGGGCTTGTACCATCGTTTTTCTGAAAGTTACAGAAAGCAATTTTCTGAGCAGAGCCCGATTTTTATTTTAAATCGCCTTGATAAAATTGCGGAGATGGCCTAGATATACAGGATCGCTTTGGGTAGAATTGGCACCTCGCGGCGTCAGAGGTTCTCGACCCGCCAATCTCATTCCAAATCACCGATACTGGCCGCGTTTCGCGACCGCTTCTCACCCCTCGAAAGACCCACATGAACACCGGAACCGTAAAGTTCTACAATGGCCAGAAGGGCTTCGGCTTCATTCAGCCGACCGATGGCGGCAAGGACGTTTTCGTCAGCGCGCTGGAGCGCGCCGGCTTTCCTGGCCTCGCCGAAGGCCAGAAGCTGCAGTTCGAGTTGGAGCGTGACACCCAGGGCCGCGAATCGGCCGCCAATTTGCAACTGATCTGATCCGGCCGAATTCGATGAACGCTGACCACGGATGTACTGGCAGCTCTCGAAAGCGGCTTATTTCCAGCGATTGCCGGAAATAGGAAAGCGGGGCTCGTCCCCGCTTTTTTGCTTTTCAGGGCCGCTGCGGAAGCATCAAGGCAAGACAATGACCGATCGCACCACCCACTCCATCGCCCATTTCGCGGCACCGTTCGTGCTCGGCGGACTGGAAGGGCAGCTGCCGGCCGGCGACTACGACATCGATCACGACGAAGAGGTGATCGAGGGCATGTCGCGGCTTGCCTGGCGACGCGTCGCCACTTTCATCCATCTGCCGGCAAGGGCAGTGAAAAATCCGACCACCAGCCAGCTTGTCGCCATCGATTACCTCGAACTCGAAACAGCGCTGAAGCGCGACAGGGAGAATGCAGCATGATCCGTTTCCAGCAGAATGCGCGCCCGCGCACCGACACGCCCTCGCACCAGTTTGCGATCGGTCAGACTGTCCGCATGAAGAGCCGCACCGGCCTCGTCCAGAAAACCGCGGAACTGTTCCAGATCAAGAGCAGGCTTCCGGTCAAGGACGGCTCGCCGCAATACCGCATCCGCAGCGAGCAGGAGACCCATGAGCGGGTCACCACGGAAGACAATCTCGAACCGGCCGACAACCCGGTTGTCACTGACAACCCGCTTGTCGCTGACAATCCGGTCGTCTGAGCGCCCAGCAAAGCCACGCCAACACGCTACAGGAGCACGACATGTCCAAAGGTCAACAGCGAAGCAATCGCGAAACGCGCAAGCCGAAGAAGGACAAGGTCGTGGCCAAGCCAGCCTCCCCGTTCGGCTCGTCGGTCAAGCAGGCCGAGAGTAGCCTGAAGCCGAAGTCGAAGGGCTGACCAGCCCAGGGGCGCCTCGTGCGTCCCCCGTCGCCCACTTTGTGAGGCGACGGACTGACACGACACGTTTGCGCAACACCCCGCACACGGAGGCGCGGTTGAACTTCATCATCGAGTTCTACCGGTCGCGCGACGCCGACGAAGCCACGCTCGACAAGGTATCGCTGGAAGCGCCGAACCTGCGCGCCGCCCTCCAGGGCGCCACCGCGCTGTTTCACACGCTGGCCATGCCGCAAATCCCCGATCGCCTGCGCATTTCCGACGAGGACGGCAGCGAGCTGTACGCCGGCCCTGCCGACGGTGCGTATCCGGCGGAGGTGTGAGCGAACGCATCGGCTTTCCCTTCTTCCCTTTGTGGGAAAAACCAAAACACACCCAGTTCCCTTCAGCACGGTCCGCCGTCGATGACGCGATAGTCCGCGGCGCGGGCTTCGCAGGCATTGGGGAAGGTGCGCAGTTCGCCATGCCGGCGCGCGCACACGGGAGCATATTCGCGGGTGCAGAACGTCTGCTCTTCGCCACCGCTACCGTCGCGGCACGGACCGTCGCGCAGGATGCGGTAGCCGGCCCGGTCGGCAAGGCAGGCATTGGCAAAGGTCTGCCGGTCGCCGCCGCGCCGGGCGCAGACCGGCTCGTACTGCCTGCTGCAATACTGCGGTTCGGGCCGTGGCGGACGCGGACGCGGCCCTGGTCCCTCATCGACGGCGACGGTGCAGGCGGCAAGAATTGCCGACAGGAACAGGATGGCAAAACCTTGCCGCGAAAAGACTGTCGCCAGAAACGTCATGTTGATCTCTCCCTCAATCCCGTCCCGGGAAGACGATCCTTGCCATTCCATTGCCAAATGCAACCCCCGTTTGCAGCCTCCCGCCGGAAACGATGCGCGGAGCCATGGCACCCATCAGCCCCGTCCCGCTAGCGGCCACGACATCTGGCCCATTCGTGGCTGCGCTCTGGGCCGATGACCCGGCCGGCAACCAAGCCTATGTCGGGCCGCATCGATGCTCAGGTCAGTCGATCCATGCGTCGGGATGCGCCCATTGTGGCGGCCCGCGGCGCTATCTTGCAACCTTCACGTTTCCGTGCGATAAATCCCGTGTTCGGGCATTTGCGACCCGGAGAGCGGAACGTTTTGGACGACCTTTCCCCGATACTGTGAATCTCTGACGGCCCCGTTTTCGGCGGGGGGTTTGACCATGCGCCAATGCATGACTGCCGAAGCAACCACCGGGACTTGCCCATTGCGCCAGGCGGCGGGCAGGACCACCAGACTGAACGGGTGAAGGAGTTTCCCCAATGGCCCAGACCGGCACCGTTAAATTCTTCAACGCGACCAAAGGCTTCGGTTTCATCACGCCCGATGGCGGCGCCAAGGATGTGTTCGTCCATATTTCCGCGATCGAGGCCTCGGGCCTGCGCACGCTCGTCGACGGCCAGAAGGTCACCTTCGACGTCGAGCCGGATCGCATGGGCAAGGGCCCCAAGGCGGTAAACCTCCGCGCTGCCTGAGCCATCGGGCGCCGTGCGTCTCTGACGCATGACGGAGGCTCCAATGCCTGGACCTGGCTTGGAGAGGGATTTGAATTTGAAAGGCGCGGCGGTTTTCGTCGCGCCTTTTTCGTGCCGCGAGTTCTGCCAATGCATGTCGCTCAAAAGTGCGCACTGGCTTTGAGACAACGACATGCATAAGAACAAAGACTTAAAACGGGCGTCGTCTGAATCCCTTCAAACGCGACGCACTTTAGCAGCCCCAAAAACTTTCTCTTGCCGATGGCGCTAAAATAAAGGACAAATTTCCACTCGGGCATTTGCCGGCCCGAGACTGGACTTTATGGGACCAAAGGAGCTTCCCATGCCGCAGACCGGCACCGTCAAATTCTTCAACCATGCCAAAGGCTTCGGCTTCATCACGCCCGATGATGGCGCGAAGGATGTTTTCGTCCATATTTCAGCCGTGCAGGCGTCGGGCCTTCCTGGTCTTGAGGATGGCCAGAAAGTTTCCTTCGACACGGAACCGGACAAGCGTGGCAAGGGCCCGAAGGCCGTCAACCTATCGGTTGGCTGAACCGGCTCCAGACCGGCGACGGCTCCGGCTGAATAGCCCCCGTTCCCTGCAGGGGTCTTTGACGCCTGTTTTGGATATTGTGCGTCGAAATCCGTTCAGCCCCCGTTCAGCCATGGTCGTATATTAGTCTTTGGTAAAGCCGGACCGCATCCCCCGAAACTTGCGCGGGCCGGCACGAAGGAGACCGACATGAATCGAATTTTCAAGACCGCTGTTCTGTCCGCTGCCGTGGTCGCCACCACGCTCGCGACCTTGCCCGCTGCCTACGCGGATGACTGGCGCCATCACGGCCATCACGGCGACGGCGATGCAATCGCTGCCGGCGTCCTCGGGCTCGCGGCCGGCGCGCTGATCGGTGGTGCGTTGGCCAATGACGGGCCCCCGCCCTATGCTGACCGCTACTACGATGACGGTTACTACGAGCGTGACGTCGTGGTCCGCCCGGCACCGGTGCGCCGCTACTATGCAGAACCGAGGGTCGTCTACAATGAAGGCTACGCTCAGCCCTGGACGCGTGACTGGTACGACTATTGCTCGGACCGCTACCGTACCTTCGATGCCCGCACCGGCACGTTCACCGGCAATGACGGCGAACAGCATTTCTGCACGGCGAACTAAGACCAAGGGCTTCCCTGCCCCAAACAAAAGCGCTGACCGCGAGGCCAGCGCTTTTTGTTGTTGGGCTTGACCGTCCCGGATTTCTCTTGAGATCGGCGCCGCCCCTCATCAGCCTGCCGGCACCTTTCCAGCGAAGTACGGGGAGAAGGCATTGGCTGCAACACAGGCGCTCTTAAGTCAGAAAAGGGTTGGTCCGCCGCTCCTCGCCGAAGCGTCCGCCGGGACCATGGCCGCAGATGAAGCCGATGTCGTCGCCGAGCGGCAGGAGCTTGTCCTTGATCGAGGCGATCAGCGCCGCGTGGTTGCCGCCCGGCAGGTCGGTGCGGCCGACCGAGCCCCGAAACAGCACATCGCCGACATGGGCGAACTTGGCCGCGCGGTTGTAGTAGACGACATGGCCAGGCGCGTGGCCAGGACAATGCAACACCTCGAACACATGCGAGCCGAACGACACGGTCTCGCCTTCGGTCAGGAACCGGTCGGGCACGCAGTTGCGCGCGCCGGCGATGCCGTAACGCCTGCCCTGGTTTTCCAGATTGTCGAGCAACGACTTGTCGGCCTCATGCGGGCCGATGATCTCGACGCCGAGCGCCTCCTTCAACTCCATGGCGCCGCCGGCATGGTCGATATGGCCATGCGTTATCCAGATCGCCCCGGCTGATATCGCGTTGTCCTTCAGCACCGCCAGCACCTTGTCGATGTCGCCGCCCGGATCGACGACGACACCCTGCTTGTCGTCCATGTCGAACAGGATGGTGCAATTCTGCTGGAACGGTGTGACCGGCACGATGCCGGCATTGAGCTGACCCATGATCGTCCTTTCGCTATTCCAGCGTGATGTAACGGCGCGGGCGAAGGGCGTCCACCCCTCGACAGACGAACGGTCAGTCGCTCCGAAAACGAAAATGGGCGGCCGAAGCCGCCCACTTAGAACGCCTAGACCGAATAGCTTACTTCTTCATGGCACCCATGACTGCGCCGAGAATGCCGGTCAGGATCGCGCCGCCGCCGGCGCCGCCGACGATGTTGTTGAGGTTCAGCGCGCTGCCGAGACCGCTCGTTGCTGCAGCCGCGGCCGCCGGATCGACCGCGCCGCCGCCAAGCAGGCTGCCGAGGATCGCCGCACCGCCGACGCCGCCAATGGCTCCGCCCAGGATTTTGGGAAGCTGACCCAACGCCGCCGTCTTGAGCGCCGCACCGACCGCCTGACCACCGATGATACCCGTAATCACCTGTACAATGATCGGAAGAAGCGTGTTCATGTCCATATGATTAGTCCCTCCATAGCTGCCAGCCTTCCGGGCCGACATCATCATGAGACGCCGAATTGGACGAAAGTCAAATGCACAAACGCTTAAATAAAAGGGGCGGCCTCAAAACCGCCCCTGCTTGCTCGAAAAGCTGTGACTTTCGTTATTCTGCTGCGATCGCGTGCTTGGGCTGAACCGCTACAGAATAGTCATTCATAAGGTTCTTGGCGATTTCACCGACCTCGAATCGGTAAGGTCCGATCTCCGAAACCGGCGTTACTTCCGCTGCCGTCCCCGTCAGGAAGCATTGCTCGAAGCCTTCCAGCTCTTCCGGCATGATGGCGCGTTCGATCACTTCCAGACCGCGATCCTTGGCCAGTCCGATGACCGTGCGGCGGGTGATGCCGTCGAGGAAGCAGTCGGGCTTGGGCGTGTGGATCTTGCCGTCCTTGACGAAGAAGATGTTGGCGCCGGTCGCTTCCGCGATCTGGCCACGCCAGTCGAGCATCATGGCATCGGCATAGCCCTTGGCCTCGGCGGCGTGCTTGGACATGGTGCAGATCATGTAGAGGCCGGCGGCCTTCGACTTGGACGGCGCCGTGCGCGGGTCGGGCCGGCGCCATTCCGCCACGTCGAGGCGGATGCCTTTCAGCTTCTGCGCCGGATCGAAATAGCTCGGCCACTGCCAGATGGCGATGGCGCAGTTGATGCGGTTGTTCTGCGCCGAAACGCCCATCTGTTCGCTGCCGCGCCAGGCGATTGGCCGGACATAGGCGTCCTGGAAACCCTGCTTCTTCAAAAGCGTGGTGGAAGCGTCGTTGAGTTCGGCCACCGAATAGGGAATCTTGAAGCCGAGCAAGCGCGCCGATTCATGCAGGCGCTCGGTGTGTTCGTTGAGCTTGAAGATCTCGCCGCCATAGGCGCGCTCGCCCTCGAAGACGGCGCTGGCGTAGTGCAGGCCATGGGTCAGTACGTGGATCTTGGCGTCACCCCATTGGACGAACGCGCCATTCATCCAGATGAAGCCGTCCAGTTGATCGAAAGGAACGGATGCCATGGTAACCTCCCGCGGGCGGCAGCCCGCATAGTGTTGTATCGTTGTGTGTTTCGTGTCGGTCGCGCATGGCGGCCTTTATGCTGGAGCGTAGGCGGATAATTGCGCTCTGGCAAACTCAGGAAGTTCCGGAAAAACCGGCCTCTCTTGCCTTTTCGTTCGCAATCCGCCCAAAAGCTTGTCAAAAATTACCATTGCAGGGAAATTACGTCAATAGTACTGACATAATCTCTCTTTCAAGCGGAGAAAAGATGACGGATCGAAGCCACGCAGCCGGGAAACCGATCAGGACGGCGATCACCGACGAGGACGGCATCGACTTCGCCATCATCGAACTGCTCTTCTTCGCCTATCGGGACTTCACCTCCGATCCGGATCAGATCCTGGCCGATTACGGCTTCGGCCGCGCCCACCACCGGGTGCTGCATTTCGTCAACCGCAGGCCGGGCCTGACGGTTGCCGAACTCCTCGACGTGCTGAAGATCACCAAGCAGAGCCTGGCTCGGGTGCTCAAGCAATTGATCGACACCGACCATGTCGTGCAGTTGCAAGGTCCGCGCGACCGCCGCCAGCGCGAGCTCTATCCGACCGCCAAGGGCCGCGCACTGGCGCTGGCGCTGGCGCGGCCACAGTCGCGCCGCATCCATGCTGCATTGGGAGATTCCGGGATAACCGAACGGACCCTGGTTGAACGGTTCCTCGAA
The DNA here is from genome assembly GCF_056431085.1 of Mesorhizobium waitakense. NCBI lineage: Bacteria > Pseudomonadati > Pseudomonadota > Alphaproteobacteria > Hyphomicrobiales > Phyllobacteriaceae > Mesorhizobium > Mesorhizobium waitakense. The sequence goes on along the minus strand of NZ_JBWKME010000090.1, from coordinate 24,933 downwards.
GCGATGGTCAATCCGGAACTGAGAGCGCAGATCGACGTTGGGTCCGCAAAAATGTCAGGGAAAAGCCATGGAGAGCACTGAAAGGGTCGATCATGCGGCCGCACCGGACGACGACGCGCCGCATTTGCTCGTCGTCGACGACGACACCCGCATCCGCAATCTTCTCAAGCAGTATCTGACCGAAAACGGCTTTCGCGTCACGGTCGCCGGCAATGCCGGCGAAGCCAGGCGCAAGCTTGCCGGCCTCGACTTCGATCTTCTGATCCTCGACGTGATGATGCCAGGTGAGACGGGCGTCGACCTGACCAAGTCGCTGCGCGCCGAAAAGAACGTGCCGATCCTGATGCTGACGGCGCTGTCGGAAACCGATAGCCGCATCACCGGCCTCGAAGCCGGCGCCGACGACTATCTGCCGAAACCTTTCGATCCGCGCGAGCTGATCCTGCGCATCAACAACATCCTGCGCCGCGGCGGTCCGGCGACAACGCCGAAGGTCGAGCAACTGGTCTTCGGCCCTTACACGTTCCAGATAGCCAGGCGCGAATTGAAGCGCGGCGGCGAGGCGCTGAAGCTGACCGACCGCGAGCAGGAGATCCTGGCGATCTTCGCCGCGCGAGCAGGTGAGACGATCCCCCGCCACGAGCTTGTCGGCGACGATTCTGAAGTCGGCGAGCGCACCATCGACGTCCAGATCAACCGGTTGCGCCGCAAGATCGAGCGCGATCCGTCCAATCCAGTGTGGCTACAGACCGTGCGCGGTATTGGGTATCGGCTCAGCGTGGAATAGAATGCCGCCTGCGGCCGGTCGAACGGTTGCGGGCAAACGAAAAGAGCGAATGGCAACCACGGAACTGCAACAGCCGGGCAATAACGGCTTGAGCGCACGCGCCGCGCGCACGCTGAAGGCGGTGCCGCGTGCATGGAACCGGTTCTGGCGCCTCGTTTCGCTGTATATGCCGAAGCGGCTCTATGCCCGCTCGCTGATCATCGTCATCGCGCCGATGATCCTGCTGCAATCGGTCGTCGCCTTCGTCTTCATGGAACGCCATTGGGCAACCGTGACGCAGCGTCTGTCGCAGGCCACCGTGCGCGACATCGCCGCCATCATCGACATGATCGAAACCTATCCGCACGACGCCGACTACGCCAACATCATCCGGATCGCCCAGGACCGCATGCAGTTGAAGGTCGACCTCTTGCCGCCCGACCCGCTGCCCGCGCCCGGGCCCAAGCCCTTCTTCTCGATCCTCGACGATGTTCTCTCGGCCGAAATCACCCGCCAGATCAACCGCCCGTTCTGGATCGACACGGTCGGCAATTCCAACATCGTCGAGGTGCGCGTCCAGCTTGAGGGCAAGGTGCTGCGCGTCTTCGTGCGCCGCAGCCAGGCCTATGCCTCGAACACCCACATCTTCCTGATCTGGATGGTCGGCACCTCGCTGGTGCTGTTGATGATCGCCATCCCCTTCCTGCGCAACCAGATCCGGCCCATCCTGACGCTCGCCGAGGCGGCCGAAAGCTTCGGCAAGGGCCGGCCGATGCCGCGCGATTTCCGGCCGCGCGGCGCCGAGGAGGTTCGCCGCGCCGGCTTTGCCTTCATCCAGATGCGCGAGCGCATCGAACGCCAGATCGAGCAACGCACCGCCATGCTGACCGGCGTCAGCCATGACCTCAGAACCATTCTCACCCGCTTCAAGCTGCAACTTGCGCTGGCCGGCGGAAAGGCCGAGACCAAGGCGGCGCTCGACCAGGACATCGACGATATGCAGTCGATGCTCGAAGGCTACCTCGCCTTTGCCCGTGGCGAGGCTTCCGAGGATGCCGGGCGGTTCGATCTCGAGGCCTATTTCCAAAAGCTCGACGAGGAAGCCGGATTGCGCAAGCGCAAGCTGTCGACGACGCTTGTTGGCGACCGTGATGTGCATGTGCGGCCGAACGCCTTTGCCCGGCTGCTGTCCAACGTCATCGGCAACGCCTTCCGCTATGCCAGGACGGTGGAGGTCAACGCCAATCATGGCCGCGGCTCGCTGCTGGTCACCATCGACGACGATGGCCCCGGTATTCCGCTCGACAGGCGCGAAGACGTGTTCAAGCCCTTCGTGCGGCTCGACGAAGCTCGCAACCTCGATGCCAGCGGCACGGGGCTCGGCCTGTCGATTGCCCGCGATATCGCACGCAGCCATGGCGGCGACATCACCCTCGACGACAGCCCGCTCGGCGGCCTGCGCGCAGTCATCAAGGTTCCGGCCTGATCGGGGCATGATCTCGAAAAATGGAAACCGGCTTTCTCGGACAAACGGAAACTGTTTATCGAGATATCATGCTTAGCTAGACGACTGCTTCATCCGCCCGTCATGAAACCATGGTGAAGAGCGCGCATGAAGCGCGCGACCTCAATTGATTCGGCCTTGCCGCCTCACTTCGATCCCGTGCCCGCCCGGGTGCGCTGGAGCGAAGCGAGAGCCGCAGGCTGGTCGCCGTCCCGGCATCGTCTCAAGGCAACCGTCGACCTTTCAAGCAAAGGGCCGCCATGCGCATATTGATGGTCACCGACGCCTGGCGCCCACAGGTCAATGGCGTCGTCCACACGCTGGAACGGCTGACCGAGACGCTGAAATCCTTCGATGTCGCGGTGGATTTCCTGACACCCAACATCTTTCGCACGCTGCCCTTGCCGACCTACCCCGACATCCGGCTGGCGCTGACCACGCCCGGCCATGTTGCGCGCCTGATCGAAGCCGGCAAGGCGGACCACATCCACCTCGTCACCGAGGGACCGCTGGGCATCATGGCGCGGCGCTATTGCCGCAATGCCGGCCGGCCGTTCACCACCAGCTATCACACCCGCTTTCCCGAATATCTGAGCGCCCGCCTGCCGGTGCCGGAAAGCTGGGCCTATCGCTGGCTGCGCGATTTCCACAATTCCGGCCAGGGCACGCTGGTCGCCACGCAGTCGCTCGCCGACGATCTTGCCTCGCGTGGCTTCAACAAGCTGCGCCCCTGGACGCGTGGCGTCGACACCGACCATTTCCGGCCGGACAAGAAGAAGGATCTCGGCTTTCCCGGCCCGATCTTCCTTTGCGTCGGCCGCGTTGCCATCGAAAAGAACCTCTCGGCCTTTCTCGACCTCGATCTGCCCGGCAGCAAGGTGATCGTCGGCGAGGGCCCGGAACTTGCCAAGCTGAAGGCGAAATACCCGCAGGCGCATTTCCTCGGCCATCGTCCCAATGACGAACTGGCCGAGATCTACGCCTCGGCCGACGTCTTCGTCTTTCCCAGCCGCACCGACACGTTCGGCAATGTCATCATCGAGGCGCTGGCCAGCGGCACGCCGGTCGCCGCCTATCCGGTGACCGGTCCGATCGACATTGTCGGCGACGGTTTTGGCGGCGCGGTGTCGACCGATCTGCGCGAGGCGGCGCTCGCCGCCCTCAACGTCGACCGCGCCGAGGCGCGCGAACGCGCCATGCGCTACAGCTGGAAAGCCTGCGCCGAACTGTTTCTCGACACGGTCGAGGAAGCGCTGGGCATGCCGCGGAAACTGGCTGCCTGAGAAGTATCGTGGCCTCAGGATGTGTCGAGATTCAGATCAGGCCAAGCTGAGAATGGGGGGCTCCGAGACCCGTTTGGGTGCGTGAGCACCGGAAGCGCTGGAGACCGCCGTTCGCAAGCCGCCTCACCTGAATATCAGCACGTCCTAAAAAAGCCGCCCGCCATCCGGCACCCTGCGCTCGATGGCGCCGAGCACGACCGCGCCCTCCTCGTCGGGAAAACCGAGCGTCAGCACTTCCGACATGAACGGCCCGATCTGGCGTGGCGGGAAATTGACGACCGCGAACACCTGCCGGCCGATCAGCGCCTCCGGCGCATAGTATTTGGTGATCTGCGCCGACGATTTCTTGATGCCGATGTCGGTGCCGAAATCGATCTTCAGCTTGAACGCCGGCTTGCGCGCCTCGGGAAACGGTTCGGCCTCGACGATCGTGCCGGCGCGGATGTCGACACGATCGAAGTCGGCGAAACTGATCTCGGGCTTGCGCGCGCTGCTCGAACTCATCTCTGTCTTGTCTGCCTTGCCGTAGCTCAGGCGTTGCCGTAGGTCTCGAACAGCACGCCGGCCAGCGCGTCCTTGGCCGAGGTTCCCGACCAGACGACGAACTGGAACGCCTGGAAATAGCATTCGCAGGCTTCCAGCGCCGACGACAGCAGCACTTCGACCTGCTGGCTCGACGGCTCGACACCGCCGGCCAGGAGCAGCGACTGGCGGAACATGATCGCGCCTTCCTGCTCCCAGAGGTCGAAATGGCCGAACAGCATCTGTTCGTTGATGAGCGACAGCAGCCGCATCACTTCCAGTGCGCGGGCCTCCGGCACCTTGATGTCGAAGGCGCAGGCCAGGTGCAGCGCCTCGAAATCCTCCATCCACGAGAAGGAGACGTGATAGTCGGTCCAGCTGCCGGCAACCGAGATCGAAATCTCGTCATCACCGGCCCGCTCAAAGGACCAGTCGTTGTTGTGGGCCACCTGCTCGATAACATCCACCGGATGGATTTCGCGGGAGAATTCGAGTTCGAGAAGTTCCATGGAATGCTTCCTGTCGTTCTGAGGAGCGCCGCCACACGCTCCGCGGGAGGGCACACACAACGAACAATCTTGTCTAGAACTCGGACGGCCAGGACTTCTCGACGCAAAGACCCCCAGACCGGACCCCACCGCCCGGCCACATGACCCTGTTCCGAATCATGCAACAAATTCAGTCTATTGATCGGGAGTCGCGTGAACAGCCCAATTTTTCGCACTGCGTCATTCGCATGTGGAAAGCCGCTGTCACAAAGATTCATGCAACGCCGTTAAGCGATTCACGGCAAAGCGCTTTTCAGGATCGGGCTATGTGGAAAAGTTTAATGATTATTTTTTTGCGCGGGGCTTTACCGCCGCCGCCGGTGCGGCCTGTCCGGTCAATTCGGCAAGCTTGGCCTCGAGCGCCTCGATACGCTCGGCAAGGCGGGTGTTTTCTTCCCGGGCCTTGGCGGCCATCTCGCGCGCCGCCTCGAACTCTTCGCGCTGAACCACATCCATTGTGTTGAGGATGCGTTCGGCCTGGCCCTTGAAGGCGGTCTCGACCTCGCGACGCACGCCTTGGGCAGCCCCGGCGGCATCGGTCATCAGCTTGGCGAATTCATCGAGAATGCGGTTCGGTCCGGTCGACATGGCAAATCCTCGCTTACGTTATTTGAGTTAGTAGCGCTGCACTTGGAATGCAAGCATGTTGCGCCCTGCTGCGGCATCAAGTCGGGCGCGTCCGCCTTGCCTTGACCCTGCCAAAACCCTGCCGCATGGTCCGCGCCCAAATACGATCGCAACCGAGAGTTCCCTGTTGAACGACAATTTCCTGCTGCCGCTGGCCTCCCTGCCCTTCCCCAACATCAACCCGATCCTCATCCAGATCGGGCCGCTGGCGGTACATTGGTACGGCGTCGGCTACATCGTCGGCATCCTGTTCGCCTGGTGGTACGCCAAGCGGCTCGCCGCCAATGCGAGGCTGTGGCCGAACGGCGTCCTGCCGATGAAGCCGGAAGACCTCGACGACTTCATCGTCTGGGCGGCCATCGGCGTCGTGCTGGGCGGCCGCACGGGCTACGTGCTGTTCTACGACCTGCCGCGCTACATCGCCCACCCGCTCGACATCTTCGCGGTCTGGCAGGGCGGCATGTCGTTCCATGGCGGCCTGCTCGGCGTCATCCTCGCCATGACGCTGTTTTCCATCAAGCGCGGCATCCGCACATGGTCGCTGTTCGACATGGTGGCGGCCGGTGTGCCGGTTGGCCTTGGCCTGGTGCGCGTCGCCAATTTCATCAATTCCGAGCTCTGGGGGCGCCCCAGTGACGTGCCCTGGGCGATCGAATTCCCCAATGGCGGGCCGTTTGCCCGCCATCCTAGCCAGCTCTACGAGGCCTTGCTGGAGGGCGTGGTGCTGTTCCTCGTCCTGCGCATCCTCACCCATTCGCGCCTCAAGCTGAAGACGCCGCGCTTCGTCGGCGGCGCCTTCATCTGCGGCTACGGCCTGTCGCGCATCTTCGTCGAATTCTTCCGCGAGCCCGACCAGCAGCTCGGCTATCTCCTTGGCACCAACTGGCTGACCATGGGCATGATCCTGTCGTCGCCGATGGTGCTGGTCGGCATCTGGGCGATGGTGACCGCCAAGCCGGTGCCACAACCGCAGCCGGCATGACACGGCTGAAGACCCGCATCGTCGGCCTTATCGAGGCGTCGGGGCCGCTTCCCGTCAACGAATACATGGCGATGTGCCTGTTCGACCCCGTGGACGGCTACTACACGACGCGCGAACCCTTTGGCGCGGCCGGCGACTTCATCACCGCGCCGGAGATCAGCCAGATGTTCGGCGAACTCGTCGCCATCTGGCTCTACCAGGCCTGGCTGGCCAGCGGCCGGCCGCTGCCGGTCACCATCGCCGAGATCGGTCCTGGCCGCGGCACGCTGATGAAGGACATGCTGCGCACGCTATCGCGACTTGATCCTGATCTGGCCAAAGGAGCCGGCTTTGCGATGATCGAAACCAGCCCACGCCTGACAGAGGTCCAGAAACAGACGCTGGGCACGACGCCGTTCGCGATCGATTGGCACGAAACCATCGACACGCTGCCGCAACAGCCGCTGTTCATCGTCGGCAACGAATTGTTCGATGCCGTGCCCATCCGCCAGTTCGTCCGCGCCGGTGTCGGCTGGCGCGAGCGCATGGTTGGCCTGGATGAGACCAATGAGCTGCGCTTCTTCGCCGGCGCCGGCTCGGTCGACCCGACGCTGCTGCCTGACGGCGCCACCGACGCGCCGCAAGGCGCGATCGTCGAGGTCGCGCCGGCACGGGCGGCCCTGATGGCGACCATTGCCGAACGCATATCCACGCATGGCGGAGCCGGCCTGTTCGTGGACTATGGCCACCTCCGGCCAGGTGTCGGCGACACGCTGCAGGCTCTGCGCAGGCACGATCACGAAGATGTGCTGGCCAATCCCGGCGAGGCCGACCTGACGACCCACGTCGATTTCGCCGCTCTTGCCGCAACCGTGCGCGCGCATGGTCTCGACGCCCATCTGTCGACGCAAGGCGGCTTCCTGCTCGGCATGGGTATTCTCGAGCGTGCCGGCCGGCTCGGCGCCGATGCCGACCGGACGGCGCGCGACAAGATCGCCGACGACGTCGAACGCCTCGCCGGCGCGCAAGCCATGGGCGAGCTGTTCAAGGTGCTTGCCGTGCTGCCGCGCGACATGGCCGTCCGGCCCTTTGCCACGGCGGATTGACTTTTCACTGCCGCCTCTCCCAATCTCCCGTCCGGCAAACAGCGTTCGGACCGCCAGCCGAACTCTGCCCCGCCTTCTTGTCGAAAAGCACTTCTCCTTGACGAAACCGCCCACACGGACAACAACGCCCGCATGCTGAATCAGACCAAACCGGATCCCGTTCGGTCGGCCCTGCTGGACAAGGCGCAGGCGCAAGGCATCCGCCACGGCTATTTCACCCGCCTCGGCGGTGTTTCCAGCGGCATCTACCAGGGCCTCAACATCGGCACCGGATCGAATGACGACCAGGCACGGGTCGCCGAGAACCGCAGCCGTGTCGCCGCCTGGATGGGCGTGCCGGCGAGCCATCTGCTGACCTCCTGGCAGGTCCATTCGCCCGATGTCATCATCGTGCGCGAGCCCTTTGCCGGCGAGCGGCCCAAGGCCGACGCCATCGTCACCGACCGGCCGGGCATTGCCATCGGTGCCTCGACCGCCGATTGCGGCCCGGTGCTGTTCGCCGATGCGCGGGCGCGCATCATCGGCGCCGCGCATGCCGGCTGGAAAGGCGCCTTCACCGGCGTGCTGGAAAACACCATCCTCGCCATGGAAAGCCTCGGTGCCAGCCGCGAAAACATCGTTGCCGTGCTCGGCCCCTCGATCGGCCCTGAAAACTATGAGGTCGGGCCGGAATTCGTCGCCCGTTTCGTCGAGGCCGACGCTGAAAACATCCGCTATTTCGTGCCATCCGCCAACGCCGGCCATGCGATGTTCGACCTCAATCGCTACACGGTCGACCGGCTGGCTAAGGCCGGCGTGACGGCCGAGGGCCTCGGCCGCTGCACTTATGCCGAGGAAGATCTGTTTTACTCCTACCGGCGCACCACGCACCGCAAGGAGCCCGATTACGGCCGGCAGGTTTCGGCAATCGTTTTGGAGAAGCAATAATGGCGCTGCATTTTGAACGTTCGGAATTTGATGCGCGGCGCGACCGGCTGATGATCGAGATGGCCGAGAAGAAGCTCGACGCTATCCTGCTGTTCGCCCAGGAAAGCATGTACTGGCTGACCGGCTACGACACATTCGGCTTCTGCTTCTTCCAGTGCCTGGTGGTGAAGGCCGATGGTTCGATGGTGCTATTGACCCGCTCGGCCGACCTGCGCCAGTCTCGCCAGACCTCGATCATCGACAACATCGTCTTGTGGACCGATCGCAACGGCGCCAATCCGGCGGTCGACCTGCGCAATCTGCTCAACGAGCTCGACCTGCTCGGCGCCCGCATCGGCGTCGAATACGACACCCACGGGCTGACCGCCTACAATGGCCGTCGCCTGGACGAACAGCTGCAGACCTTTGGCCAGATCGCCGACGCGTCCGGCATCGTCGGCCGGTTGCGCCTGTTCAAGAGCCCGGCTGAAATCGCCAAGGCCGAGAAGGCCGCCAACCTTTCCGATGACGCGCTCGACGCGGCCTTGCCGCTGATCAAGCAGGGCGGCGACGAAGCGCTGATCCTGGCGGCCATGCAGGGTGCGATCTTTGCCGGCGGCGGCGACTATCCGGCCAACGAGTTCATCATCGGATCCGGCGTCGATGCGCTGCTGTGCCGCTACAAGTCCGGCCGCCGCAAGCTCACCAAGAACGATCAGCTGACGCTCGAATGGGCCGGCGTCTTCAACCACTACCATGCGCCGATGATGCGCACCGTGCTCACCGGCAAGGTCTCGAAGCGCCATCAGGAGCTGTTCGACGCCGCCCGCGCAGCACTTCTGGCCGTCGAGAAGGCGATGACGCCTGGCAACAGCTTCGGCGACGTGTTCGACGCCCATGCCCGCACCATGGAGGCGCACGGCCTGACCAAGCACCGGCTGAACGCCTGCGGCTATTCGGTCGGCGCCCGCTTCACGCCGTCCTGGATGGACATGCCGATGTTCTACCAGGGCAATCCCGAGCCGATCGCGCCGAACATGACGCTGTTCGCCCACATGATCATCATGGATTCCGACACAGAGACGGCAATGACGCTTGGCCGCACCTACCTGACGACCGAATCCCAGCCGAAGCCGCTGTCCCGCCATGATCTCGACTTGATCGTACAGTGAATCCACAATGGGAGGCGTGCTTCGCCAAGGAGTTAGAAGGCAAATGAGACGATCGCATGTGACGACCGTGTCATTGCTTGTGGCATTGGCTCTTGCCGCCTGCACCAACGCAAAGGACGTTCTCGAACCGTCAGCCATCACCCCGCCGGCGACCTCGACGCCGTCGACGCCCGGCACCCAGGGCAGCGCCGCCCCCGCCCCGTCGCCCGCCGACCCCGCCATTGCGGGCAATCCCGCAACCACCACCACGCCGGTCACACCAGCCCAAAGTGCTGCCATCCTGTCGAAGACCCGCCTGCAGATCGCGCCGATCGTCGGTGCTTCGGTGGAGGCCGCCACGCCGCTGACCGCGGAATTGCAGACGCGCGCCAGGCAACGTGGCATCACGCTTGCCGGCAGCACCGACCAGACCGCGACCCATGTGCTCAAGGGTTATTTCTCGGCGATATCGGAAGGCAAGGACACCACCGTCATCTATGTCTGGGACGTCTACGACCCGGCCGGCAACCGGCTGCACCGCATCAACGGCCAGCAGAAGGCAGCTTCGACAAATTCCGGCGACAGCGGGGGCGGCGATAGCTGGAAAGGGGTCTCACCGGCGACTATGCAGGCAATCGCCGACCAGACCATCGACCAGTTCGCGGCCTGGCTCGGCGGCAAGGCGGGCTGAGGTGTTGCCGGCTGGCGATGGCGCGAGGCTTTCTTGAGATTAGCCGGCGGATTCCCGATCTCGGCGCTTGCAATACCGGCGCGGGCCGCTAAAAGCCCGGTTAAAAGGTGCAGGAGAGTCTGTCTGATCTCTCCATCCTCCACCAGGAACGGTGTATGAAACTCTTCGCGGGCAATTCCAACAGGGTGCTGGCCGAAGCGGTCGCCCGCTATCTCAACATCCCGCTGGGCAAGGCCAGTGTCAGGCGCTTCGCCGACCAGGAAATCTTCGTCGAAATCCAGGAAAATGTGCGCGGCGAGGATGTCTTCATCCTGCAGTCGACGTCGTTCCCGACCAACGATCACCTGATGGAACTGCTCATCATGATCGATGCCTTCATGCGCTCGTCGGCCAAGCGCATCACGGCGGTGATTCCCTATTTCGGCTACGCCAGGCAGGACCGCCGCGCCTCCGGCCGCACGCCGATCTCGGCCAAGCTGGTCGCCAACATGATTACCCGCGCCGGCGTCGACCGTGTTCTGACGCTCGACCTGCATGCCGGCCAGATCCAGGGCTTTTTCGACATCCCGACCGACAATCTGTTTTCGGTGCCGGTCATGGCCCGCGACGTGAAGGCGAAGTACAAGCAGCTCGGCAATGTCGTGGTGGTGTCACCCGACATCGGCGGCGTGGTGCGCGCCCGTGCGCTGGCCAAGCGCTTCGACGCGCAGCTGGCCATCGTCGACAAGCGCCGCGAGCGTCCGGGCGAATCGGAAGTGATGAACATCATCGGCGCCGTCGCCGGCAAGGATTGCCTGCTGATCGACGACATCGTCGATTCCGGCGGCACGCTGTGCAATGCCGCCGATGCGCTGCTGGCCAACGGCGCCACCAGTGTCACCGCCTATATCACCCACGGTGTCCTGTCGGGCGGCGCCGTCGCCCGCATTAGCGGCTCGAAGCTGCAGGAACTTGTGATCACCGATTCCATCCAGCCGACGCAAGGCGTGCTCGACGCTCCGAACATCCGCGTCATCTCGATCGCCGACCTCATAGGCGAAGCCATCTCGCGCACGGCGACCGAGGAATCGGTGTCGAGCCTGTTCGACTAGGCCTGTCTCGAAACAGCTTCAAACCTCGAAATAACTCGGGCCGTCGAGGTCGGCGATCAACCCCGGCTGCGTCGGCTGCCATCCCAGCGCCTGCCTGGTCTGCTCGCTGGAAGCAGGCCAATCCATGCCGAAGAAGTGGCCGAGGAAGCCGAAATGGTCGGCTGCTTCCTCGTGGGTTTTGGAGACAACCGGCAGGTTCAGCCGGCGGCCGATGATCTCGGCGATCTCCCGTGTCGGCACACCCTGGTCGGCAACGCCGTGGTACCTGGCTCCTCCGGTCCCCTTCTCGAGCGCCAGCCTGAAGAGCCTAGCGGCGTCCAGCCGGTGCACCGCAGGCCAGCGGTTCGTCCCATCGCCAAAATAGGCCGAAACACCTTTTTGACGCGCGATGGCGATCAGCATCGGAACGAAGCCATGATCGCCGTCGCCGTGGACCGAGGGCGAAAGACGCACGGCCGAGGCGCACACTCCGCGTGCCGCCAGCGCTTCGGCGGTGACTTCCGAGGCGCGGGGATAGGAAGCGGATGGAGGAACAGGCGCGTCGTTCTCACTCGCCACGTGACCGGCCGGCGTCAGCAGCGCCAGCCCGGAGGTGACAAGCAAGGGCCGCTCGGAGCCTTCGAGTTCCGCCCCGAGCGTCTCGATGGCGCGCCGGTCCGCCTCGCAATTCGCCGCGAATTTCGAGAAGTCATGGTTGAAGGCGGTGTGGATGACGCCATCCGAAAGGGCCGCTCCACTGCGCAGGCTCTCCAGGTCCTCGATATCGCCGCGATGCGCCTCGGCGCCCGCAGCGATAACCGACCTCGCACCTGCATCCGAACGGACGAGGCCAAGCACCTGATGGCCCGCTCCAACGAGCTCCCGCACAACCGCCGACCCGATAAAACCGGTGGCACCGGTGACAAATACACGCATCGCGATTTCTCCTTTGTTTGCTCAAGGGCCGTATGGACAGCCCGTTGCCGAAGGAGATACGGGATTGAGGAAATACGATCTATGCTGTAAAGTCGGTATTATCTTCGCAATCGTCCGGAATGCTCATGGATCCGCTCTCAGACGTGCTGTCGCTGCTGAAGCCGCGCAATTACCTGTCCGCCGGGCTGGAGGCCGGTGGCGACTGGTCGATCCAGTTCCCCGACCAGCAGGCAGCCATCAAATGCGGTGCCGTGGTATCCGGCCAATGCTGGCTGTCCGTGGACGGCGTCGCAGATGCGGTGCGGCTGCAGACGGGTGACTGTTTCCTGCTGCCGCGCGGGCGTCCTTTCCGCCTTGCCAGCGACATGGAGCTGCCATCGGTCGATGCCCGAACTATCTTTTCCCCCGCCCGCACCGGTGGCATCACCTCGCATAATGGCGGCGGCGATTTCCTTCTCGTCAGCAGCCGCTTTGCCCTATCCGGGGACCATGCCGGCATCCTGTTGCGAATGTTGCCGCCGATCGTCCACATCCGCAGCGACTCCGATCATTCGGCGCTGCGCTGGCCGGTGGAGCGGATGATGCAGGAATTGCGCGAGCGGCGGCCGGGTGGCTTTCTCATCGTCGAGCATCTGGCCCACATGATCCTGATCGAGGCCTTGCGCCTGCATATGGCCGAGGGCCTGAGGGGCGGCGTCGGCTGGCTGTTTGCGCTGGCCGACAAACAGATCGGCGCGGTGATCGGCGCCATGCATGAAGACCCGGCGCATGGCTGGACACTGCAGGCGCTGGCCGAGCGCGCCGGCATGTCGCGGTCGACCTTTGCGCTGAAATTCAGGGCGATGGTCGGCGCTTCCCCCATGGACTACCTGACGCGCTGGCGCATGCTCTTGGCCGGCGACAGGCTGGCGAGTTCCGGCGATCCTGTTTCCGTCATTGCACTGTCGCTCGGCTACGAATCGGAAAGCGCCTTCAGCACCGCCTTCAAGCGGGTGATGGGCTGTTCGCCGCGCCAACACAGCCGTGGCCGGCCACCGGCTTCCGCCCCGCATGGCGAGGAGATCATCCGCACCAGCCTGCCCGAGCCGGTCGCGGGCTGAAGGGCCGCGCATAACGCCGAGATCAAGGACTTTCCAATCGAAGCGCAGCGCTTGGCCGGCGTATGCCTTCGCCGCTGTCACGCGCACCGCGCATGTAGCCGCGCGGCGACGCGCCCAGCATGCGCTTGAACATGGTGATGAAGGCCGGCACGCTGTCATAGCCGAGATCGAGTGCCACCCTGGTGATTGGTTCCCCGTCGGCCAGCCGTGGCAGTGCTGCGAACAGGCAGGCCTGCTGGCGCCACGTCGACAGCGACAGGCCGGTCTGACGCTGGAAGGCGCGGGTGAAGGAACGGCGGCTCATGCCGGCGGCGTCCGCCCATTCGTCGATCGTCGCATGCGGCGAAGGGGCCGCCACGAAACGCCGGCAGAGTGCCGCCAGCCTGGGATCGGACGGGAACGGCAGGCCGAGCGGCCGTTCCGGCAGGGTCGGGATTTCATGCAGCAGGAGATTCATGATCAGCCCGCCACGGCCCTCCAGCACGCCCCCTTGCGGCAGCTTCTCGGACTCCACGATCAGGCTGTGCATCAGGTCGGTGACGCCGACCACGCGCAAGCCTTCCGGCAGCCCCGGAATAGCCTGCGGCATGACATAGACAGAACGCATCGAGACATCGCCCAGCATCTCGACCGAATGCTCGGTGCCGGCCGGAATCCACATCGCATGATCGGGCGGCACCATCCAGCGCCCATGCCGCGTCTTTACCAGCACGACGCCGACCAGCGCGTGCAGCAGCTGGTTGCGGCTGTGGCGGTGTTGCGGCACATGGTAGCCGTCGGGATATTCGGTCGGCAGCGCCACCGCCGGCCCGACTGCTTGCTCCAGCCACAGCCAGCGGCGCTCGTGCAATTGCTCGAGGTTGGCATTGCCCGCGTGAAAGATTTCCCTGCCATGCGGCATTGGGTATGGCCCACTTGCGAAACTATTGGACCAAACCACGAAAGAAGTCGCGCCGCAAGCAGCTTATAAGGCAACCGTCCTAACGCGGTCTGCAGGAGCGTCCGCCAGACCTGCCTGCGGGCGTGCCCGCCAAAAAGACCACGGAGCCTACCTTGACCGATACGACAGCCGCCAGCGTCGCGCCACCAGCGACCGTCAGTCACGCTTCGGCCCAGGCGACGGCCTTCACCGTCATCCTGGCGGTGAGCTTCTGCCATTGCATCAACGACATCATGCAGTCGCTGCTATCGGCCATCTATCCCTTGCTGAAAGAGAATTACGGCCTCGACTTCTGGCAGATCGGCCTCCTGACCTTCACCTTCCAGGTGACCGCATCGCTGCTGCAGCCAGTGATTGGCATGGTCACCGACAAGCGGCCGATGCCCTATTCGCTGCCCTATGGCATGGCGTCGTCGCTGATCGGCCTGGTCGTGCTCGCCTATGCCGGGCACTATTCGCTGCTACTGATCGGCGCCTCGCTGATCGGCATCGGCTCGGCGATCTTCCATCCGGAATCCTCGCGCATCGCCCGCTTTGCGTCCGGCGGCCGCTTTGGCCTTGCGCAGTCGCTGTTCCAGGTCGGCGGCAATTTCGGCCAGTCGATGGGACCGCTGCTGGCTGCCTTCATCGTCGTGCCGTTCGGCCAGACCAGCATCTCGTGGTTCGCCGTCGGCTCGCTGATCGGCATCATCGTGCTGTGGCAGGTCGGCGGCTGGTACAGCCGCCTGCGTGCCGCACAGGGCAACCGCAAGACGGCAACCTTCGTCTCGCCCTTCCCGCGCCGCAAGGTGATGAATGCATTGATCGTGCTGACCCTGCTGGTGTTGAGCAAGAACGCCTACATCGCCAGCCTCGCCAGCTACTACACCTTCTATTCCATCCATAAATTCGGCGTTTCCGTGCAGATGTCGCAGGTCATGCTGTTCCTGTTCCTCGGCTCCTCGGCACTCGGCATCCTGCTTGGCGGCCCGTTCGGCGACCGCTACGGGCAGAAGGCGATGATCTGGTTCTCGATCGTCGGCGTGCTGCCCTTCACGCTGGCCCTGCCCTACGCCAACCTCGAATGGACGATGGTGCTGACGGTGCTGATCGGCCTGATCCTGTCGTCGGCCTTCTCCAACATCGTCGTCTTTGCGCAGGAGCTGGTGCCGGGACGTGTCGGCATGATTGCCGGCATCTTCTTCGGCTTCGCCTTCGGCATGGGCGGCATCGCGGCCGCCGTGCTTGGCGTCGTCGCCGACATGAAGGGCATCGAGTTCGTCTTCCAGATCTGCTCGTATCTGCCACTGCTCGGCCTGCTGACGGTGTTCCTGCCGAACATGCGGGAAGCCAGGAAGGCGGAGGCGGCGATCAGCTAATATCAGCCAGTCTTCAGGATTTTGACGTGAGGGCGTGGCAGCTGCCACGCCCTCAATGATTCTTTCGTCATTCGCCGGGTATAGGCCTGTCATTGTTCGAAACACGTGCAACAAATGACGCCGACGGCAAGGCTGGGTCAGCGGACGCTTTCAAGTTGAAAATAAAGTACCGGGCTCGGCGCGACGGATCAGTGCGCAGCGCTCCGCGTCAGGAAAGGCAATCTGTTATGTCCAGGCTTAAAGACAAGGTCGCGCTGATTACGGGTGGCACCAGCGGCATCGGCCTGGTGACGGCGCGACGTTTCATTGAGGAAGGCGCGCGCGTCGCCATTACCGGCACCAATGCGGGCCGTCTCGAGGAGGCGCGCAACATCTTGGGCAGCGATGTGCTTGTCATCGCCTCCGACGCCGGAGATGCCGCCGCCCAAAGCGACATTGCCGGGCGGATCGGCGAAACCTTCGGCAAGCTCGACGCTCTCTTCCTCAACGCCGGCATCGCCGATCTGCGCCCGCTTGGCGACTGGACCGAGGCAGCGTTCGACAGGAGCATCGATGTCGACCTCAAGGGACCGTACTTCCTGGTCAAGGCGCTCGTTCCGCTGTTTTCGAACCCGTCATCGATCATCCTCAGCGGCTCGGTCAACGCGCATATGGGAATGGCAGGAACGCATGTCTATTCGCTGGCCAAGGCTGGCATGATTTCGCTGGCGCGGACGCTGTCGGGCGAACTGATAGGGCGCGGCATTCGCGCCAATGTAATCAGCCCGGGCCCGATCGACACACCGCTCAATGACAAACTTGGGCTGGATCCGGCAGCGGCGAAGGCCCGTGCGAAAGCGGTGGTCGGCCTGGTACCCGCGGGCCGTTTCGGAACCGCCGAGGAAATTGCCAATGCGGTGGTGTTTCTGGCTTCGGACGAATGCCCGTTCATGGTCGGTGCGGAAATGCTGATCGACGGCGGCTTGAGCATCGCCTGAGATCGGCAGGGCCTTAGCACCCGCCTGATGGCGGGTGCTTTTGTCTGTGACGTCGAAATATCCTACGCCTTGAAGAAGGCCAGCAGGTCGGCGTTGATGATGTCGGCATGGGTCGTGGCCATGCCATGCGGGAAGCCCTTGTAGACCTTGAGCTCACCCTTCTTCAGCAGCTTGATCGCCAACAGTGCGGAGTCGGCGATCGGGACGATCTGGTCGTCGTCGCCGTGCATCACCAGCACCGGCACGTCGATAGTCTTCAGGTCCTCGGTAAAGTCGGTCTCCGAGAAGGCCTTGATGCAATCATAGTGCGCCTTGGTGCCGCCCATCATGCCCTGGCGCCACCAATTGTCGATGACACCTTGCGAGACTTCGGCGCCCGGGCGGTTGAAGCCGTAGAACGGGCCAGCGGGTACATCCACGTAGAGCTGAGCGCGGTTGGCCGCGACGCCCGAGCGGAACCCGTCGAACACCTCGATCGGCAGGCCGCCGGGATTGGCCGCCGTCTTCAGCATGATCGGTGGCACCGCGCCGATCAGCACCGCCTTGGCGACACGACCACCCGAACCATATTGGGCGACGTACCGCGCCACCTCGCCGCCGCCGGTCGAGTGGCCGACATGGATGGCGTCCTTGAGGTCCAGATGCGCCGCCAGTGCCGCGACATCGGCGGCATAGGTGTCCATTTCGTTGCCGATATCCGTCTGGGTCGAGCGGCCATGGCCGCGGCGATCATGGGCAATGACGCGATAGCCCTTGGACAGGAAGAACAGCATCTGGGCGTCCCAGTCGTCGCTGCTCAATGGCCAGCCGTGATGGAAGACGATGGGCTGACCGGTTCCCCAGTCCTTGTAGTAGATCTGCGTTCCGTCCTTGGTGGTGATCGTGCCGCTGCCGGCGCTGGGCTTGGATTGCAAGGCCTGGTTCATCTCAATCTTCCTTCGATTGTTGTCGCGATAAACAATATCGCGATGTCCACATGCCTAGCGTAGCCCAAACCGCTTGTCCATGGAAATATGTATCGCGATATCATTTTTCGTGGTACAGACTTGGTGCCTGTATTGGCAAGAAGGAATCCGCCGTGCCTCTCCCGTTGGACAATCAGCTCTGTTTCACGCTTTACGCCACCAGCATGGCGATCAATCGCACCTACAAGCCGATGCTGGACGAGATGGGCATCACCTATCCGCAATATCTCGTGCTCAATGCGCTGGCAGAGGCCGACGGCATGTCGGTCGGCACCATCGCGCACCGGCTCGCCTTGGAATCGAGCACCGTCACACCGCTGGTGAAGCGGATGGAACAGGCTGGGCTGGTGAGGCGCCGGCGCAGCCAGGTCGACGAGCGCCAGGTGCAGGTCGATCTGACCGCAACCGGGCGCGCGCTGCTTGTCCGGTGCAACTGCCTGAATGAGACCTTGATCGAGCGCTCGGGCATGACGCTGGCACAGCTTGACGCCTTGAACCGGCAGATTCAGGCGCTGCGCGACGCGTTGACCGGCGGCCAATAGCCAGCCGCCAAACAGCGGTCTCGTCCAAAAACCGCAGTGCCGGCGCCGGCACGGCTATCATGCGGACTTAAGCACGGTAAATGGACGTTTGCGGAGCGTCCGCTTTGCCTGGAAACTAGCGGCGGGAGCGGGACGGCCGACATGGAAGCCCTGGACCTTGTCTATGCCGAATTCGCGCATAAGGGCCATCTGCTCGTCCGTTTCCACCCCTTCGACCAGGATTTTGTGGCCGCGATTTCGGACCAGGGTGATAATGTCCTGGAGCATTGCCTTGCCGTTCGGGGCGCTGCAGTCGTGCAGAAACGAGCGGTCGATCTTCACCGTGTCGAAATCGATGAGACGAAGCCACGAAAGGCCCGCGAAGCCCGTCCCGAAGTCATCGAGCCATATCTTGATGCCGAGCAGCTTCAGGTCGCTGATGCAGCGAAGAATGTCCGAGTGCATCTCCATTTCCAGTCCTTCGGTGATTTCGAAGGCCAGCCTGCTGCCGGCTACGCCGGTCTCGCCCAAAATGGTCGCGACAGACGTTGCGAAGCCAGGTGTCTTGAGCTGAATTGGAGAGACGTTGACACTGACGACGCGGACGTGGTCGTCCGCCAAAAGCTCGGAGCACACCGTCCTTATTGCCCAGCGCCCGAGTTCCAGGATCGCGCCGGTTCGTTCCGCAACGGGAATGAACAGGCTCGGCGGAACCGACGTGCCGTCCAGCATTCTGAGGCGCATCAGAGCCTCTACGGCTTCGACTCGGCCCGATTTGACATCCTGGATAGGTTGATAAACCAGCGAAACGAGATTCTGGCCAATCGCGATCTTCAGCAAGGCCGCGATGTTCTCACTTTCGTCGCTGCTCTGGGGATCGGTCGGATCGAACAGCCGAGCGCAATTTCGACCACCGGCTTTTGCCAGATAGAGCGCGCGGTCTGCCTCGTGGATGATCTTCTCCAGCTTGGCGCCAGTCTGCGTCCTGGTGAATGCCGCGCCAACGCTCACTGTCACAATCGAGACCCCGTCTCGCCGCAGCTCGTGAGTAAGCGCCAGGCTCTCCACCGTGCTGCAAATGGCTTCCGCGAGATCCATGATCTGCTCTTTTCTCTCCACGCGAGCCAGGACAATGAATTCTTCCCCGCCATAGCGACCGATCGAGCCACTATACTGCTTGATCATTTCGCTAAGGGCATTGGCGACATGGATCAGGCAGCGGTCGCCTTCCTGATGGCCGTAGCAGTCATTGAACTTTTTGAAGAAGTCCACGTCGATGAGGATCGCCCCAAAACTGGTGCCAACACGTTGCCAGTCGCTCCAGTAATCCCGCAGCTTTTCGTCGATCGCCCGCCGATTTTCGAGACCCGTAAGCGGATCGGTCCGCGACAGTCTCAGCAGAGCCTTGCCTCGTTCGGTCGCCTCGTTGTGCTGAATTTTGGCTTCCAGGGCGTTCAGGAAGACGTTGTAGCGCTCCTCATTCAGTTTCCAGTTCACATATGAGGTGAATGTGAAGCAGGAAATGTAGAACGTTCCAAACACCAACTTGTATGTTAGCGTGGAAGGCACAAAATAGTTTACGACATACAATATGCATAAGATTATAGTTGAAGTTATAATAGAAACTTTGAATCTGAACGTAAAGAAGAGATTGGCACTCATCATGAAGATGGTGCCGAAGACCATATAATAAGAGACGCTTTCCTTGTCCGCACCCATAACCGCTGGGGACAACCAGCCGACATAGCCAAAGATAATGGCCCCGGCGCAAGTGATGTCGAGCCATTCCGTCCCGACGCCATGGCGAAGCTGCATTTCCAGGATCAAAAGCGCGGTCAGTCCGACCGCGAAGCGCGCCGTGATCGTGTAGGCGGCCACATCTGGGATCAGCAGCAGGTCAGTTGCCGAAAACAGCACATAGATGGCAACGGCCATCCAAAGCCCGGGCCTGGCTTCCCCTCTTCGCGTCACCTGGGCTTCCGTCCGGTAAAGGCTGCGAAGCTCGTCGGACGCCAGTTCGTAACGCGGTTCGTACGGTTCCGCATCAGCCGCATCGGCAAATACGGATGCCACGCGTTCGTCCATCACAACGAACCCCGTTTGAAGGGGATCTTGTATGCCGAACTCATCTCTAGCTTCTGCCCTCACGCAGGTCGGCTCCTTGGACGCGACAGCGATTGCGACGCCGGGCCAACAAATGCAATCGAGCAAGACAAGTTTCCGTTAACTCGAACGAGGAATCGGCCCCAGAAGCTCCCTAACGAATGAACATGGTTTGCGGGAAATTAATCATACCGATAAAATGCGCCCGACCCGCCATTGGCAAATGGAGCATTCTACGCAATAAGTTAACTGACTGTTAACTATGGAGTGATGGGTTGCAAACCGTGTTTGATGGCAAAAGCCTGATTACTGCCAAGATGATCGCCAGCACTCTCCGTCGGGGAACGATCGAGCATCATGGCGAAGAGTTCGAAAACGCTCGTGCGGAGCTGGCGCTCATTCTCAGCGCGACACACCAGCAAATCGAACAACGAAAAGACCCCGCCGAGATCATTCGTCGCCTGATGTCTCACCTCAACGCGACGCGTTCCAAGGTGCATCCCGACGTTTGGCAAGCATTGATACCGGTGGTGCAGGGCCACCCGGTCCTGGAGTACTTTCTTGAGGATCCGCTGACACGGTGGTCTTTCAGCAAGCCCAGGGGGTATTCTGGCGACGCGGAGTTGCTCGATTACATCTATTGTGATCCGCACGTGGCTGAGAGCGTGGCAAACGCCTCGGAGACCGGCAAGGCGCTCTATACCCACACCCAGGACGTGCCGTCGTGCGTTGCGGCCCGGGAACGACGCGATCTTTTGACCCGATATGTCGATGAGGCTGCGGCCAAGAACGGACCGCAAACCGAGGTCCTGGCGATCGCGGCCGGCCATTTGCGTGAGGCCAATCGCTCAGTCGCCCTGGCGGAGGGCCGTCTCAAGCGCTGGGTTGCACTCGATCAGGATCCCCAGAGCGTTGGATTGATCTCGCGCGACTTCCAGGGCACCGCGATCGAAGCCATCGACGGCTCGGTGCGGACCGTGCTCACGAGGGGTCACAAGCTGGGCCAGTTCGACTTGATCTACGCCTCCGGCCTTTATGACTACCTTGCGCACAACGTTGCCGTGAAACTCACCAAGACCTGCCTGCAGATGTTGAAGCCGAACGGGACATTCCTGTTCGCGAACTACGCGGAGGGCAATCCTGACGCCGGGTACCGCGAGACGTTCATGGACTGGGTGTTGCTGCTGCGGACGGAGGTCGACATGTGGAACATCGTCAATGCCAGCGTCGACCGCAACACCGTCGAGGCCAAGGTGTTCTTTGGCGAGAACCGCAACGTGCTGTACGCCGTGATAGAAAAGCGCGGCTAGCCTTTGGCTTGCACCTCCGGCCGCCTTCCGCTATAGAGCCGCCACCCGCGTAGACACCCTTGGAGGCAACGCGGCGGAAAGCCGCCTGACCCGGCGGCTTTCGACGTTTACGGCCAAGCACGTTGCCGGCCGGGAACGCTCCAGACAAACCGAAAGGAAATGCCATGAGCCACGACACTTACGAGCTCAAGGCCGAAGCACGCGAACAGGTCGGTAAGGGGTCCGCCCGTGCAGTTCGTCGCAACGGTAAAGTGCCTGCAGTAATTTATGGTGACAAGCAGCCTCCCCTGGCCATCGCGCTCACCTACAAGGACATCTACTACAAGATCCATGGCGGCGGGTTTCTGACCACGATCGCCACGATCGATGTCGACGGCAAGAAGATCCAGGTCCTGCCGAAGGACTTCCAGCTCGACCCGGTCAAGGATTTCCCTGTCCATGTCGACTTCCTGCGCATCGGCAAGGACACCCAGGTCAATGTCGACGTGCCTGTCCACTTCATCAACGAGGACAAGTCGCCCGGCATCAAGCGCGGCGGCGTGCTCAACATCGTGCGTCACGAAGTCGAGTTCCACTGCCCGGCCAATGCGATCCCGGAATTCATCACCGTCGATCTCACTGGCGCTGACATCGGCGATTCGATCCACATCTCGGCGGTCAAGCTGCCGGCCGGTGTGAAGCCTGTCATCTCCGACCGCGACTTCACCATCGCGACCGTTGCCGGCTCGTCGGCGATGAAGCCGGAGACGGAAGTCACGGCTGAAGTGGCGGCCCCTGAAGCGGCTCCTGCCGCCGAAGAGAAGTAACTCTTTCACGCCCGGAGCAGGCGATGCTGCTGTTTGCAGGTCTCGGCAATCCGGGCGCGAAATACGCCAACAATCGGCACAATGTCGGTTTCATGGCGGCGGACGCAATCGCCCGCCGCCATTCCTTTTCGCCCTGGTCGAAGAAATTCCAGGGCCTGATTGCTGAAGGCATGCTTGGCGGCGAAAAGATCGTCCTGGTCAAGCCGCAGACCTTCATGAACCTGTCCGGCCAGTCGGTCGGCGAAGCGCTGCGCTTCTACAAGCTCGAGCTTTCCGCGCTCACGGTCTTCTACGACGAGATCGACCTTGCCGAGGGCAAGCTGCGCATCAAGACCGGCGGCGGCGCCGGCGGCCATAACGGCATCCGCTCGATCGACGGCCATGTCGGCAACGCCTACCGCCGCGTGCGCATCGGCGTCGGACATCCCGGCGTCAAGGAAATGGTCCAGCACCATGTGCTCGGCGATTTCGACAAGGCCGACCGCGAATGGCTCGAACCGCTGCTCGACGCGATCGCCGACAACGCCGCCATGATCGTCAAGGGCGACGAATCCGGCTTCATGAACAAGGCCAGCCTCGCCGTCCAGGGCAAGGCCGCGCCGGAGCCGGAAAAGCCGGCGCCAAAGCAGCCGGCGCCAAAGCAGCAAAGTCACGTCCGGCAAGCTCGCCCGCAACAGCCGGCGGTCAAGCTGCCGGAAAGCGGCCCGATGGCCGCGATGCTGAAGAAACTCTTCGGCAAGGAGTGAGCCGTGGATATCGGCGATGTTCAGGATCTGGTTCGTCGCGTCAGGCAGAAATATCTCGATCACTTTGTCTCTGCGGCTGGTGACCTTGCTGCCAACCGCCAAGGATCCCATGCGACCGAGGTGAAGTTTTCGAACGTCGATTCCTTTTATCGAAATTTCATTGCGGTCGACTTCGTTGCCAATGACGGACAACCCGATCCGCACTTCATCAACAGCGATAGCTATCTGAGATTCTCTCCGGGTATACGAGCCGAGATAGCCGGAATGGGCGTCCTGATCTCACCGTTCACATAGGATGAGGTCTGTTTCAAGTTCGATACCAAAGAGCTCGATGGCGATCTCTTCGACGCATGGTTTGACGCCTGGTTCGATATCGATGGAGAGCGTGAAACGACGGAAATCGGCGGAAATATCATTCACAGTGCCCAATTGATTGATGGGCAGATGACGATTGATTTTGGAACCGCTGAAGTCGATGCTTTTTGGCATCTCCTACAGACACTGAGCAGGTCCGGCGTTCGCTCGTTGGGCATAGCCACCGACGACATCGCGCAACGCCTGAATTGAATTGCGCCTTGACGATGTCGGGGCCTATCCCCCATAGCCCTGATCAAATTTCGATTTCCCAATAGGACCGGACAAAATGGGTTTCAAATGCGGCATCGTTGGCTTGCCCAATGTCGGCAAGTCGACGCTTTTCAACGCGCTGACCAGGACGGCGGCGGCACAGGCCGCCAACTATCCGTTCTGCACCATCGAACCGAACACCGGCGAGGTGGCGGTGCCCGATCCGCGCCTGCAGAAGGTCGCGGCGATCGCCAAGTCGAAGGAGATCATTCCGACCCGCATCTCCTTCGTCGACATTGCCGGCCTTGTGCGCGGCGCCTCGAAGGGCGAAGGCTTGGGCAACCAGTTCCTCGCCAACATCCGCGAGGTCGACGCCATCGTGCACGTGCTGCGCTGCTTTGAGGATGACGACATCACCCATGTCGAGGGCCGCATCGATCCCGTCGCCGACGCCGAGACGGTCGAGACCGAGCTGATGCTCGCCGACCTCGACAGCCTCGAACGCCGCATCGTGCAGATCCGCAAGCGCGCCGGCAGCAAGGACAAGGAAGCGACGACCGTGCTGCCGCTGATGGAAGCGGCGCTCGAGCTGCTGCAGGCCGGCAAGCCGACCCGCATCCTGCTCAAGGGCATTTCGGCGGAAGACCTGCGCATCCTGCAGGGGCTGAACCTTCTGACCTCGCATCCCGTGCTCTATGTCTGCAATGTCGCCGAGGCCGACGCCGCCACCGGCAACGAGCACACAAAGGCCGTGGAAAAGATGGCCTCCGCGCAAGGCGCCAGCACCGTGGTGATCGCGGCCGCGATCGAAGCCGAAGTCGCCCAGCTCTCGGACGAGGAGGAGATGGAATTCCTTTCTTCGCTCGGCCTCGACGAGCCCGGCCTGAACAAGGTCATCCGCGCCGGCTACGAGCTGTTGCAGCTGATCACCTATTTCACCGCCGGCCCTAAGGAAACGCGCGCCTGGACCGTGCACAAGGGCGCCAAGGCGCCGCAGGCGGCCGGCGTCATCCACACCGATTTCGAGCGCGGCTTCATCCGCGCCCAGACCATCGCCTACAACGACTTCATCACGTTGGGCGGCGAAGTGGCGGCCAAGGAAGCCGGCAAGGCGCGCGACGAAGGCAAGGAATATGTCGTCCAGGACGGCGACATCCTGCTGTTCAAGTTCAACACCTGATTTTGTGAAGATCACGCCTGGCGGCAAGCCCTTCCGGTACCGGCATCTCTAAGTGTCTGAATCGGAATGACCGCCGTGTTTTCAGGCCCTTGCGAGCCGTCGGGTAAGCATGCGGATGTTTGCGATGAGAACCCAGGCCTGTGCGGATTCGATGGATCGCTCGAAGTCCTTGGCCAGCCTACGGCACCTACCCAGCCATGCGAAGGGCCGCTCAACGACCCATCGGCGTGGCAGGACTTCGAAGCCTTTGGCGCTGTCCGATCGCTTGATGATCTCCATCGTGAACTTG
>NZ_JBWKME010000089.1:0-78919 GCF_056431085.1 Mesorhizobium waitakense | reverse complement strand
GGGACGGTCGAATTTGGACCCAATCCCTTCCTTGACCAACACGGATACTCTAGACAGCGCTACAAAAAAGGCGGCGCCAGTTTCCTGACGCCGCCTTTGTATTTCGCTGCCGAAGTTGGCTTTACGCCGCCGGCTGTGCTTCGATGGTGCGCAGCGCCTGGGTCTGGCGCTTGGCGGCGGCCTTGACCGCGTCCTGCACCTTCTCGAAGGCGCGCACCTCGATCTGGCGCACGCGCTCGCGGCTGATGTCGAACTCGGCCGACAGCTCTTCCAGGGTCAGCGGCTCCTCGGCGAGGCGACGAGCCTCGAAGATGCGCCGCTCGCGTTCGTTGAGCACGGCCAGAGCGCCCGACAGCATGGCGCGCCGGTTTTCCAGCTCGTCCTGCTCGATCAGCATCTCTTCCTGGCTTTCATGGTCGTCGACCAGCCAGTCCTGCCATTCGCCGGATTCGCCTTCGCTCGCCCGGATCGGGGCGTTGAGCGAGGCGTCGCCCGACAGGCGGCGGTTCATCGACACCACTTCAGCTTCGGAAACGTTCAGCCTTGTGGCGATCTCGGCGATCTGGTCGGGCTTGAGGTCGCCGTCATCCAGCGCCTGGATCTTGCCCTTTACCTTGCGCAGGTTGAAGAACAGGCGCTTCTGGTTGGCGGTCGTGCCCATCTTGACCAGGCTCCACGAGCGCAGGATGTACTCCTGGATCGAGGCCTTGATCCACCACATGGCGTAGGTCGCGAGGCGGAAGCCGCGCTCCGGTTCGAATTTCTTGACGGCCTGCATCAGGCCGACATTGCCTTCCGAGATCACCTCGCCGATCGGCAGGCCGTAGCCGCGATAGCCCATGGCGATCTTGGCGACGAGCCGAAGGTGGCTGGTGACGAGCTTGTGCGCAGCCGTGGTGTCCTCATGCTCGGCATAACGCTTGGCGAGCATGTACTCTTCCTGCGGCTGCAGCATGGGAAAGCGGCGGATTTCTTCCAGGTAGCGGCTGAGGCCGCCTTCGCCGGAAACAATGCTGGGTAGTGACTGGGCCATGATAGCGCCCCCTCTCTATTGGAGTGATGCCCCCGAAACGCGGCGGGCATGTGACGCGAGCACCAAAAGGCTCGCCCGCGACATCAGATATATACAGGAACAAAACCAGAAAAGACAGGCGTTTGTTCAACACGAAACAGTGTGTCACGCTGAAGTGAACAATGCCAGTCAGGTTTTTTGATGGCTAGCTTGAAGCTTGTTGGTGACCGGTTCAGAGCTTGCGGAAACCGCCGACGAGTTCCTCCATGTCCCTCGGTATCGGCACCTCGAACCTCATCGTTAGATGGGTAGTCGGGTGGCGAAATGCAAGCAGCCAGGCATGCAAAGCTTGCCTGGAAAATGCCTTGACCTGGCTTTTCAGCGGTTCGGGCAGCCGGTTGGCCTTGGTGCGGAAGGCCTGGCCATAGTCGGGGTCGCCGATCACCGGATGGCCGATATGCGCCATGTGGACGCGGATCTGGTGGGTGCGACCGGTCTCGAGCCGGCATTCGACCAGGCTGGCCGTGGCGAATTCCTGCTGATCGACGCCGAAGCGCTCCCGCACGGTAAAGTGGGTGACGGCGTGGCGGGCGTCGTCGCGTCCTTCCGGCACCACGGCGCGGCGCACGCGGTCGGCGGCGCGGCCGAGCGGCGCGTCGACCGTGCCCGTCGGCCGCTGCGGTAGTCCCCAGACCAGTGCAAGATAGGCGCGTTCGAGATCGCCGGTCAGGCCGTGATCGGCGAAGGCTTCGGACAGCGACTTGTGGGCGCGGTCGGTCTTGGCGACCACCATGACGCCGCTGGTCTCCTTATCGAGGCGGTGGACGATGCCCGGCCGGCGCACGCCGCCAATGCCGGAAAGACTGTCGCCACAATGATGGATCAGCGCGTTGACCAGCGTGCCGGTCCAATTGCCGGCGCCGGGATGCACGACAAGGCCAGCCGGCTTGTTGATGACGATCAGTTCGTCGTCCTCATAGAGCACATCGAGCGCGATGTTCTCGCCCTGCGGCTCCGCCGGTTCCGGCTCCGGCATGGCGACCGAGACGCTTTCGCCCGGCGTCATCCTGCGTTTGGTCTCACTGATGGGCTTGCCGTCGATCGAGACCGCGCCCTGCCTGATCAGCATCTGCACGCGGCTGCGCGACATCTCCGGGCCGAGGCTCGCAGCCAGCCATTGGTCGAGGCGCTGACCGGCCGCATCGGCGCCCGCCACCAGCACGGTGGGCGCCGTCGCTATGAATTGGTCCTCTATCAATTCAGGGGCCTCTTCGCTATGAGCGCTCATTGAAAAACCGTTCCGGACTATTTGCCATGGCCAGCCCAATTGCCGAGGAAGATCAGGAGAAACCGCTCGACCCCGAGGTCGAAAAGGTGCGCAGGAAACTCGTCCGCTTCGTCGGGATCAATCTCGGCCTGCTGTTCCTTGCCCTTATGGTGGTGATCGGCGCCCTTGTCTACAAAGCCCGCAACGCGCCGGCGAACCCGCCGCTGGCCGGCGACATCCAGATGCCGGCCGGCGACCCGGTCAGCGGCGACATCGTGCTGCCGGTCGGGGCCAAGGTGGTCAGCCAGTCGCTGTCCGGCAACCGCGTGTCCATAGACACCGAGCTTGCCGACGGCAGCCGCACGATCTTCGTCTACGACATGACAGAGCGCCGGGTGATCGGCCGCTTTGCAATTCGCAACAAATGAGCGGGCCGCGACAAAAGAGCGTCGGCAACAATGAGCAAGGCTTAAGGGATGACCGGGTTCGCCGAACATCGTCGCGTCGCGACCGTCGCACTGGTCGTCGCCAACTATGACGAGGCGATTGCCTGGTATGTCGAGCGGCTGGGTTTCCTGCTGGTCGAGG
This sequence comes from Mesorhizobium waitakense, assembly GCF_056431085.1. Classification (NCBI taxonomy): domain Bacteria; kingdom Pseudomonadati; phylum Pseudomonadota; class Alphaproteobacteria; order Hyphomicrobiales; family Phyllobacteriaceae; genus Mesorhizobium; species Mesorhizobium waitakense. Next base: position 76,052 of record NZ_JBWKME010000089.1, on the reverse strand, counting down.
ATGTCGATCTCGGCGGCGGCAAGCGCTGGGTCACGGTCGCGCCGGCCGACGGGCAGGGTGCGAGGCTGCTTCTGGCCGAGGCTTCCGACGAGGCACAGGAGAAAAGCATCGGCAACCAGACCGGCGGCCGGGTCTTTCTGTTTCTCGAAACCGACGATTTTGCCCGCGACCATGCAGCGATGCTGGAGAAGGGCGTCGAATTCCGCGAGCCGCCACGCTTCGAGCCCTATGGTACGGTCGCGGTTTTCGCCGATCTGCATGGCAATCTCTGGGACCTGATCGAGCCGAAACGGTAGGCTTGCGGCCGGCCTTTCCTCGATACGACAAAGCCGGCGAAGCCCAGTTGCTTTTTCCCAGCCGTCAGCCTATATCGCCGGTTCTTGAACGCGCCCATCGTCTAGCGGTCAGGACACCGCCCTCTCACGGCGGGAACAGGGGTTCGATTCCCCTTGGGCGTACCACTTTCTCCACCAGTTGTCCGATCTCGGCTACGCTCGTCGCTTCTGGCGCAGCGGGGCCGATTGCATTAGCATTGCGGCGTGGATCCTAAGGCACGGCTCAAGCGGCGCGCAGAACGCCGGGTGCGTTGATGCCGCGCGGGGAGGAAGGCCAATGCAGAAACTGCAATCGCAGGGCGTGCATCACATCACGCTGGTCGGCGCCGGGCGCCAGACCTCGATCGATTTTTGGGAAGGCGTGCTCGGCATGCCGTTCATTTTCGAGCAACCCAACCTCGACAAGGCAAAAGAGAGCCACCTCTATTTCGATCCGGGCGACGGCCGGCTGATCACCATCTTCACCGATGAGAGCCGTACGCCGGAGAAGCGACGCACGCCGACCGATCCGGGTTGCGTCCACCACATCGCCTTTTCGGTGTCGCGCGTCACGTTCCTGCAGGCGGTTGGCCGGCTCGACGAACGCGGCATCAAGCACAGCGGCGTCAAGGATCGCGGCTTCATGGATTCGATCTATTTCGAGGATCCGCTCGGCCTGCTGATCGAGCTTGCCTCCTACCGCTTCGAGCCGCCGGCCGGCTTCACCCATGCCGACGTGCTGATGGAAGCGCACAGGCTGCGTGTCGCGCGCGGCGACTACAACATTGCGGAAGTGCATCTCGCCGATGCGATCCAGGCGCTCGTAGAGCGTTCCCGCGCAACCTTGTCGGACGACCGGGCACCGAAGAACCCATACTGAACAAACCAGAGGGAGGAACAAATGGCCAAGACAGCAACGAAGAGCGCGAAAAACCCGGCGGCCAAGGTAGCCGCAAAACCGGCGGCGAAAGCGGCGGCAAAGCCGGCGGTAAAGGCAGCTGCCAAGCCCGCTGCGAAGGCCAAGGCAAAGCCGGCTAAGAAACCTGCCGTGAAGCTGAGCATGCTGAAGCCCAGCGTCAACAACATGACCGTTCGGGTGTTCGCGCGCGCGGCCGGGCTGGGCGCCGACGAGACCGATGCCTGGGGCCACACCCGCTCGCCCGAATTCACGGCGCGAAACCCCTCGCATTTGACGCCAATGATCGAGGACAAGGGCCTTCCCAGGGGCGTGTTGTGGGAAAGCTGCGCCATCATGCAGTATCTGGCGAACAAGCACGGGCTGGAGAAATTCTATCCCAAGGCGCCGGCCAAGCGGGCGATGATCGACAGTGCCATGTTCTATCTGGTCGGTACGCTCTACCCCTATGTGGCGCGCGCAACCTATCCGTTCCTCGGCTTCCCGCAATATGCCGGCGAGGTCGGCTACAGCGACGCCCACCCCGACAAGAAGTCCGAAGCCCAGAAGGCAGCGATGGCCGCGATTGCCGAGCCGCTGGAGGTCTTCCACAGTTTCTTCAGGGACGGCAAGCCGTTCATCGGCGGCAAGAACCCGTCGATCGCCGACATCCGCCTGGCGGCGACGCTCGAGTTCCTGGCGGTCGTCGATTATCCTCTGCCCAAATGGGCCAAGGAGTATATGGCGGCGATCGAGAAGAAGCTCGGCAAGGCGTACGCCGAGCCTGCCGGCGACGTGCGCAGCTACATCGCCTATGTGAGATCGCAAGCCAAGGCCTGAGGTTAAAGGGGGCCCGAGGTTAAGGATTCGTTAACCAAAGCCCTGTCTACTGCCGATAATTCACCCCGCGACCACGGATGTACTGGCGCCGAGGTGGAAGGAAAGGTCGGCGCAATGCCGGCCTTTTTGCTTTCGCTCACTGTCGACGTGACGTCCTATCTTCTTGTTTTAACGCAATTCCAGACGGAAAACCCGTTTCACACCTTTCCTGGAATTGCTCCGGTGTCGCATTTTCGGCGTCAACTTTTTGCCCAGAGATATTGTCATTGCCGGCGTTGGCCTTACCATCCATTTCGGCAGTCGGCATGGACGGCCGGTCAGGAGTGAGACGAGGGCTGGCGATGAAAAGCGTTGCGAGGCAGGCTGTGGTTGCGGGGATGATGCTGGCAGGCGCCGTTCATCCTTCAAATGCCGCTGAACTCAACACCATGAGCGATGTCGGGGCTGCGATCCAGGCATGCTGGACGCCGCCGGCGGATGCCGGAACTGCCAGCGTTACCTTGAGCTTCAGCTTCAAGCGGGACGGCACGCTGATCGGCCCCCCGAGGCCGACAGCCATCCATGTGAACGGCGACGCCAAGGCGAAAAAATCATTTGTCGACGCGGCTACGACGGCCTTGCAGAATTGCCTGCCCCTGACCTTCTCGTCGAAGCTGGCGCAAGGGGTCGCCGGCAACGTGTTCACGTTGCAATTCACGTCTCCCAAGTAAGGCGACAGGGAAGCCGGAACCGCCTTGCCACGGCGGTGCGCTCAGCTCTTGGCGTATGCTGGTTCAGTGGTGACTGCGCCTCGCCTCGGCATGCCGGGCAAGGTCAGGCGTCTCGAAGACATAATCGTTCCAGGCCGATTCCGGAACCTGGCCGGCCAGATAACATTCCAGCAACAGGCTTTGCTCGGCATTGAGGGGCCTTGGTGCACGCTCGTGATCCAGCCCCAGCGAGTGAAACAGGTTCCTTGTCAGGTCCGAAACCGTGAAGTGGATCGACATCTGCGTTCTCCTCTCTCCTGGCCCATTCAACGCTGAAGCCCAGGCAAAGGTTTCAAGCTCAAACACAAATAAAGGATGGTCTGGAACACAAGGACAGTTGGAACAGAGGGACGCTCACGGCGTTGTGATCGACATCAGCCAGGAGAAACGCCATGGCAACGTTCAGGGAAATGAGGGTGCTGGAGATCGTCGAAGACGGCTCCCTGACCACCGAACAGAAAATCGCTGAACTGCGCGAGATCGAATCCGAGGCTCGTGGGCTGCAGCGGGCTGCATCGGAGAGCCCGATGGGCGACGATGATGGCTGGCAGGACGATTTGCGTCAGGTACGTCTCGCACTCGACAAGCTCGGTGCGAGAGAACCCAAAAAGGGCGCTGCCTCGCTCTGAACGCAGAGCTTGATGACAGGCATTTGCCAATCGATCGCTATTCGCAGACCATGCGAGCTCTCTTGCCGGGCTCGGTGACGTTTCTGCACGTCAGCAGCTTCGCCGGTTCAGGTGAGGAAGGCGGTGTCGAGACCCTCGTCCGGTGCCGTCTTGGCGGGGCATGGGTCACCACCCTGCGCTCGGAAAATCGCTGCGGCGGCTGCGGCGCCACCGGAAAGGCGCCGTCTTCAACCTGCTCGTATTCGACACGTGGTGGTGGCCGATCCCAGAAACGCCTGACATCGAGCGGCCTCGGGATGACCACGGTGCCATCATAGGTGCGCGAGCAGCCGCTGCCGAAAAGCAGCATCAGCCCCATGAAGCAAGGCGAGATCCGTCCAACCATCCGCAATATCCCTTGAAGCTTATATAGCGGCTTCAATCCTGCCGGCAAGCCGGCGGAATAACGCAGGCCGTGTCGACCGAAATATCTAACCGCCCATTAAGGTTAGCGGATCGTTAATGCTTGTCGGGCACATTCCGGCGACGAACCGCGGGGGAGGGTTCGGCCTTGGTTTTCGGGTGGGACGGCATGGCGGAAGCGGACGACACAATCGGCGCGCGCGGCAAGCGCGAGCCTCGCAAATCGGCAGCGCATGGCGACGCTGCATTACCGTCCCCTGCGGGCAGGGATTCGACCGACACGCTTCGCCAGCTGGTCGAAGCCGGTTCGGACTGGGTCTGGGAGACCGACGCCGAACTGCGCTTCTCCTGGCTCTCGCAAAACTACCAGGCAGCCACCGGCATCGATCCGGCTGACGTGCTTGGCCGGTTCCGCTTCGACTTCCTCGACCAGGTCCTGAACGACGACCGCAGCGGTGCCGCGCATCTGGCGGATCTGCAGGCGCATCGGCCGTTTCGCGACTTCGTGCATGAGCTGAAAGGCGGCCGCTCCGATTGCCGCTGGATCTTGACGTCGGGCTTTCCAAGGTTCGATGGCGAGGGAGGATTTGCCGGTTATCGCGGCATTGGCCGCAACGTCACGGCGCTGGCCGGCGCCTTCGGGGCTCTGGAGCAGAAGCCTGCGGCGGATAGCGAACCCGTCCAGCATCTTGCCGATCTCGAGCGGACGATGGACGCCATGCACATGGGCGTCGTGCTTCTGGACGCGAGGCTCGATACGCTGATCGTCAACAAGGCCTATCGCGACCTCTCCAGGATCCCGGACGGTGCCGTGACCGTCGGCGCCCCGTTCAGCCTGTTGATGGAACTCAACCGCCGCAACGGCATCTATGGCGATATCGACGAACAGCAATGGCAGCGCTACCTCGCCACCCGCATCGAGGAGATCCGCGCCGGCTCCGTTGCGCCACGCGAGTTCCCCCATGCCGACGGCAGGACCATGATGTTCTCGGTCACTGCCCTGTCCGGCGGCAAGCGCCTGCTGACCTACTACGACATCACCGATCTGAAGCTTCGCGACGCCGAAGTCGAGAACGCCAATGCCAGGACCGCGGAGACCTTCGCCAACCTTCGCGCCATGGTCGACCAGATGCCGATCGGTGTCCTCGTCCTCGATGCCGATTTGCGCGCCGAAGTCATCAACCGTGCCTTCTACGATTTCTGGCAGATCGACGCCCGGCGCGCCGAGATCGGCTGTAGCTTTCGCGAGCTGATGGACGCCAGCCGCGACGTCGACCCGTATGGTGCCGACGAGGCGACATGGCAGCGGCATATGGCCGATCGCGAGGCGGAAATCAGGGCCGGCACGGCCGGATCGCGACAGTTCCCGCGCAATGATGGCCGCACGTTGATCTCGTCGATGGCGCCGCTGGCCGGCGGCAAGCGGCTGATCTCCTATGTCGACGTCACCGACATGAAGGATCGCGAGGCCGAACTTGCCGACGCGCTGGAGAAAGCGCGGCTGGCGGAAGCGGTGATCAACGCCGTCAAGGATCCGATCTTCGTCAAGGACGACCATTTGCGGTTTGTGTTCGTCAACGAGGCGTTCGCCGCCTTGTTTGGCCAGACGCCGCAAGCCATGCTTGGCAAGCCCGGCGGCGATTTCGTCTCAGGCAGCAATGTCGCGCTTTTCGAACAGAGCGAACGGGACGTGCTTGCCTGCGGACGTGCCTACGAAGTCGAAGAAAATTTTGAGGCCGATGGCGCCAGCCGCTCGCGGATCGTCAGGAAGAGCCGCGTCGGCATGGCCAGCGGCCGCAACTACGTCGCCGGCTTCCTGTTCGACATTTCCGACATGAAGCGCCGCGAGACCGAGGCCGAAGATGCGCGCAAGCATCTCGCCAGCGTGCTGGAATCCCTGCCCGCGGCCGTCATCATCTACGACCGCGACGACAAGTTCGTTTTTGCCAACCGCAAGATCCAAGACACGCTGCCGGCTTTGAGGCCGGCATGGCAGCCCGGCTGTACACTTCGCGAAGCGCTCGTCCTCGGTCATTCGAACGGATATTTCCGCAACAGCGGAGACCCGCAAGTCGACACGCTCTACGACGGCGACCCCGATCGCTGGCTGGATGCGATCCTTGCCCGCTACCGCCTGTCCAGTTCCTCGTTCGAACGTCACAACCCCGATGGCCGCTGGTATCAGGTCTACGACATGCGGACCGACGATGGCACGTTCATCGGCGTTCGCGTTGACATCTCCGAGATCAAGAGCCGCGAGAAGGCGTTGCGCGACTCGATGCGCCAGATCGATCTGTTCCGCCACGTGCTGGACGAGCTACCGGTGGCTGCCTTCATCAAGGCGCAGGACCTGAGCATCGAGTTCGTCAACAAGGCCTGGTGCGCGATAACAGGTCTCGCCAAGGAAGAGGTCATCGGCCGCACCGACCGCCAGCTGTTCGGTGGGCAGGACGGCGATAGCTACAGCCATGACGACACCGAGGTCGCCGTGACGGGCGCCGTCAAGGAGGTCGAGGAACCCGTCACCCATCGCGACGGCACGGTCCGGCAATTGATGACGCGCAAGAGCCGCCTGGTGGCGCTGGACGGATCGGTGCATCTGGTCGGTTCGAGCACCGACATCACCGAGGTCAAGGCGCGCGAGCGCGCGCTGGAAGAGAGCATGCGCGAGAACGAGGTGTTCCGCAGCCTGATCGACAACGTGCCGGTGTCGATCTACGCCAAGCGCTCCGATCTCAGGCAGTTCTATGTCAACAAGGGCTGGTGCGACCTGACCGGCTTCGCCAAGGAAGAGGCGATCGGCAAGACCGACATCGAGATCTTCGGGCCGGACGGCGAAGCCTTTGTCGGCAGCGACCTTGCGGTGCTGCGGACCGGCGAAACCCAGGAGGTCGAAGAGACGGTGACGTTGGCCGACGGCACCGTCAGGCATCAGTTCGCCCGCAAGGGCGCGATGATCGCCTCCGACGGTTCGCTCTATCTGATCGGATCGACCACCGACATCACCGAATTGAAGACGCGCGAGGCCGAACTGCGCGAGGCACGGCAGCGCGCAGTGCTCGCCGACCGCGCCAAGTCGGAATTCCTCGCCAATATGAGCCACGAGATCCGCACGCCGATGAACGGCGTGCTCGGCATGGCCGAACTGCTGGCCAAATCGGACCTCAACTCGAAACAGAAGACATTCACCGACATCATCGTCAAATCGGGCAACGCGCTGCTCACCATCATCAACGACATCCTGGATTTCTCCAAGATCGACGCCGGCCAGCTGGTGCTCGATCCGGCGCCCTTCAACCTTGCCGAGGCGATCGAGGATGTAGCGACACTGGTGTCGACACGCGCCAAGGAGAAGGATCTCGAGCTCATCGTGCGCATCGAGCCTCGTCTCGAGAGCCTGTTCGTGGGCGATGTCGGCCGCATCAGGCAGATCGTCACCAACCTGCTCGGCAACGCGGTGAAGTTCACCGATGAAGGCCATGTGCTGGTCGATGTCACCGGCGAAAGAGTTCCGACCGGGACGAAACTGACGATCTCGGTCACCGATACCGGCATAGGTATCCCCGAGGAAAAGCTGAAACTCGTGTTCGAGAAATTCAGCCAGGTCGACACCTCGTCGACGAGGCGGCACGAGGGAACCGGCCTTGGTCTTGCCATCACTTCGCGGCTCGTCGAACTGATGGGCGGCGACATCGGTGTCGAGAGCGCCGAAGGCAAGGGTTCGACCTTCTGGTTCACCGTCACGCTGCCTCGGGCCGGACAGCAGAATGGGCAACGCATCACGCCTGTCGACGTGACCGGCGCGCGCGTGCTGATCGTCGACGACAACGCCGTCAACCGGGCCATCCTGACCGAGCAGATGACATCGTGGACGTTCGATTCCTGCGCGGCCGAAAGCGGCGCCGAGGGTCTCAAGGTGCTGATCGCGGCCGCCGCCTATGGCGTGCCGGTCGACTGCGTCGTGCTCGACTACCAGATGCCGGGCATGAGTGGCGCCGAAATGGCGCGGATCGTGCGCAACACCGCTGGCCTCGCCGGCACGCCGATCATCATGCTGACCTCGGTCGACCAGTCGCTTGCCAACACCAGCTATCGCGATCTCGGCATCGATGCCCAGCTGATCAAACCGGCCCGGTCATCGGTGCTGCTGGAAACGCTGGTTGCCACCATCCAGCGGCATCGCCACAACACGGCCGACGCCCAGCCCCCGGCAGCCGACATCCCTCCAGCCAAGATCGTGCGGCCACAGCCGCCGGCGGAACAACGGGCGCTGCTGCAGCCGCCCTTGGTTCGCCCCCGGCCACCCGCGACGGCCGGCGGCGACAGGCTGGATATCCTGGTGGCCGAGGACAATGAGGTGAACCAGATGGTGTTCACCCAGATCCTCGGCGAGACCGGCTATGGTTTCGAGATCGTCGGCAATGGCCGCAAGGCGCTCGACGCCTTCGGCCGGCTCAATCCATGCATGATCCTGATGGATGTCTCGATGCCGGAGATGAACGGGCTCGAAGCCACCGCCGCCATTCGCCGGCTCGAGGAAGAAACCGGCACGCATGTGCCGATCGTGGGCGTCACCGCGCATGCGCTGAAGGGCGATCGCGAACGCTGCCTGGAGGCCGGCATGGACGACTACCTGCCCAAGCCGATCAGCCCAAGGGCCTTGCTCGAGAAGGTCGAGCGCTGGGTCGGCGCCAGCCGCCAGGCTCAGCGCAACGCCGGGTAAGACCGGCGTTGCATCGAGCCGGCTCGAGGAACCCGGCCGAGATTCGCGACCCCCGCTGGGGCAAGACTATGGCGCGATCGCACCATATCCAAGGCGACGCCCAGCCGAGACAATGGCCATATTCGAATTCCGCTCTTCCAGTTACGGGCGGGAGCAGCGACCGCCGGCATGAGACAGCGTCAACCTACCCCAACGGACCTGTTTTCGGCGATGGCCCGGCCACGACATATGGCTGAGAGCAACGCGTTCCCGTCCGGATTTTCTTTGCCGAGGCGTTGATCGCGAAACCGCGGGTCACTCTCGGTCTGAAACGGCGCAAGTGCCTGATTCCGGGCACAAAGCCGGGTTCCGCCGCAAGCGCCGGCAAGCCGGCATTTTCCCCGCCCCGATGACGCGTTACCGGGGTGACATGAAACTGTCATGCGACTGTTATAATCGAAGGCTATTGGCCTCAGCGGGCGCCGAGAGGATGGCGCCGAGAGACCATCTTCCGAACAGGAGCAGGCCACATGAGACATTTCATCCGCTCAGCGGTCGTTGCGATTGCAATGGCCACAGCGTCTACCTTCACCCTTTCTGCAGCCATGGCCGCGGACCTTTCCGGCGCCGGCTCGACCTTCATCTATCCGGTGTTCGCCAAGTGGGCCGACACCTACAAGAAAGACACCGGCGTCGGCCTCAACTACCAGTCGATCGGTTCGGGCGGCGGCATCAAGCAGGTCATCGCCAAGACCGTGACCTTCGGCGCCACCGACAAGCCGATGTCCGACGCCGATCTGGAGAAGAACGGCCTCGTGCAGTTTCCGATGGTGATGGGCGGCATCGTGCCGATCGTCAACCTGACGGGCGTCAAGCCGGGCGAACTCATCCTTGACGGCAAGACGATTGCGCAGATCTACCTTGGCGCCATCACCACCTGGGACGACGCCGCGATCAAGGCGCTGAACCCGACCCTGACCCTGCCGTCGACGGCGATCGCCGTCGTCCACCGTTCGGACGGCTCGGGCACGACCTTCAACTTCACCGACTATCTGGTCAAGCTGTCGCCCGACTGGAAGGACAAGGTTGGTTCGGACACTGCCGTCGAATGGCCGACCGGCGTCGGCGCCAAGGGCAGCGAAGGCGTTGCCAACACCGTCAAGCAGACCGACGGTGGCATCGGCTACGTCGAGTATGCCTATGCCAAGCAGAACAACCTGTCGTACTCCAAGATGTTGAATGCCGCCGGCAAGGTCGTTGAGCCGTCGCTCGAATCCTTCGGCTCGGCTGCTTCGAATGCCGACTTCAAGGGCGCGAAGAACTTCAACGTCATCATCACCAACGAACCCGGCGATGCCACCTGGCCGATCGCTGCTTCGACCTGGGTGCTGATCCACAAGACCCCCGATGACGCCGCCGCGACCGGCGAAGCGCTGAAGTTCTTTGCCTGGGCCTACAAGGACGGCAAGGAAACCGCCAAGGGTCTCGACTACGTCTCGATCCCCGACAGCGTCGTCGACCTGATCAAGGCTTCGTGGAAGGCCGACATCCAGGCTGACGGCAAGCCCGTCTACGTCGGCGAATAACATCCCTTTGAAGGAGCGCCGCGCCGCGGCGCTCCTTTTCCCTCAACTCAAAGAGCCGAGCTTCACATGAGTGCTGTCCAGGAAGCCTTGCCAGCCATTCGAGGTTCGCGCTACGCGACTGTCAGACGTTTCGCGCTGACCGACGCGATCTTCCACGGAATGACCCGTGCCGCAGCCATACTGGTGCTGGTCTTGCTCGGCGGTGTTGCGATCTCGCTGTTTGCCGGCTCCTGGCAAGCCCTGTCGACCTTCGGCTTCTCCTTCCTGACCAGCGAAAGCTGGAACCCGGTGACGGAGAAATTCGGCGCGCTGGCGCCGATCTACGGCACCATCATCACGTCGGCCATCGCCATCCTGATTGCCGTGCCGCTCGGCATCGGCATCGCCATCTTCCTCACAGAGCTTTGTCCGCGCCCGCTGCGGCGCCCGATCGGCATGGCGGTTGAACTGCTCGCCGGCATCCCTTCGATCATCTACGGCATCTGGGGCCTGTTCGTGCTGGCGCCCTTCCTGCAGACGACCGTGCAGCCCTTCATCATCAGCGCGTTCCACGGCATTCCCGGCCTCAACAGCCTGTTTGCCGGTCCGCCCTACGGCATCGGCCTTTTGACGTCGTCGCTGATCCTTGCCATCATGGTGCTGCCTTTTATCACCTCGATCACCAAGGACGTCTTCGACACGGTGCCGCCGGTGCTGAAAGAGTCCGCCTACGGCATCGGCTGCACGACCTGGGAAGTGACCCGCCGCGTGGTCATTCCCTACACAAGGATCGGCATCATGGGCGGCGTCATGCTCGGCCTCGGCCGCGCGCTCGGCGAAACCATGGCGGTGACCTTCGTGATCGGCAACGCGCACCGCATCAGCACCTCGCTGTTCGCGCCGGCAACGACGATCTCCGCGACCATCGCCAATGAATTCACCGAAGCCGTCGGCGATCTCTATACCTCTTCGCTGGTGGCGCTCGGCCTGATCCTGTTCGTCATCACCTTCCTGATCCTCGCCATCGCACGCTACATGCTGATGCGCATTGACGCCCGCACGGGAGCCTGACCGATGTCGACAGCCACATCGCTTCATCAGAGCCGCAAGAGGAAGAATTCCGTGATGATGACGCTGTGCGTCGCCGCCGCGGGCATCGGACTTGCCTGGCTGGCGCTCATCCTCGGCGCGCTGCTGTACAAGGGCCTGTCCGGCGTCAATCTTGCGGTGTTCACGCAAATGACGCCGCCGCCCGGCGATGCCGGCGGCCTGCTCAACGCCATCTACGGCAGCATCGTGATGACCATCATCGGCGTCGTTGTCGGAACGCCGATCGGGGTTTTGGCCGGCACCTATATGGCCGAATACGGACGCTTTTCGAAGCTCACCACCGTGGTGCGCTTCATCAACGACATCCTTTTGTCGGCGCCGTCGATCATCATCGGCCTGTTCGTCTACGAACTGATGGTCCGGCCGATGGGGCATTTCTCGGCGATCGCCGGCGCCGTCGCGCTTGCCATCCTGGTCATCCCGGTCGTCGTTCGCACCACCGAGGACATGCTCAACCTGGTGCCGAACGCGTTGCGTGAAGCCGGCACCGCGATCGGCGCGCCGCGCTGGGTGGTCATCAAGTCGGTCGCTTACCGCGCCGCCCTTTCCGGCATCGTCACCGGCATATTGCTGTCGATCGCCCGTATCTCCGGCGAGACGGCGCCACTGCTCTTTACGGCGCTCAACAACCAGTTCTGGTCGAGCAATCTCAACGCGCCGATGGCCAGCTTGCCTGTGACCATCTTCCAGTTCGCTCTCAGCCCTTACGAGGAATGGCAGCAACTGGCCTGGACCGGTGCACTCATCATCACATTGACGGTTCTCGCGCTCAGCATCTTTGCTCGCAGCCTGACCGGACGCAGAGAGGACAAATGAGCCAGATGTTGTCTCCAGACATGACGATCGCCGCCGAGGCAATTGCCGGCAAGGCCAAGATCGAGGTCAAGAACCTCAACTTCTACTACGGCCAGAGCAAGGCGCTGAAGGACATCACGCTGTCGCTGCCCGAGCGCAGCGTCACGGCCTTCATCGGACCTTCGGGCTGCGGGAAGTCGACGCTGCTGCGCGTCTTCAACCGCATCTACGAACTCTATCCCAAGCAGACCGCCGAGGGTCAGGTGCTGCTCGACGGCCAGAACGTTCTCGACCGCTCGCAGGACCTCAATCTGCTGCGGACCAAGATCGGCATGGTGTTCCAGAAGCCGACGCCGTTCCCGATGTCGATCTATGAAAACATCGCCTTCGGCGTCAGGCTCTACGAGAAGATCAGCAAGTCCGAGATGGACGGCCGTGTCGAGCAGGCGCTGAAGCGCGCCGCACTGTGGACCGAAGTCAAGGACAAGCTCAACGCCAGCGGCCTCAGCCTCTCCGGCGGCCAGCAGCAGCGACTCTGCATCGCCCGCACCGTGGCGGTGAAGCCGGAAGTCATCCTGCTCGACGAGCCGGCCTCTGCGCTTGACCCGCTGTCGACCGCCAAGATCGAAGAGCTGATCGACGAGTTGCAAGCCGACTACACGATCGTCATCGTCACCCACAACATGCAGCAGGCGGCGCGCGTGTCGAAGCAGACCGCCTTCATGTATCTGGGCGAACTGGTCGAGTTCGACCGCACCGAGAAGATCTTCACGTCGCCCCGCGAGAAGCGCACGCAGGACTACATCACCGGCCGCTTCGGCTGAGCTCAGGCATACGAGGACTAAGATCATGGGCGAACACACAGTCGCTTCTTTCGACGAGGATCTCGGACAGATCAGCAGGCTGATCCGCGACATGGGCGACCTCGCCGGCTCGATGGTCGGCGGCGCCACCAAGGCGCTGCTGAATTCCGACAACGCCCTGGCGCAGCGCGTCGTCTCCGACGATGCGATCATGGACGCGCGCCAGCGCGAGCTCGACGACCGCGCCATCACACTGATCGCCAAGCGTCAGCCGATGGCCGACGATTTGCGCCATGTCGTCGGTTCGATCCGCATGGCCGGCGACCTCGAGCGTATTGGCGACCTTGCCAAGAACATCGCCAAGCGCGTCGGCACCGTCGGCCTCAGTGTCACCCCGCGCGACCTGTCGCACTCCATCGACGCAATGGCGCAGCTGGTGCTGATCCAGGTGCAGGGCGTCATCGAGGAATATACAGCGCGCGACGCCGCGGCGCTGGCGAAGCTGCGCGCCGACGACGAGCGCATCGACGTCAAATACACCTCGGTGTTCCGCGAACTCCTGACCTACATGATGGAAGACCCGCGCAACATCACCGCCTGCACGCATCTCTTGTTCTGCGCCAAAAACCTCGAACGCATCGGCGATCACGTCACCAACATCGCGGAAAATGCGTATTATGTTTTGACCGGTACGCAGCTGCCCGCCAATCGTCCGAAGCAGGACGAGACGGCAATGTCCGCGCCGGCGGCATGACGGCAGGGGTGACCAGTCGATGATCGCGCCACGCATCATGGTGGTGGAGGACGAGGAGCCGCTTGGCGTGCTCCTGCGCTACAATCTCGAGTCCGAGGGATACCAGGTCGAGGTGGTGACGCGCGGCGACGAAGCCGAAATCCGCCTCCAGGAAAACGTGCCTGACCTGCTGGTGCTCGACTGGATGGTGCCAGCAGTGTCCGGCATCGAACTCTGTCGCCGGCTAAGAATGCGGCCCGAGACCGAGCGGCTGCCGATCATCATGCTGACCGCGCGTGGCGAGGAAAGCGATCGTGTGCGCGGCCTCTCGACCGGCGCCGACGACTATCTGGTCAAGCCGTTCTCGACGCCCGAGTTCATAGCCAGGGTCAAGGCGCTGCTGCGCCGCGCCAAGCCGGAAGTGCTGTCCAGTGTGCTCAAGGTCGGCGACATCGTGCTCGATCGTGAATCGCACCGGGTCTATCGCAAGAAGAGCGAGATCCGGCTCGGACCGACCGAATTCCGCTTGCTCGAATTCATGATGCGCCATCCCGGCCGTGTGTTCTCGCGCAGCCAGTTGCTCGACAATGTCTGGGGCGAGACGATCTACATCGACGAACGCACAGTCGACGTGCATGTCGGCCGGCTGCGCAAGGCGGTCAACAATGGCCGCATGCCCGATGTCATCCGCACCATCCGTGGGGCGGGCTACGCAATCCGGGAAGATTAGGGATATGCTGATATTCAGGTGATGCCAGCCCGCGAACGGCAGTTTCCTGCGCTTCCGGTACTCACGGACCCAAATGTCCGCTCCGTTCCGGTTCTCGGAACCCGCCATTCTCGACTCGGCCTGACCTGGATCTCAACACATCCCGGCGCGCTATTCACGCGACGTTCTTGCCGCCAAGGCCGGATCTCGCCTGCGTGCCGGGCGCGAAAATCTCCTGGTCGACGAAGGTCAGCGCCCGCGTGGCGCAGCCTTCGCGGATCAGTGGCAGTTCGTTCGGTTCGGTGTCGAAGGAAATTGATTGCGAATGCTGGCCGCCGGCGGTCTGCGCAATCGCCTCGCGCAATGCCGGCTCGATCAGGTCGAAGGCCGCGGCGCTGGCACCGACCATGGCGACTGGTGCCGGATCGATCAGCGCGAACAGGCTGCCGAGACCGTAGCCGAGTGCCTCGCCGGCCTTGCGGTAAGCCTCGCGCTCGGGTCCATCCGTTTCGCGGGCCGCGGTCGCCAGGGCGCGCATGTCAGCGTCACTCACATCGGCGACCGGTTCAGCGTCCTCACTCATCTGCCTTGCGTTGCGCCAGATGGCGTAGTTGCCGGCATAGGCCTCGACGCAGCCGCGCCGCCCGCAGCGGCACAGCGCGCCGTTGGGCCGATGGATCATATGGCCGAACTCGCCGCCCGAGGAATGGGTGCCGGTGAACAGCTCGCCCTTCAGCACCAGACCCATGCCGATGCCGTGCGACAACAGGATGGCGATGAAGTCGTCGCGGTAGCGATCAGGGTCGCGCCAGCGCAACGCTATCGCCATCATATTGCAGTCGTTCTCCATGGTGGCGGGGATGCCGAACTCGTCCTCGAGTATGTCGGCGAAGGCGATGTCGGTGTGCGGCGTGATCGGTGACCACAGCATGGCGCGGGCACGTGTGTCGGTGATGCCCTGGATCGCCAACGCGATGCGGGCGACACTGCGGACGTCGAGATCGGGGTCTTCGAGACGGCGGCGTACGATGGCAACGCATTCACCGACCAGCGCGTCGCGCGGCATTGTCAGCGTGTCCAGCCGGCGCTGTTCCTCGGCAATCACCTGGCCGGCATAGTCGATGACGGCGACCGAGAGGAAGTTCAGCGACAGCACCACGGTCATCACCGCCGCCGCTTCCGGATTGAGGCCGAGGCCGACCTGCGGCCGGCCGCGTTTGAGCGATCCGGCCTCGCTCGGCTTGCTCTCAGTCAGGATGCCTTCGCCGATAAGGTCGGAGGAGATCGCCGATATGGTCGAATGGCTGAGGCCCGTGGTCGCGGCGATCTCGGTGCGGGACGGCTGTCCGGCGCGGCGCACGGCCGCAATCACCATCGCCCGGTTGCGGCGGCGCAGATCGTCGTGGCGGATTCCGACCGACATGCTTTTTCACATCCTCCCGGTCGCTGCAGCCTTTCGCGCCTCCCGAAGGCCATCAGCGAAGCCTGAAAGCGCGACGCGCTTCAGGCACTTGTTTCTCCGCGTGTCGTTGCCCAAAAACCGCTGCGCACCTTTGGGGCGACATGCGCCAAGCCAAATTCTGGCAGAACCCCACCATCCTGTCATTATTTATTCCGGAGCTCGAAAAAAACTCGGAGAGACGTCAAAATCCATCAGAATCGATGTTGACAGCGTTCGGGCGTTGGATCACTATTTTTTCGAGGCTCGAAAAAATAGAGCCTCTGTGCCGGCCTACGGGTCAGTTTGGTCGCGCCATACGCGGCGCAGGGAGGATATTATGAAAAAATTCACAGCCGCCATCCTGGCGGGTGTCGCCATGTCGCTGACGCTGGTGTCGGTCGCGCAGGCGAAGGACAAGGTCATTGGCGTTTCGTGGTCCAACTTCCAGGAAGAGCGCTGGAAGACCGACGAAGCGGCGATGAAGAAGGCCATCGAGGCGGCTGGTGACAAATACATTTCCGCTGATGCGCAGTCCAATCCGGGCAAGCAGCTCACCGACGTCGAGAGCCTGATTTCGCAGGGCGCCAACGCGCTGATCGTCCTCGCGCAGGATGCCTCGGCCATCGGCCCGGCGGTCCAGAAGGCACTGGACGAAGGCATTCCGGTCGTCGGCTATGACCGGCTGATCGAGAACAAGAACGTGTTCTACCTGACCTTCGACAACAAGGAAGTCGGCCGCATGCAGGCCCGCGAAGTGTTCAAGGTCAAGCCGGAAGGCAACTACGTCTTCATCAAGGGCTCAGGCGCCGACCCGAATGCCGATTTCCTGTTCGCCGGCTCCATGGAAGTGCTCAAGGCAGCCATCGATAGCGGCAAGATCAAGAATGTCGGCGAAGCCTATACGGATGGCTGGCTGCCCGCCAATGCCCAGAAGAACATGGAACAGTTCCTCACCGCCAACGACAACAAGGTCGATGCCGTGGTGGCAGCCAATGACGGCACCGCCGGCGGCGTCGTCGCCGCGCTGACGGCGCAAGGGCTGGCAGGATCGGTTCCGGTGTCCGGCCAGGACGGCGACCATGCCGCACTGAACCGCGTCGCACTCGGCACACAGACCGTGTCGGTGTGGAAGGACGCACGCGAACTCGGCAAGAACGCCGCCGAGATCGCCTCGCAGCTGGCCGCTGGCACTGCCCTGGACAAGATCCCGAACGCTGTGAAGTTCACCACGCCCGGCGGCAACGAGACCAACTCGCTGTTCCTGACCCCGATCGCGATCACCAAGGACAATCTCAACGTCGTCATCGACGCTGGCTGGATCAAGAAGGACGAAGTCTGTGCAGGCGTCGCCGCCGGCACCGTCGCGGCCTGCAACTAAAACCGAACGGGATCCCAGTTCGATCTCAGCGCCGCGGCCCCTGGGCCGCGGCGTTTCTCAAGGGGCATTCCGCTTCAAATGATCGCGGAAAGCAAATAGCATCGTGGTTCCGGCATCCGCGCCAGACGGCAAACCGGTGGGAGGACATCATGACCGACACGGCCTCTAACACGCCTGCCGCGAATACGCCCGCAGACCGGGCGCGTGCATCCGAATTGAGCGCCGTCGGACGCTTCCTCAAGGCGACCGAACTCGATACGCGCATGCTTGGCATGGTCGGTGCGTTGCTGGTCATCTGGGTCGGCATTCATATCCTGTCGGGCGGACTTTTCCTGACGCCGCGCAATCTCTGGAACCTGTCGGTGCAGACTTCCTCGGTCGCGATCATGGCGACCGGCATGGTGCTGGTCATCGTCATGCGCAACATCGACCTTTCGGTTGGTTCCGTCGAAGGCGTGATCGGTATGATCATGGGTGTGGCGCAAGCCGAATTCCTCATTCGCGTCATCGGCTTCCAGCTTGGAAATCCCTGGCTCTGGATCATCGCACTGGTCGTCGGCGTGATGCTCGGTCTTGTGATCGGCGCCTTCCAGGGCTTCATCATCGCCTATCTCGAAGTTCCTGCCTTCATCGTGACGCTAGGCGGTCTGTTGGTCTGGCGCGGCATGGCATGGCTGATCACCAACGGGCGCACGGTCGCGCCACTCGACGCTACATTCCAGTTGATGGGCGGCGGACCGCGAGGCTCGATCGGCGCCACCGCCAGCTGGATCATCGGCATCGTCGCTTGCGTGGCTGTCGCTTTCGCGTTGCTCAACGGCCGGTCGCAGCGCAAACGGTTCAACTTTCCACTGCGCCCCGTGTGGGCGGAAACCTTTCTCGGTGTGGTCAGTTGCGCTGCCATCCTCGGGGCCGTCTGGATCGCCAATTCCTATCCGTGGCCAATCGGCATCGTGCGCCAGTATGCACAGCAGAACGGCATCACCATTCCCGAAGGCGGGCTGTTCATCGCCCACGGCATCGCCATACCGGTACTGATGGCGGTCGCGGTCGGTATCGTCATGACCTTCATTACCAAGCGCACCCGTTTCGGCCGCTATGTCTTTGCCATCGGCGGCAATCCGGAGGCCGCCAATCTCGCCGGCATCAACACCCGCTGGGTGACCATGAAGGTGTTCATGATCATGGGTGTACTAGCCGCGATCAGCGCGGCGATCTCGTCGGCCCGCCTCAACGCCTCGACCAATGCGCTGGGCACGTTGGACGAGCTGCTGGTGATCGCCGCCGCCGTCATCGGCGGCACCTCGCTTGCCGGCGGCTCCGGAACGGTGCTCGGCGCCATGCTCGGCGCGTTGCTGATGCAGTCGCTGCAGTCCGGCATGGTGCTGCTCGGCATCGACTCGCCGTTGCAGAGCATCGTCGTCGGCGCCGTGCTGGTCGTCGCGGTCTGGCTCGATACCGTCTATCGCAAGCGCGTCTAGGGGAGGACAAGGATTATGGCAGACAAGACCGCACCCACCGGCACTGCGCTGATCGATATGCGCAACATCTCGATCGCCTTTGGCGGCATCCGCGCCGTCGACGACGCCTCGATCGACCTTTTCCCCGGCGAGGTCGTGGCGCTGCTGGGCCACAACGGCGCCGGAAAGTCGACGCTGATCAAGATCCTGTCCGGCGCCTACAAGCGCGACGCGGGCCATATCTTCGTCAACGGCGAGGAGGCATCGATCTCCAACCCGCGCGACGCCAAGAAATACGGCATCGAAACGATCTACCAGACGCTGGCGTTGGCCGACAATGTCGATGCCGCCGCCAATTTGTTTCTCGGCCGTGAGCTGATGACCGCCTGGGGTACGCTCGACGACGTTGCGATGGAGGCCGAGGCGCGCAAGGTGATGGGCCGGCTCAATCCCCGCTTCCAGCGCTTCAAGGAGCCGGTGATCAAGCTGTCTGGCGGTCAGCGGCAGTCGGTGGCGATCGCGCGCGCGATCCTGTTCAATGCGCGCATCCTGATCATGGACGAGCCGACGGCGGCACTTGGTCCGCAGGAAACGGCGCAGGTCGGCGAACTGGTCAAGCAGCTCAAGTCCGACGGCATCGGCATCTTCCTGATCAGCCATGACATCCACGACGTGTTCGAGCTAGCCGATCGGGTCTGTGTCATGAAGAACGGCCAGGTCGTCGGCACCGCGCGCACCACCGATGTGACCCAGGACGAGGTGCTCGGCATGATCATTCTGGGTAAATGCCCGCCTGGCGCCATTCCCGGGCCAGGCGCCCTGAAGATCGCCGCCTAGAACTCCAGCGGATCTTCCGAAAAAATCTTTCTACGTCTCGATCCGTTTCTTCCCGTCGGATCGTCCTTGGTGTGTCCGAACAGAAGGAGACATGCCATGTCCGACGAGTCCGTCATCTTGATCAATCTGCTGAAGGTCAAACCCGGGAAGCAGGATGCGCTGATCGCGCTCTTGAAGCTGAATACCGATACGGTGGTCCGCACGCTCCGCGGCTGGAAGACGACCCGGCTGATCGCGGCGCAAGACGGCGCCGGCGTCGTCATCTACTCCGAGTGGGAGACCCCCGCAGCCGTCGAGGCGATGCGCAGCGATCCGCGCATGAAAGCCTATTTCCCGAAGATCTTGGAGCTGGCGAGCCTGGACTCGATCATGGGCTCGGCGGTGTTGAGCGAAACACACAAGTAAGAATGCCTCACACAAGCAACAAAGGAGAACCGCAATGGCTCGGATGGTCGTGATTTACCCGACACCGGAGAACGTCGAGGCATTTGACCGACACTACTTCGAAATCCACGTGCCTCTCGCCAAGAAGATTCCAGGTCTCAGGAAATACGAGGTCAATGACGGCCCTATCGCAACGCCGGTAGGAACCTCCAATGTTCATCGGATCGGAACGCTGCATTTCGACGACCTTGCGGCGATCGAAAAGGCGTTTGCAAGCGCGGAGGGACACGCGGCCGGGGCAGATCGCCGCCTTTTTGCGCCTGACGACTCGGGGGTTCAAATGTTCCTTTTCGACAACAGGGAGGTTTGAACCTCCTCCTCGTCTCGGGCAAAATGGCGACGAAGAGCAGGCAAGCGCGGTAGGTCTCGATAGATGAACGCGAACGAATTCGAGGATCGTCTGAAAGCGCTGCGGCCACGCCTTCACCGCTACTGCGCGCGCATGACGGGATCGGCGGTCACCGGCGAGGATGTCTTGCAGGACGCCCTCGTCAAGGCCCTTTACGCGCGAGCCCAGGGGGCCCAGGTGGACAATCTCGAGGGCTGGCTGTTCCGCATCGCCCACAATGCGAGCCTCGATTTCCTGCGCGACAGGTCCCGGAACACGGTGGTTCCGCTCACCGAAGACGTCGAAGCTGCGCCCATGGCCGAGGCGGACATCGTCGCCATCAGCTTTCAGACGTTTCTACGGCTCCCTGAACTTCAGCGCTGCGCGGTGATCCTCAAGGATGTTCTGGGCCATTCGGTCGACGAGATCGCAAGCATCGCCGGGTGCTCTCCGACAGCCGCCAAATCGGCGCTTCAGCGCGGGCGCGCTGCGCTGCGGCTTTTCGCGCAGGCGCCTGAAGACACAAGGCTGCCGTTGATGTCCGATTCGGACCGGTGCAAGATCGCGGCTTATGTCCATCTGTTCCGGAGCGGCGATTTCGACGCAATCCGCGCCATGCTCGCCGACGACGTGAAGCTCGATCTGGTGAACCGGCTCCAGCTGGAAGGGCGCGACAAGATCGGCCTCTATTTCACGCGCTATGCGCAAGAGACGAAATGGCGATTCGCCCTCGGCGCGGTCGAAGGTCAGCCGGCCATGCTGGTCTTCGACAGCACCGGCCCGATGGAAAGACCCGCGCATTTTGTCCTGGTCGACTGGTCGGAAAGCCGGATCATCGAGATCCGGGATTTCTTGTTCGCTCCCTATGTGCTCGAAGCCACAGATTGGGTGCGGCTGGACTAGCGTCTACAGTACCACTTGGCCGGACGAGCCGTGCCCGGCCGCTGGTTGCCGGTCATGTGATGTGCCAGCTGTCATGATGGCTTGGCCTAGCCATTGTGTTGGCACATCGACTTGCCCATAAAGGTCCGACATTGCCCATGGACCGCATCATCCGTTGAAGAAGCTTTTTCCAATCGTCGCGTTCATCGCCGTTGCGCTGATCAGCATGATGATGGCGGGGTTTGCCTATTTCGCCACGCAGGAAGCTGCCCGTATCAAATTCGAAGCGACGGCCGACGACGCGCTCAACCGGATCGAGAGCCGCATCGACCTGCATCTGTCGCTGCTGCGGTCGACGCAGGCCCTGTTCGATGCCCGCAACGGCGATATCTCGCAGAACGAGTTCAAGGCCTTCTTCAACGCGCTCGATGTCGACAACAATTTCGCCGGCTTGCGCGGTATCGGCTTTCTCAGGCTGGTGAAGACGGGGGACGAGGCGGCGGTCGAACGCGACATGCTGCACGACCTTGGTGTCAGCCATCCGATCTATCCGGACACCACGCAACCCTGGCGCGCGCCCATCGTGATGTTCGAGCCGCTGGATCCATCCAACCAGGCCGCCATCGGCTACGACATGTTCAGCGAACCGGTGCGACGCGTGGCCATCGAAAAGGCAATGTCCGACGATGAGCAGCACGCCAGCGCGCTGGTGCAGCTCGGCCAGAGCACGGGTGCCGCGCAGACGTTCCCGGGCTTCCTGGTCTTCGTGCGGCTCAATGTCGAAACGGCTCCCGATGTCATCAATGTGTCCAGGTCCTCCACGGCCGGCTTTCTCTACGCGGCTTTTCGGGCACGGGACCTCTTCCAGATAGCGCTCAGCCGGTCGCCGCTGCTGCCGGTCAACACGGAAATCTATGACGGCGCTGTGGGTGGCGACAATCTCTTGTTCCGGTCGGAGACGCCGCCAGTGTCATCCTTCGGGGACAGGCTGCTGGTCACCCGCAAGATCATGGTCGCCGGCCAACCGTGGACGGTCCTGTTTCGGCCGACAAGCGCCTTCTCGCAGCCGTCGTCGCGCGCCATTCCGGTGATGCTGGGGCTGTTCGGCTTGCTGCTGGCGGGCGCCATCGCTCTGGTGGCGCGCTATCAGGAGCGGGCCTATGAGGCGGCGTCGCGCTTGCACGAGACGACGGAAAAGAGCCTGCTCGAAAAAGACCTGATGCTGCAGGAGATGAAGCATCGCATCAAGAATTCGATCACCCGAGTGCTGGCGATCGCGCGCCAGACGGCCTCGCGGGCCACTGACGTCAACGAATTTTCCTCGTCCTTCTCGGCCAGGCTGCAGGCGATGGCGGCGTCCCAGGACATGCTGACGCGCTCGCGCTGGCAAAAGGCCGATCTTGGCGATCTCCTGCGCATCGAGCTCGGCCAGGTGTTCGGCAAGGAGCTGCCCGAGGAGCTTTTGTCGGGGCCGGAGGTCCTGCTCGACGAAACCACGACACAGGCGCTCGGCCTGACGTTCCACGAACTGGCGACGAATGCATTGAAGTATGGCGAAGCCGGCAATTCAGCCAGTTCTCTCAAGGGGGATTGGGCGCTCAAGGTCGACTGGTCGCTCGAAGGACGCGGGCGCGACAGGGTGCTGGTTCTCAACTGGCGCGAAACCGGGCAGAAGAAACTCGAAGCACCGGCCAAGACCGGATTCGGCACCAAGCTGATCGACCTCAACGTCACGCGCGAATTGGGCGGCACGATCAACCGCGATTATCGCGATGATGGGTTGAATGTGGAGATCAGGATTCCGCTAACCGGCTAAACGCTGCGTCCAGACGTCAAAAATCCGGAGGCCGGCGGGCCGGTCTCCGGATCGACGTTTCGATTATCGCCGAACTAGTTGCAGCGAGCCGTGTAGATCCGGCCGTGATGATCGCGATACTGGCAATAGCCGTTGCGCAGGTTGCGAACCAGCAGGCCGGAACCGGCACCGACTGCCGCACCGATCAGCGCGCCCTTACCGCCGCCCACCAGGCCGCCGACACCGGCGCCAATCAAGCCGCCGCCAACCACGTCCTTCTCGGTGCTGGTGCAGCCGCTGAGGGCAGCCACCGCAATCATGGCAATAATCATCTTCCGCATAGAGTCACTCCTCACTTTGTGTCCACACTTTGGTAAGCTCCAACAGCCATTTAGCATGAAATGACGGCCTTTGCTGCTGCAATCTATTGTTGGCGAAGATAGTCTTTTTCTGGGCGCGCGGCGTTCGATGCCATCACCGCGTTGGAGATTGCCAGGGAAGCGTCGAGCGTGCCGTCCGGGCGAACGTTCCAGACGATCTGGTCATAGTCGTCTTCCAGCGCCGGATCAACGGCAAGGCACTTGGCGACGATGTGCTGAGCCTGCCCCTGCACGTCGCCCAGCGCGAATGGCCGTTCGGCGACGCATTGATCGGCGGTCTCGAAAACGCTAACCGGCACCTGCAATTCACGGCAGTCGGCCATCGTGTTCGAGCAACCGATGACCAGCAACAATGCAGCGATGTGTTCCATGGCGACATGTCCTCTCGCCATAGTAACGATCTGTAGTCACCAAAGTTCCTGGGCCGCCGGTCAACCAGTGAAATAACGCGGCGCAACGGACAATTCCGGCTTCCGGCTGCAGCCGCAGTGCGGCGGACGTCAGGAGACCAGCTGCAACAGGACGCGGCACTCGGCGCGGCAGGTTCCAGCGGGATCTGGGAAAAACAGAATCCGCTTTTATGGTGAATAGCCGGTTAAGGATGATCCTAGGAGAGGGCGCGGGCGCTCACTCGATCTCGAAATTGCCGTGCGGAACGACAAGGCGGTATTCAAGGCGACCGGGCATTAGCTCCAGGGTCGCCGTTCCGTTCAGGGAGGCGGGCACGACCCGCTCGAGAGCGACACTGCCGAAGCGCTTCTCGCTGTGCTCGACGTCGCTCGCCGGTATCGCTTCGGCCCATGTCAGCGACAGCGCGAGACCGCCGGCAGCGGCGTCGAGATCGGCCGTAACGTCAACGAAGCCGTCCGCACGTGAAAGGGCGCCATAGCTGACCGAATTGACGGCGAGTTCATGCATGGCAAGGCCGATGTGCAGCGCGGCGTTGGGATTGAGATAGGGGTTTGCGCCGCGAAAACGCAGGCCGTGCGACGGGTCCACCCCGTTGCGACCGACCTGGCCCGACACTAGCTCGCGAAGTGCGGCGCCGCGCCAGTTTGAGGAGGTCACCAGATCCTGGGACGAGGCCAGTGATTGCAGCCGACCTCGAAAGCGCGTCAGGAAATCAGCGATGCCATCGGAATAGCGCCCGGTCTGGGTGGCTATGCTTTGAATGATTGCCAGGAGGTTCTTCGAGCGATGGCTGACTTCGCGCAACAGCGTCGTCAGGGTCTGCTCACGGCGCTTCTGATCGGTCGTTTCGACCATGGTGGTGACGACACCTTGCACCGTGCCACCATCGCCATGGTCGGCGTCGACCCAAACCTGAAACCAGCGAAAGCCGTCCTCGGCGGGGACACTGATTTCGAGGCGTTGCGGATTGCCGGATGCGATGACGTCGCGCTTTGCCGCGCCGATGCGGTCGACCTGCGCAGCTGGCAGGATGCCGTTGCCGTCCGCGGTGTCGGAAACCCAGGGCGCACGCATATTGCGCGCCCATACCGTTTTCAGCTCGCGATCCTGATAGAGAACGGAAATGCCGGCATTGTGCAGCGCGTGGAGAAGAGCCCGGCCAAGTTGCATGCCACTTTCGGCGGGATGCAGGGCGATGACTTCATCGCTTGGCACGTCGTCTTTCCTATCTCCGGCCCTGGAACGCATCGCCAATCTGTCCACCCAACTCAGGCTGAACGGCTCACCGCGGAATGGGTTCCAGAGGGCTTCCCGAAAACCCGCCTCCAAAAGCGGTCCGCCGAGCGGTATCCGTTGAAGGATCCCGCCCGGCGGTGGCTGGAAACCGTTTGAGGGGTGCGGCTTCCAGTGTTCGCTCGGATGATCGTTTGGTCCTCACGCCCGTTTGAACAGGCCGGCAAGAAGCGAAATGACCAGGAAAGCGAGAAAGATGAAAAACAATATCTGCGCTATGCCGGCAGACGTGCCGGCGATGCCGCCGAAACCAAGCGCGCCGGCTATGATTGCCACGACGAGAAATACGAGCGCCCAGTAAAGCATGATCCATCTCCTTCGAATGGTGTGATGAAAACGTGGGTAGATGCGGTTTGTTCCACCATTTGCCGAAAAAGACGATGCTTGCCAATCGTTCCAGACAGGGTGGCGCCCGGAATTCGCTGATGACGGGGTCCCGGCATGTCAAAGGCCGCCTGATGCATCGCATCAGACGGCCTTTTGATATCGCGTCGTGCCTGCCGCTGCCCCTACGCGGCGGCTTTCGCCTGGCGATCGAAGAACAGCGCCTGGCTGATCAGAGCCTTGACCATGTCGGGGTTGAACGGCTTGGTGACCAGGAATGCCGGCTCGGGGCGTTCGCCGGTCAAGAGACGCTCGGGGAAGGCGGTGATGAAGATCACCGGCACCGATGTCGACGACAGGATCTCGTTCACGGCCTCGATGCCCGAGCTGCCATCGGCAAGCTGGATGTCGGCAAGCACCATCTTGGGCCGCGTCTTGCCGAACATCGTCACCGCCTCGGCATGCGTGCGCGCCGTTCCGACGACGCGGTGACCGAGGCTCTCGACCATTTCTTCTATGTCCATGGCGATCAGCGGTTCATCCTCGATGATCAGCACGTCCGTTGCCACCTGGCGGGATATTTCGTTGCTTGCCTGGGCAAGCAGCTCTGAAAACTCCTGGTCGCCGGCATCGAGGATCTCGGCCGCCTCGTCTTCACTGAAACCTTCGACGGCTACCAGCAGGAAGGCCTGGCGGGGACGCGGCGCAATCGCGTTCAGATTGGCGGCGGCGCGCTGTTCCCATGGCGACTGCGCCTGCTCCTGCGGGACGCGGATGGCGACCGACGTGAACAGCTTGGCGAACACCTTGTAAAGCGCGATGCGGTCGCTCGAGGCCTCGGGAAAGATATCGATATCGGCGATGATGGCTTCCAGCATCGCGGCGACCAGCGCGTCGCCACTTTCCTGCGATCCGGAAACGGCCCGCGAGAAGCGGCGCAGGAACGGCAGATGTGGAGCGATGGTGGCTGATAAGCTCATGGTAAGACGTCTCCCTCAGAATGACGTGGTTGCATAGAGTGCAGGTCAAGCTGATTGCAAGCCCCGGTCAAACAACGCGGGTCTTGAGAAAAAGTTCCGACCTTGATGGAACTAACGCGCCGGGACGGCGTTTGAAGTTCGGACGGGCAACCAGACGAGGGGGCCGCTTGCGTTGTGTTGAGTAGTGTTAAGAGCGGCTTGGGCGCTGGGAATACAAGGGCAAAATGAAGGATATGACGAAAGATATTCTGGCTGGCGTCGCGGGCAGGCGCCGGAACGGGTCCAGTGACGCACTCGGGCCGAATTCCGAAATCGGACGCAAACTCAAACAATATTACGATGAGCTGGTCTCTGACGATGTGCCGGATCGCTTTGCACAGTTGCTCAGTCAACTGGAACAGGCCGAACCCGCACAGAAGAAGGACTGAAGCATGGCAGCGGTCTCCCAAGGCTTCAAGACCGATCTGCTTGGGGCAATCCCGAGCTTGCGCGCCTTTGCCGTGTCGCTGACGCAAAATGCCGACAAAGCGGACGATCTCGTCCAGGAAACACTGGTCAAGGCCTGGGACAAGCATGAGAGCTTCCAGCCCGGCACCAATCTCAAGGCGTGGCTGTTCACCATCCTGCGCAATGAATTCTATTCGCAGATGCGCAAGCGCGGGCGCGAGGTGCAAGACAGCGACGGTATCATGACGGCCAGGCTGGCCGTTCATCCGGCCCAGCATGGCCAGCTCGACCTGAAGGATTTTCGCGGTGCCCTCGAACAATTGCCGGAGGATCAGCGCGAAGCCATCATCCTCATCGGTGCGTCGGGCTTCTCCTACGAGGAGGCGGCCGAAATCTGCGGTTGCGCGGTCGGGACGATCAAGAGCCGGGTCAGCCGGGCCCGCACGCGATTGCAGGAGATCCTGAAGATATCCGGCGAAGACGAGTATGGTCCGGATGCGATTTCGACCCAGGTCACGGGCTCACCGGCCAACTGAGCTGCGATCGCAAGGTGCGATCCGCAGAAGTTGGATCGCGTCTCAGCCGGGGGAACCCCGCCCGCAGGCCGCCGCCACCGCTTGCATGAGGTCCTCACCCGAATAGGGCTTGCCGACCAGCCTGACGCCCGGAAACGATGTCCTGATTTCATCGGGATCCGAATAGCCCGAGGCAAACACGAACGGCACGCCCGCCGCGCGCAGCCCTGAGGCGAAATCGAGTGTCGAGGCGCCACCCAGCATAAGGTCGACAATGGCGGCGTCGAAGTGCGTGGCGATTTGTCGATCGTCGATCTCGGCCAGATCGCGGGCGATCACCACCTCGCCCGCACCATGATCGCGGCAAAGCTGCT
The DNA here is from genome assembly GCF_056431085.1 of Mesorhizobium waitakense. Lineage (NCBI taxonomy): Bacteria > Pseudomonadati > Pseudomonadota > Alphaproteobacteria > Hyphomicrobiales > Phyllobacteriaceae > Mesorhizobium > Mesorhizobium waitakense. Next base: position 48,517 of record NZ_JBWKME010000089.1, on the reverse strand, counting down.
CGACATCCATGGCGATGAGAAACTCATCCTCCAGGACCAGAATCCGCAATCCATCAAGCAAAGGGGACACAGGCAAGGGCTCCTTGTAACGGATGGAGTCATGATCGCTATTTGGCAAGCTGTCATTTAAAAAAGACATGTGCCCGCGCGGAACCTCGATCCGCGCGACGCGTTGGGAGGCAGCCTTGTGCGGGCTTTCGAAGAGGGGTCGAAATGTCGGGCCAGAGCGGTCGTGCTTTCTCCAGTCGCCAGTACCCTTGCGAGAACTGCCCGTTGCGGCCGTTGCCGGTTTTCCGCGACTTCGAAAAGCAGGAACTGGCCTTCATCAGCAAATTCAAGAAGGGCGAACTCGCCGTCGACAAGGGCGCCACGGTCCTGGTGGAGGGGAGCCACAGCGCCCATCTCTACACCGTGCTCTCCGGCTGGGCGTTCCGCTATAAGCTGTTACTAGATGGGCGCCGCCAGATCCTCAACTATCTCATGCCCGGCGATCTGATCGGCCTGCAGGGCAGCGTGATGGGCGAAATGCAGCATTCCGTCGAGGCCCTGTCGCCGATGCTGCTGTGCGTTTTCGAACGCGAGTCTCTCCACGAACTCTACCGCAACCATCCCGGCCTGGCCTATGACATCACCTGGATCGCGTCGCGCGAAGAGCGCATGCTGGACGAGAATCTGCTCAGCCTCGGGCGTCGCAGCGCCATCGAGCGTGCCGCCTATCTTATCGCCTTCATCGGCAGCCGGGCAAAGGTCGTTGGGCTGAACGGCAAGCAATCGGTCCAGATACCGATCACCCAACAGCACATCGCCGACACGCTCGGCCTGTCGCTGGTCCATACCAACAAGACGATCCGCAAGCTGATGGACCGCAAGCTGATTGTCTGGCGCGACGGCGGTTGCGAGGTCACCGATAATGAAGGACTCAAGCAACTCGCCGGCTGGGAAGGGCTGGGCGAGGCGCGACGGCCACTGATCTGACGAAGTGGCTTTTTGTCAGCGCCAGCGGATCGGGTGCACACGCACGCGTTTTCGGCTACTTTGTCCCTGATGCCGGAACCTTGAGACATGCGGCGCGTTTGAAATCAAGCAATCACAAGGAGTTAAGCAATGGCAACTGCCGCAGGAAAGACCGCAACCGAAGGCCCGTCGAATTCAGATCTCGAAGCCGATATCAGGCAATTGAAGGCGGATATCGACAAGCTTACCAAGCAGTTGGCCAAGACCGGCGAGCATGGCTATGGCACCGCGCGCCGTGCTGCCACAGAAGGGGTCGAGCAGTTGCGTGCGCAGGGCGAAGCCGCCTTTGACAGCCTGCGCGGCAATGCCAAGGATATCGAAGCGCAGTTGATGGCGAGCGTGCGCGAAAAGCCGGTGACGTCACTGGCGATCGCCGCCGGCGTCGGCTTCCTCTTCGCGCTCCTCGCGCGTCGCTAGTCGCATTCCAGATGGGAATGCTCGCATCCCTGATTGCAGGTCTGGCATCGGGCGAAACCGCTGCCGCCATGCGCCGGGCGCGCACGGCGGCAATCGTCTATGGGCTCGCCATATCAGTGGCGCTCTGCGGCCTCGGCTTTCTCGTCGGGGCGGCCTATATCTGGACGGCAAGTCGCTACGGATCGCTTGCCGCCGCGCTGGGCTTTGGCGCCGGTTTCCTGCTGCTTGCCGGGCTGATCCTGCTGATTTTCCGGATATCCGCCGGCTCACGTGCCCGGCGCCGGGCACAACAGCGCAATGCCGACATGAAAGCGATCGGCATCACCGCGGCGCTTGCCGTGCTGCCGGCGCTGCTCAAGGGCAAAGGCGGTCTCGGCGTCATTCTGGGTCCGGCCGTGGCGCTGGCCGCCTACGCCATCTACCGCGAAAACGTGAGGCCCGACGATCCGGAAGAAGACGAGCGGAAATGATCTCTTCCGTAAACCGGCTTCAACTTTGCGTCGCGGCCTTTTGGTTCGGCATCATGGCTTTTCACTCGGCAGATCTTCCAGCGGCATCGATATTTCGGCAAACACGCCTTCCGGCCGGAACTCATGGGTCACTCCGCTTGAAATGACCTTGGCAAGGCTGCGGCGGATGAGGATCGAGCCGAAGCCGTGTCGCTCCGGCGGAGCCACTTGCGGGCCGCCGCTTTCGCGCCAGGTCAGCACAAGGCGCCGGGCACCCTTTCTGCCTTGCGTTCTCCAGCCGAGATCAACCTTGCCGGATGCCACCGACAGCGAGCCATATTGCAGCGCATTGCTGGCCAGCTCATGCAGGATCAGGCCAAGCCCGACAGCCTGGTCTGGCGACAGCAACAAATCGTCGCCAGAGATCGTCATGCGCGGCTGGTCGGCGGTGTCGAAAGGCCTGACCTCGATCTGGACGAGTTCGCGGATGCCGATGCCGCGCCACTCGCGGTCGGACAACAGATTGTGCGCGATGCCCAGGGCCTGAAGCCGTGCACCAAAGGCTTCGAGGAATTCGCTCGGCTGGCGGGCATGCCGCACGGTCTGCGTCGCCAGCGCCTGGACGGTCGCCAGCGTGTTCTTGACCCGGTGGTTGAGCTCGCGCAGCAGCAGACGTTGCCGCTCGTCGCCAAGCTTGCGCTCGGTTATGTCGTAGTTGACGCCGAAGATCAGGGTCGGCTTGCCGTCGCCGTCGCGCTCGATGACGCGACCACGCGTGGCGAGCCAGCGCGGTGGATGAAAGCCCTTCACCCGGTATTCGCCGAAATAATCGTCGCTGCCGGTCAAGGCATCGCGAAAGCGGGTTTCGGTCTGGTAGACGTCGCGAGATCGATGGCGGTAAGGATGTCGCGCGCCCGCAGCCGGTTCGATCGCGGCAGGTTGAACAGCTCCGACAGCAAGGTATCGCATTCGATGATGTCGGTGCGGATGTCCCATGCCCAGCTGGCGAGCGAAGCCGCATCGAGCGCGATGGCGCGCCGCTTTTCCTCTCGCACCAGCGCTGCCTCGGCGAGGGCGCCGCTCCGGGTCGCATCCTTCAAGGTGAACAGGCTGCCGGCGAGGCCGGCGAGCGCCTTCAACTGCTCCAGCATGGCGTCGGTCGGATAGGCATGCGGCTTGCGATCGAGCACGCACAGCGTGCCGATGCGGGCGCCTGCCACGATCATCGGCGCGCCGGCGTAGAAGCGGAGATGATGCTTGCCGGTGACCAGCGGGTTGGTCTTGAAGCGTGGGTCCGTCGTGGCATCCGCCACAACCATCGGCTCGTCGCCGGCGGCAATCGCATGGGCGCAGAAGGAGATGTCGGTCGCGGTCTCTGTCTCGTCCAGCCCGACACAGGATTTGAACCACTGGCGCTTATGGTCGACGAGCGTCACCAAGGCGATCGGAACCTGCATCGTCGCCGCGGCAAGGGTGCTTATGCGGTCGAAATCCGGATCGGCCGCCGTATCCAATGCCTCCAGCCCATGCAGCACGGCCAGCCGGTCCTCGTCCTTGACCGCGCGCGCGACTGCGGCCGGCAGATCTGGCACTGTTTCCGCCTTGCTGTTCACTCAAGTCCCCAATGGCCCGTCCCGGCCTGCGCCGCTTCACGCATCTGCCGGCTCATGACCAGCCGGCGTCCCCGGAACCATCCTAGCGAGGAACCGTTACCCGACCGTGTTTCGCCGACCGCGCCAGTTGGCGTAAAACGAGACAAGGACCGATCATGACCAAGATCATCCCCGAAAACAAAGCGCGTCAGGGGCGGTGGGGCTGGCACGGCTTGCGTATCCTGATTGCCGCGCTGCTTCTGGCCTTCGCGGCCTGGGGCATCGCCGAAATCTACGGTGAAATGGCCAAGACACCGGCGACAGAGCAAGGAAGCGCGCCAAGCGGCTAGATTTTCGGCCTTCTTCGTTCGAGATCGCATCAGGCAGCCATCGCCTCTGCGATGCTGGCCGGTACCAGGACATTGAGCGCGCCAGGCCGGATTTCGATCGTCGTCTCCCGGTCGAGCCTGACCAGTTCACCGTCGATGACGGCGCGGAACTTGCTGCTGCCCGAATGGATTTTCAAGACCGTTCGGTCCGCCTGATGGATTTCCACGTGTTCGTTGTCGCGCCATTTGCCCCGTGCCATGTTGAAGAAGAATTTGACCAGTTCGGCACGCTGCTGCGCCACCGTGACATAGACGCCAAGCACGCCGCCCGCCGGGTTGTCGGCGTAGGGCAGGTGGCCTTCGCCGAACAGATTGTTGGTGATGCCGATGCCGGTGATGCGGGCCGCCATCTCGGCGTTGCCGATGCTGAGCGTCACGTTCATTGCCGGTGGATTGTTGATCGTCGCCCAGGCTGCCTTGGCCGAGGCGCGGATCTTTCCCAGGCGCGACCCGAATTCCATTTTTTGGCGCAGTTGCACCATCTTGGCATGCATGCCGATCGAGAACTGATGAACGAAGGGCCGGCCGTTGGCCGTGGCTATGTCGACGGCGATGATTTCGCCGTCGGCGAAGGATTTCAGCGCGGCATCGAGGGACTGCGGGATACCCAGTCCGCGTGCGAACAGGTTCATCGTGCCGGCCGGCAATATGGCAAGCGCCTTCCTGGTGCCCATCAGTCGAGCGGCCGCGGCGGAAATGGTTCCATCACCGCCGCCGGCCAGCACGACATCGACAGAGCGTCGCGATGCAGCGCTGTCGAGCGTCTCCACCACGTCCTTGCCGGCAACGACATCAATGCTGAGGGAGTGACCTGCCGTCTCCAGCGTCTGGCGCATCCTGTCGGAAAAGGCGGCAAGGTCCGTTGTGCGCAAGGTGCCGCCGTCCCGGTTCAGCACCGCAGCAAATCTCATGCCCCGCTCCGCCATTCCATCACGATACGGCCGGGATAGACCCAGCCACAGGCTGAAACGCGACGAAGCGGGAAAGGTTCCGTTTTGAGAAATCGCCGTGCTTCCCCGCTTCTTGGCTTCGCCACAAACGCGAAATGTTTTGTCGGAACAACAGCATGGTCACGACGTTGTGAAGAAGATGCCGCGTCCGGTCTTCAACCGGGCGCGGCCCGTACGAAATCACCCACGAGGAGAGATCATCATGACCCGCAACCTCTTAGCCACGACCGCACTCGCAGCGCTGGTCGTGACCGGGGCCTATGCGCAGAATGCGACATCCCCGGCGCCCGCCCAGACCCCCGCTGTTCAGGAGCCAGCCGCCGCTCCGGTGCGCACCGAAGGCAGCATCGTCACCAACATCATCGGTGAAACCGTCTACAACGGCACCGGCGACGATGCCGAGAACATCGGCAAGGTCAGCGATGTCGTCTTCGACAAGGATGGCCAGGCCAAGTCCGTCGTCATCGGCGTTGGCGGTTTTCTGGGTGTCGGAGCGAAGAATGTCGCCTTCGATTACGACAAGCTGCAATGGGCCGAAAGGAACGGCGACCGCTGGCTGGTTGCCCAGACGACCAAGGATGAACTGACGGCGCAGCCGGAGTTCGACAGCAAGCCTTATGCGCCTGCTACGGCGCCGGTCGCATCGACGGATGCAAAAGCTCCGGCTGCATCCGCGCCGGCTGACACCGCGCAGACACCCGTCGACATGAATGCTGCGCCGGCCGAACCGGTGAAGCGCGCCGACGGCAATCTCGCCACCAACATCATTGGCGAAACCGTCTACAACGGCACCGGCGATGACGCGCAGAACATCGGCAGCGTCAACGACATCGTGCTGACGAAGGAAGGCAAGGCCGAGTCGCTTGTCATCGGCGTCGGCGGGTTCCTCGGCCTTGGCGCCAAGAATGTCACCTATGACTTCGGCAAGGCCCAGTGGGCGGAGAAAAACGGCGACCGCTGGCTGGTGGCCCAGACCACCAAGGAGGAACTTCAGGCGCAGCCGGATTTCAACCGCAAGGCCTATGATCCGGCACCGGCAACGACGGCTTCCAATGAGCCGGCTGCAACCGCACCGGCTGCTGCACCGTCCGATGCCACGGCTCCTGCCGTCGCACCGGCTGACAAGACGGCTGAGGCTCCTGCTGCTTCGACACCCGATGCCTCGGCACCCGACCAGACCCAGACGGCGGCAATCGACAAGTCGACCTTGACCGAGATGCCTGTCGGTGAGATTCGCGCCGACGACCTGAAGGGCACGACCGTCTACGGCGCCAATGATGCCAAGGTCGGCGAAATCGGTGACGTCGTGCTGGCGCCCGACAACAAGACCGACGCTGTGATCGTCGACGTCGGCGGCTTCCTCGGCATTGGCGAGAAGGAAGTCGCGGTCGGCATGGATAATCTCAAATTCATGACCGACAAGGATGGCAGGAAGTACCTGTACACGACCTTCACCAAGGAACAGCTCGAGGCTCAAACTGCTTACGACAAGGGCAGCTATACGGAGAAGCGTGACCAGCAGCGCATGATCGTGCAGTAGGATAGTAGGGCAGTAGGGCAGTAGGGCAGTAGGGCAGTAGGGTGCGGCGCATCCAGGCCTACCGCTCTACTGCCTTGATCCCCTGCTAACATGGCCGGCAACGCCATGCTCGGTCAGTTCGGCCAATGCCAACGACTGGTCGAGATGTTCAGCCCGCCAGGCAAGCAGCCTTTCGGCGAACTCCAGCCGCACGGCCAGGTGGGCCGGATCGGCGGCGAGGTTGTTCAATTCGCCCGGATCGCTTTCCAGGTCGAACAGCAGCGGCGGCAAGTTACCGCCGAAATGCACATATTTGAATTTTTCTGTGCGGATGACGGCGAGATTGCATTGGCGTGAGGCGACGCCGAAATGCCGTTCGGCTTCGCCCTCGGCAATCGAGCGGAAATCGAACTCCCAATGCGCGGCATCGCGCCAGGCTGCAGGGCTCCCGCCGCTCAGGAACGGCTTCAGCGAGCATCCGTCGAGATGCGGTTGTGGGGCTTCGCCGAGCAGGTCGAGAAGCGTCGGCAAGATGTCCACCGCTTCGGTGAACAAATCGACGCTGCTGCCGGCAGCCTCGCCGCGACGCGGGTCGCGGATGATCAGCGGAATGTGGTAGCTGCCGTCGAAATAGCCGCCCTTGCCCAACATGAAATGGTCGCCCATCATCTCGGCGTGGTCCGAGGTCAGCACGATGATGGTGTCGTCCCACGCGCCTGCGGCCTTGACCGCTTGCCAGATACGGCCGAGCTGCGCGTCGACCTCCGAGATCATGCCGTAGTAGATCGCGCAGATGCGACGAAAATCGTCGCCGCTCCAATCATGCACCTTGCCAATGGCCTCGGGACGGAACTTGGCCTGCTTCTGCCGGCCGAGATCATAGGCGAGATAGGGGTGGCTCTCCGCTTCTGCTTGCCAGTTCGCTGCACGGTGGAAGGCAGGACCGGCAGCCGGATCATACAAATTGTTGTATGGCTCGGGCGCGATGAAGGGCGGGTGCGGGCTGATGAAGGAAAGATGGGCAAACCATGGCGCATCGTTCTCCTGCTCGCCGAGCCAACGCGTGAATTCGCCGGTCAGGAAGGCTGCCGGGGTTTCATCCTTCGAGTAAACGGGCGGTGCGTTGCTGACGACGGCCTCGGCCTTGCCGCCGTTGCTCACCGGGCGATGGATATCCGGCGATCCGGCGCCGGTATCGATGCCTCGCTGCTTGAGCCAGGACAGCCATTGCTTCTGATGCTCGGGCAGCAACTGGCGCACCGTGAATCCAGGCAGCACGCCTTCATAGCTTTGCAGCCGCGGGTCGCCCGGCGCCAGCAGGCGTGGGTCGAGCGATACGTCGGTGTAGCCGAACAGCGTCGGATCATAGCCGAGGCTGCGGGCATGCAGCGCGATGTTGCCGTGACGGGCGTCGAGCGGCGTGCCGTTGCGGCAGACGCGGTTGTTCATCTGGTAGAGGCCGGTGTAGAGGCAGGCGCGGGCCGGCGAGCAGGGTGCCGCGCCACCATAGTGCCGCTTGAACAGCACACCCTCGGCGGCCAGCGCGTCGGCATTCGGCGTCTTGACAACCGGATGGCCGGCAGCCGACAGGCAATCGCCGCGCCACTGGTCGCATGTGATCAGAAGAACATTCGGGCGCCTGGCTTTTCCGGTCACTCGCGATACCCTTATCCTGTATGGTCGAATGCCGCTCATGGAACCGAATTCCGGCGATGGCGCAAGCCTGACACGGTCGTCAATTGGTGAACGAAGTTATTTGTATTGTTCACTTTTAAAGCACAGTCCATTCTGTGTTTGCCGCCTTTGCCGCAGACTATGGAGCCCTCATATAGGCGTGGACAGCGGCAAGGGCCGCACAAGCACCAAGGGAAGGAGCAAGACAATGCTCGATCAGATCAAGGGCCTGCATCACGTCACTTCGATGGCCAGGGATGCCCGCCAGAACAACGAGTTCTTCACCAGGAAACTCGGCCAGCGCCGGGTCAAGAAGACCGTCAATTTCGACGCGCCTGACGTTTACCATCTCTACTATGGCGACGAGGCCGGCACGCCGGGTTCGGTGATGACCTATTTTCCGTTTCCCAACATTGGCAAGGGCCGTCATGGCGTCGGCGAAGTCGGCACCACGGTCTACTCCGTGCCGGAAGGCACGCTCGCCTATTGGGAAAAGCGCTTTGCCGATGAAGGCGTCTCCGGCGTGTCGCGCGACGAGACATTCGGCGAGAAGCGCCTGGCCTTTGCCGGACCGGACGGCGATGGTTTCGCCCTGGTCGAGGACAAGGCCGACGCCAGAAAGCCATGGGCGAAAGGCGGCATCCCCACCGATGAGGCGATCCGCGGCTTTCACTCCGTGTCGCTCAGGCTGAAGGATGGCGGCGCCACCGAGGAGCTGCTGAAGTTCATGGGCTACGAGGAGATCGACAAGTCCGGAAATGTCCGGCGGCTGGCGGTGAAGAACGGCAATGGCGCCGACGTCGTCGACATCGAATCGCTGCCGGGTGCCGCTTTCGCCGATCTCGGCGCGGGCTCCGTCCACCATGTCGCCTTCGCCGTCGAGAACCGCGCCAAGCAGCTCGAAGTGCGCAAGGCGCTGATGGACACCGGCTATCAGGTGACGCCGGTGATCGACCGCGATTATTTCTGGGCGATCTATTTCCGCACGCCGGGTGGCGTGCTGTTCGAAGTCGCCACCAACGAACCGGGTTTCGATCGCGATGAGGATACCGCTCATCTCGGTGAGGCGCTGAAGCTGCCGACGCAGCACCAGCACCTGCGGCCCTATCTCGAACAGCATTTGCAGAAGCTGGAAGGCTGAGACCATGAGCAAGGACACTTACACTTACAAGGTGCTCCCCGGTTCGCTGGGCGGTCCGCTGCTCTTCGTCTTCCACGGCACGGGGGGCGATGAAAACCAGCTTCTATCGCTGGGGCGCGATCTCTCGCCCCAGGCAACCATCATCTCGCCGCGCGGCGATGTGGCGGAACATGGTGCGGCGCGCTTCTTCCGCCGCACCGGCGAGGGCGTCTACGATATGGACGATTTGGCGCGGGCAACGGACAAGATGGCCGGCTTCATCAAGGCCCATATCGAGGCGGCGAAGCCGTCATCCGTGTTCGGCCTCGGCTATTCCAACGGCGCCAACATCCTGGCCTCGGTGGTGTTTGCCGCGCCGGCGATGTTCGATGCCACGGCGCTGATGCATCCGCTGATCCCGTTCGAACCCGAGATCAACGGCAGTCTCGCCGGCCGTCACATTCTCGTGACCGCCGGCAGGCGTGATCCAATCTGTCCGCCGAACCTGACCACGCGGCTTGAAGCCTATTTGCGTGCCGACGGTGCCGATGTCACAGTGGCGTGGCATGAAGGCGGGCACGAGGTGCGGCCAAACGAAATCGAGGCGGCACGGCATGTCTTTGCCGGCGCCATCCAGGGAGTATAGCGATGCCGGACCAACTGCCTGAAATCGAACTGGAAGATCGCGGTTCCAAGGGTCGCTACGTCCTGCGCGGGCCAGACGGCGCCGAGGCGGAGATGACCTTCACCAAGATCGGCGAGCACCAGATCATCATCGACCATACGGAAGTGCCGGACGTCTTCCGCGGCCAGGGTGCCGGGCTTCGGCTCGTCACCCGCGCCGTCGAGGATGCGCGCGCGGCGGGCAAGAAGATCATCCCGCTTTGCCCGTTCGCGAACGCCCAGTTCCGCCGCCACCACGAGTGGGCAGACGTGCTGAAGCAGTAGGATCGGCCGGCATTTCGTCGATCGGAACGGGCGCGACATCAGGCTGTCGTCCCGCTTCGATGGCTTTGGCATTTGCACGGGTAGCGCATCTTGCCTAAGTGGATATGATCTATCGCAGCCACCGCGCCGACAAACGAACCGAATGATCCCCCAATGACCGAAACCGACCTCGTTCCCGTCTTCGACGGCCACAACGACACGTTGCTCAGACTCTACCAGTCAAAAGACACGGACGTCGAAAAGCTGTTCATCGAGGGGAAATCGGGCGGTCATATCGACCTGCCGCGCGCGAAAGCCGGTGGCTTTGCCGGCGGCATGTTCGCCATCTTTCCGCCGCCTGTCGAGAAAACCAGGCGCAGCGCCGTGCCGTTGGCGCCGAGCGATGCCGAGCCGCTGCCGCCCGAGGTCCCACGCGCCGATGCGTTGACCTCGACGATAGCCATGGCCTCGATCCTGTTCAGGCTGGAGCGAGCCGGAGGGCTCACCGTCTGCCGCAGTGCCGGCGATGTCCGCAACGCCATGGCGCAAGGCTCGATCGCGGCGGTGTTCCACATCGAAGGGGTTGAGGCGATCGATCCCGAGCTCACAATGCTCGACGTGTTGCATGCCGCCGGCCTGCGCTCGCTCGGCATCGTCTGGAGCCGGCCGAACGCCTTCGGCCACGGCGTGCCGTTCCGCTTTCCGTCCTCGCCCGACACCGGCCCCGGGCTGACCGATGCCGGCAAGGCGCTGGTCAAGGCCTGCAACCAGCTGAAGATCATGATCGACCTGTCGCATCTCAACGAGAAGGGCTTTCGCGATGTCGCCGCGCTTAGCCACGCCCCGCTGGTCGCCACTCATTCCAACGTCCACGCGATCTGCGGCCATTCGCGCAACCTCACTGACTGGCAGCTCGGCGCGATCCGCGAATCCGGCGGCATGGTCGGGCTGAACTTCGCCACCGGATTCCTGCGTGAGGACGGCCGGATGAATGCCGACACCAGCCTCGACATCATGGTGCGCCATGTCGATTCGCTGCTGCAGGCGCTGGGCGAGGACGGTGTCGGCCTTGGCTCGGATTTCGACGGCGCCATGATCCCAGCCGTCATCGGCGATGTCGCCGGCCTACCGAAGCTGATCGATGCATTGGCGGCGCGCGGTTTCGGCCGCGCGCTGATCGAAAAGATCGCCTATCGCAACTGGCTCAGCATGCTGGAGAGAACCATCGGGTAGAAAGACCTATTCGAAACCCATGCGCTTGAGCCAGTCCTTGCCGACACCGCGATCGCGGATGATCGGCAGCGGATCTTCCGAATCGAGCCGCGCGCAGATGCGGTAGACTTCGAGCGTCTCGGCGCTCATCTCGCCGCCCTTGTAGAAGAACATGGCGGCGGCATAGCGCGTGCGGCCCGACCATTTCTCGCCGAGCGGCGTGTTGACCAGCTCCCATTGCTCGGCGGCTTCGAGTTCGGCTTCGTCGGTCATGGTCAGAAATCCGCCGGCGGATTGGCAGTGCGGCGGTCGAGCTTGATGAAGGGCCGCGCCACCACCTTGGCCCGCTTCATCAGCTTCTGATACTGCAGCTCGCGCATGGCGTAGATCTCGACCCAGAGGTCCTCGACCATGGTGTCACCATACGGCCGCGCCAGCGAGGCGATGGCGATGTTGCGCTTGGCCATTGGCGACCACATGGCGGCGCTGACCAGGCCGACCTCCTGGCTTTTCTTGTGGTAGACGATGGCGTGTTCGGCGGGGATGTTGCCTTCGATCTCCAGCCCGACCAGCACATGGCGCAGCTTGCGTCTGGCGCGAGCCTCGAGGATGGCGCGGCGCCCGTTGAAATGACCTTTCTCCAGATCGATCATGAAGCCGAGGCCGATCTCGTCCGGCATGCGCAGGCGATCGGCGCGGATGGCGTGCTCGGCGGTGGTGAAATCCGCATTGGCGACGATCAACCCGGCTTCGAGCCGGGCGCGATTGAGCGCGGTGTAGCCGATGGCGCGGATACCGCGCAGTTGGCCGGCCGTCATCAAACGGTCCCACAGGCTGAGCGCCCTGTCGGACGAGACGAACAGCTCGTAGCCGAGATCGCCGGTGAAGCCGGTGCGAGAAATGCCGACGGTTCCGCCATCATGCTGGAAATCGGCGAGGTCGAATATTTTCAGCTTCTCGACGCCGCTGAAGCCGGCATCACGCAGCACCGCAAACGAGGTCGGCCCTTGCAGCGAGAGCCCGGCTACAGCCTCCGTTTCCTCCGCGACGGTGACACCGAAGCCAATCGCGCTGTCGAGCAGCCATGGCAGATGCCGCTCCTGCGAGCACAGCCGGAAGCGTGTCGGCGACAACCGGAACAACGTGCCGTCATCGAGGACGAAGCCCTCGTCGTCGCACCACGCCGTGTAGTGGACACGGCCCGGTTTCAGCTTGGTGACATCGCGCAAGGTGACGCGGTCGAGGAAGGCTTCGGCGTCCGGTCCCTCGATCCGGTATTTGGTCATCGGCGAAATGTCGAACAGGGCGGCCTGGCTGCGGATGGCGAAGTATTCGAGTTCCTCGTCCCACAGCGAATGTGGCGCGCGGTAGCCGGCCCAATTGTACCAGTCCTGGGTTTTGGCCAGCGCGTCGATGCGCGGCTGGAACGGCGTGCCAAGCCGCAGCGTGCGGAAATGGTCCTGCGCGGCGATGCGGGCGGAAACAGCCGCGTTGACTGTCTTCGAGACGGGCTTCTTCCTGATTGCCTGGGCCATGGCTTACCCCTTCATCGCAATGATGCGCCGCGCGGCGTTGAGGCCGGGAGCGCCGGAGACGCCACCGCCGGGATGAGAGCCGGCTCCGGCCAGGAACAGCCCTTCGAGCGGTGTGTCATAGCCCGACCAGCCGGACACCGGTCGCGAGATCAGCATCTGGTCGGCCTGCAACTCGCCGTGGTGCCAGTGGCCGCCCGGCATGCGGTAGCGCGTTTCGATGTCGGCCGGCGTCAAAAGCTCGGCGTGCACCACGCTTTTGCCGATGCCAAGCGCATAGGCTTCGAGCCGGGCCATGATCGCCTTTAGGAATTTCGGCTTGCCGGCATCCCAACCCTCTTTCAGGGCGTAGGGCGCGTATTGCACCACCGCCGACAGCACACAGGCGCCGCTCGGCGCGAGCGACGGGTCGGGAAGGCTGGGCAGCGTTATCTCCATCACCGGCTCGGGCGAGAACTCGCCATACTTGGATGGGTTGAAGGCGCGCTCGACATGGTCGGGCGAGGGCGCGATCACCAGGCGGCCCTTGTGGCCGGCGGCATCAACGCCTGTGAATTGTGGTGGCCGGTCGAGCGCCAGATTGAGCTTGGCCGCATCGCCTTTCATGCGAATGTTCTTCACCTTGCGCACAAAGCCGGTATCGATCTGGCGCGGCCCGACAAGGTCGAGGAAGGTGGTCGCGGGATTGATGGCCGAGACGATCGTCCTGGCACGCAGCACCTCGCCATTGTCGAGCGCGACACCGACGGCGCGGCCGTTCTCGACGATGATCTTCGCCACCGGCGTCGACGTGCGGATGGTGACGCCGGCCTTTTCCGCCGCGGCTTGGATGGCAGCGACAACCGCGCCCATGCCGCCTTGCGGCAGTATCTGCGCGCCTGCCTTGCCGCCGGTCTCGCCGGCCAGCCGGTAGTAGAGGCCGAGCAATGAGGTCGGCGAGCGGGGGCCGAGATGGCTGCCCAGCGTCGCATCGAAAGCGAGCAGGCCTTTTAGCCGGTCGTCAGCCAACTGCTCGTCGAGCAGGTCGGCAACATTCATCAGCAGCACGCGCAGGAAGTCGCGCATGTCTTCCTTGCCGAGCTTCTTCAGCGCCAGCGCGGCCTGGCCGAGGGACGCGGTCTCGATCAGTGACATGCCGGCGAGATCGGGCGGGCGCCGGGAGAGGAACGGCTTCAATATACCGGCATAGCGCAGCAGCTGCGCGCGCAGCTCCTTCCAGGCCGACTGCTCGGACGAGCTGGCGCCTGTCAGCACCTCGCCATAGGCGCCATTCAGGACAAGCGGCGGGCCGTCCCTCGACAGCGCAACCGACGGCATGAAGTCGGCGCGCGCGAATTGCAGCCCGTGCTTGTCCAGGTCCAGCGCCTTGACCACATCGGGATGCAGCCGGTTCAGCAGATGGGCGATTGACGAGACACGAAAGCCCGGCGCGAATTCCTCGGTGCGCGCGGCGCCGCCGACTTCGCTTCCGGCTTCCAGCACCAGCACCTTGCGGCCGGCTTTCGCCAGCGCGGCCGCGGCGACGAGGCCGTTGTGGCCGCCGCCAATGACGATTGTGTCAGATGACGTCATGGGCAGCGCTCATGTGCGAGGTCGATTTGGCGAGGTCGCGCAAGATTTCCGCCGCGGCATTGCGGCCGGGCGCACCCATGACGCCGCCGCCGGGATGGGTCGAGGAGCCGCACATATAGAGGCCGCCGACCGGTGAGCGGTACTGCGCGTAACCCGGCACGGGCCGGTTGAACAAAAGCTGGTCGAAGGTCAGTTCACCCTGGAAGATGTTGCCTTCGGTGAGGCCGACCTCGGCTTCGATCTCGCGCGGCGTGCGCACTTCCATGTGAACGATGCGATCGCGAAAGCCCGGTGAATATTCCGCGATCTGCGAAATCACGCTCTCGGCAAAGCCGTCGCGGTCGGCATCGGTCCACTCGGCTCCTGCGATCTTGGGGGGCGCGTATTGCACGAAGCAGCTCATGAAGTGCTTGCCGGGCGGCGCCATGGTCGGGTCGAGGGTCGTTGGAATGACCATGTCGAGGAACGGATCGGCCGACCAGCGCCCGGCCTTCCAGTCGTCATAGGCGCGCTCCATGCGTTCCATCGAATCGGTGAAATGCATGTCGCCGCGATAGACCGGCGAATCCTTCGGCAGCGCCGGGAATTCCGGCAGCGAGTCGAGGGCGATATTGACCTTGCCGGACGAGCCGCGGATCTTGAAGTTCCTGACCCGGCGCAGGAAGACATCGGGCAGTTCCTTTTCCTCGACCAGCTTCAGGAAGGTGCGCTTCACGTCGGCATTGGAGACGACGAGCTTGCCATAAATCTCCTCGCCGCCGGCCAGCACAACGCCCTTGGCCTTGCCTCTGCCGACCAGCACATGGTCGACCTCGGCACCGGTGCGGATGGTGCCGCCCGACGCCTTGAACGACGCGGCCAGCGCCTTGGTGACCGCGCCCATGCCGCCGCGCGCATAACCCCAGGCGCCGACCGAGCCATCGACCTCGCCCATATAGTGATGCAGCAGCACGTAGGCGGTGCCTGGCGACATCGGCCCGAGCGCGGTGCCGATAATGCCGGACAAAGCGAAGTTCGCCTTGATGACGTCGGTCTCGAAATATTCGTCGAGGAACTCCGAGATCGACATGGTCCAGAAGCGCAGCGTCAGCGCCATTTCCTGGGCCGACTGGCCGGCGAATTTCTTGCCGAGATAGAGCAGTTCCCCGAGGTCGCGCGGCCGCAGGCTGGTCGGATCGGGTGCGGTGCGCATCAGAAGCGGCTGGATGAAGCGGCACTGCCGCGTCACGTCGCGGGCGTAGCGGTCATAGGCTTCGGCATCGCGCTTCGAGAAGCGGGCGAATTCGCGCCGGTGGGCATCGTGGACGCGGTAGTTGGCGAGGTAGTCACCGTCACGCGTGAACACCGCGCCGCCCTCATAGGAGATGACCTGCAGGCCGAAGCGCGGCAGTTCGAGGTCGCGCATGATCTCGGGGCGAAAAAGCGAGCAGACATAGGAGCAGTTGGAATAGAGGAAGCCCGGCGTCAATTCCCGGCTGGTGGCGGCACCGCCGACCCAGTCGTTCTTCTCGATCACCAGCACGTCGAGGCCGGCGCGCTGCAGATAGCAGGCGTTGACCAGGCCGTTGTGTCCGCCGCCGATGATGATCGCATCCCAAGCTTTCATTTTGGCCCAGTCTTCCCGTGCGACCCGCTCTTCATTTTTGCGTGATCTGTTCCCGAATGCGCGGAATTTGGCATGGCAAAGGCCAATCTGTCCAGATATTCTGAATGAATGTTCAACAAATGAGGTTGCAATTTCACCATGTTGAGCTACGCTTTGCAGGGAATTGGGAGTTGAATTTCGTGTCAGGCCGAAGAGGGGCCGTGGCCGAGCGGCCGCTGGCGAAGGTAAGATACCGCAAGGCCGAGGGGATGGATGCGGACCGGCTCGCCACCTTCGCAGCGCGTGTCTTCCGCGACACCTTCGCCCACACGGCGACGGTCGAGGACATGGATCGCTATGTCGACGAATCCTACGGTCCCGGGTTGCAGGCGGCCGAGATCGCCGATCACCGGACGACCATCCTGCTGGCCGAGGACCGATCCGCTCCGATCGAGGCCGGCGGACAGCATCCGATCGTCGGCTTCGCGCATCATCGAGAGGACGAGGAAGGGGAATTGGTTGAGCTGCAGCGCATCTATGTCGACCGGATCTGGCAGGGGACGGGCCTGGCGAAAGCTCTGCTGGACGAGGTCCTCGGCGCAGCCGGCAGGCTCGCTGCCCGCCGCGTCTGGCTTAATGTCTGGCATCGCAACGACCGCGCCATCGCTTTCTACGTCAAGCAGGGCTTCAGGAAGACCGGTAGGATGGAATTCGAATGGGGCGACGGCAGGGAGTTCGGCCATGTCATGGAATTCGATCGACTGACAGGTACACCTTCGCTTCCGAAAACTCCCCCTCTGCGCAGCAAAAGCCCGCCCATGCCCCATGACGAAGCCGAGTATGACGACACCGCCATCCGCTTCCTCGAGGCGCTGTGGGGTGATGGCTACCTGTCGCCCGGTGGGCCGGACGAGGTCGACCGGGTGGTCGAAGGGCTTTCGCTCAAAGGCAAGACGATCCTCGACATCGGCTGCGGCTCGGGCGGCATCACGCTGCATCTGGTCGAGCGCCATGGCGCTGCCCACGCCACCGGCTTCGATGTCGAACAGCCGGTGATCGAGACAGCTCGGCGCCGCGCCGCCGCGCGTGGGCTCGCGGATCGTGTCAGCTTCATCCAGGCGCCACCGGGCTCACTGCCTTTCGCCGACCATTCCTTCGATGTCGTCTTCTCCAAGGATGCGCTGCTGCATGTGCCCGACAAGGATGCCCTGTTCGCCGAAATCTTCCGCGTACTGAAGCCGGGCGGTGTCTTTGCCGCCTCCAACTGGATGATCTCGCATGACGGCGAACCGTCGCCCGAGATGAAGGCCTACGTCGCTGCGGAGGGCCTGTCCTTCGCCATGGCATCGCCCTCCCGCTATGCGCAGGCGATGCACCGGGCCGGCTTTGCCGATGTCACCGTCCGGGACCGCAATCCATGGTATCGCGATGTCGCGCGTGGCGAGTTGGAAAGGCTTAAAGGACCGCTCTATCCGATGGTCGCGGCCGTGGTCGGCGCCGCCTATGTCGACAAGAACATACGAACCTGGGAAGCCATGCAGAAGGTGCTTGACAGTGGCGAACACCGTCCCACTCATCTTCGCGGTCGGAAGCCGGTTGGATAGCCGGCGATGCTGGAGACCATCAGACCCATGAAGACGGCAGACGCCAGGGACACCCTCCTTGAACCAATGCGGAAAGCTGAATCCGAGAAGCGCGGACGCAAGGCCTCGAAGGAGGTCAGGCAGCTTCAGCTCATCGAGGCGACGATCGATTCACTGGCCAAGCGCGGCTATTCGGAGACGACGATGGCCGATGTCGCCGATGGCGCGGGCCTGTCGCGCGGCATCGTCAATTTCCATTTCGAGAGCAAGGAAAAGCTGCTCATCGCGACCTTGCAGCATATGTATGACGAGTACTCGGCGCATTGGCGCAATGCCCTGCAGAAGGCCGGCGATGATCCCGCCCGGCAACTCCAGGCGCTGGTCGCGGCCGATTTCGATCGCTCGGTCTGTAACAAGCGCAAGCTCGCCGCCTGGTGCGCCTTCTGGGGCGAGGCCAAGTCGCGGCCGACCTATCAGGCGCTGAGCAGTGCCCGCGACGCCGTCTACCAAAACATCTTCATCGACCTTTGCGCGGCGCTGAAGCAGAGCGGCGACTATGCCTATGAGCCGCAGGTCATGGCGCTGGCACTCAGTGCCATGACCGAAGGGTTGTGGCTGCGGTTGATGATGGGCACCGAGGACACCACCCGCGAAACCGCCTTGCAGGCGGCCAATGAATTCCTGTCGGCGGCATTCCCCAAACACTATCCGTGGAAGGCGGCCGGCGCGGCGAGACCATAAGAAAACCACAGAGGATGGAACAGCAATGAAGACACTGACAAGACGCCTGACACTGACCCTGGTGCTGGCCGGAACGCTGGCGGCGTCGGCCGCCGCACTTGCGGTCGCCTCCGACAAGGACTTGATCGTGTTCGACTGGTCCGGCTACGAAGACCCCAGCTTCCACCCGAAATATGTCGAGAAGAACGGCGACTCGCCGACCTTCGCCTTCTTCGGCGACGAAGACGAGGCGTTCGAGAAGGTTCGCTCCGGCTTCAAGGCCGACCTCGGCCATCCCTGCTCGCAGAGCGTGGTGAAATGGCGCGAGGCGGGCCTCTTGCAGCCGCTCGATACGTCGAAGATCACGGGCTGGAAGGACCTCAATCCCGGCATCATGGCGATGAAGGACCTTGCCACCACGCCGGACGGCAAGGCGTGGTTCATGCCTTGGGATTGGGGCAACACCCAACTCACCTACAACACCTCCAAGATCGACGCCAAGGACGTGCAGTCGCTGAAGGCCTTCGCCGACCCCAGGTTCAAAGGCAGGGTGTCGATCGGCGACAATGTCGACGACGCCTACGCGCTGGCCAGTCTGGCCATCGGCCTCAAGGACTGGACCAAGATGACCGACGACCAGTTCAAGCAGGCTTCGGATTTCCTGCGCCAGGTGCACAAGAACGTGCGCTCCTACTGGACCGACACCACCGACGTCGTGCAGTTGCTGAGCGGTGGCGAGGTCGACCTCGCCTGGGCATGGAATGACGCGACGGTACAGTCGGTGGCCGCCGGTGTGCCGATCAAATCCAAGAAGGACACCGACGAAGGCATCTCTACCTGGGTCTGCGGCTACGTGCTGTTCAAGGACGCACCCGGCAATATCGACAAGGCCTATGACTATCTGAACGCCGTCAACGATCCGGAGACCGCCAAGGTGCTTGTCAAGGACTGGGGCTATGGCCAGGCTAATGCCAAGGGCATGGCTGGCGTCGATCAGGCGGTGCTGAAGGAAAAGGGCTATGACGACGTGCAGAAATTCGTCGACAAGACGCTGTTCCAGTCGCCGGTTCCTTCCGAACTCAAGCTCAAGATGATCGCCGAATTCGAGAAGATCAAAGCCGGCTATTGAGCCTGTCTCGCCGGTCCGTCCGCCCGTCGACAAGGCGGGCGGGCGGGCTCGCCAAAGAAGCCGAATTCTCCTAACCTCACAGCCTCTTTTTCGCGACGGGGGAGTTTTCGAGCCATGAAGTCAGTGCTACGCCGCCTTGCCCTTGCCGCCGCGTGTTTGATCGGCGCAGGCTCCGTCCATGCCTTGGCGGAGGGTGGTGGCGACCTCGTGGTGTTCGACTGGTCGGGCTATGAAGATCCGCTGCTGCACCCCACCTACGCTGCCAAATACGGCGCCGAACCGACCTTCGCTTTCTTTGGTGACGAGGACGAAGCCTTCGAGAAGATGCGGGCAGGCTTCAAGGCCGACATTGCCCACCCCTGTTCGCAAAGCGTGGTCAAGTGGCGCGAGGCCGGCATGCTGCAGCCGCTCGACACCTCCAGGATTGCCGGCTGGAAGGACCTCAATCCCGGCATCATGGCGATGAAGGATCTCGCCACCACCGCCGACGGCAAGGCCTGGTTCATGCCGTTCGACTGGGGCAACACCTCGCTGCTCTACCGCACCGACAAGGTGACGGCTGAACAGGCGCAGTCGCTCAGGATTTTTGCCGATCCCAAGTATAGGGGCCGCGTCACCATCGGCGACAATG
This sequence comes from Mesorhizobium waitakense, assembly GCF_056431085.1. Lineage (NCBI taxonomy): Bacteria > Pseudomonadati > Pseudomonadota > Alphaproteobacteria > Hyphomicrobiales > Phyllobacteriaceae > Mesorhizobium > Mesorhizobium waitakense. The sequence goes on along the minus strand of NZ_JBWKME010000089.1, from coordinate 28,502 downwards.
TCGACGACGCCTATGCGCTGGCGAGCCTCGTCATCGGCCTCAAGGACTGGACCAAGATGACCGATGCACAGTTCCAGGAGGCATCCGCCTTCCTGCGCGACGTGCACAAGAACATCCGCTTCTACTGGACCGACGACACCGACCTCAACCAGGCCTTTATCGGCAACGAGGTCGACCTCGTCTGGGGCTGGAACGAGACCTTCGTGACGCTGAAGGGGCAAGGCATGCCGATCGCCATGAACCGCGACACCAAGGAAGGCATTTCGACCTGGGTGTGCGGCTATGTGCTGATGAAGGATGCGCCGGGCAAGCTCGACGAAGCCTATGATTTCTTGAACTCCGTCAATGCACCCGCCGTGTCGGACTACTTGGTCAAGACCTTCGGGTATGGCCATGGCAATGGCGCCGGCATGGCGGCGATCGACCACAAGGTGCTGGTCGACCGCGGCTTCGACAATCTCGACAAATTCCTCGACAAGACGCTGTTCCAGCAGCCGGTGGCGCCGGAGCTCAAGCAGCGCATGGTCGCCGAGTTCGAGAAGATCAAGGCCGGCTATTGACGAGCGAACCGGAAAGAACCGACGTCGTCATCGTCGGTGCCGGCTTCACCGGCCTGTCGGCAGCGCTCGAGCTGAAGGCGGTCGGCATCGACTTCCGGCTGCTCGAAGCGCGTGACCGCGTCGGCGGGCGCGTCGAGTCCAGGCAGAATGGGCTTGGCGAGCGCGTCGACAGCGGCGGTCAGTTCCTGTGCGAGGACATGCCGGAGCTGATGGCCCTCGTCGCGGCGCGCGGCAAGACGCTGGTCGAGACTTATCTGGATGGCGACTTCGTCGCCCAACCGGCGATGTCTGCGAGGGAGGCGGAACGAACATATGCCGGCTCGATGGCGATCCGCGACCGCATGAATGCGATCTCGCCTGATGATCCGGCAATTGCCGGCCTGACCGTAGCCACATGGCTCGCTAGCCAGAACGATCCTGACGACACCAAGGCGGTGTTCCGCTCGATGATCGAAGGCCTGTGGTGTCAGGCTCTGGAAAAGCTGCCGTTGTGGCACCTGATCGACAATGACCGGCGCATCACCAACGAGGTGACGGAGCTGCAGTATTTCGTGCGCGATACCATGCATTCGCTGGCCGACGATCTGGCTCGCGATCTCGGCGACCGGCTGCGGTTGAGCAGAGCGGTTACGGGGATCGAACATGGGCCGGGAAGGGTCCGTCTCGCATCGGCGGCGGGCACCATCGAGGCGCGGACGGTGTTGATCGCCGTACCGCCGACGATGGCCGCGAAACTGGATTTTGCGCCGCCGTTGCCGGCTAGCCTGCAAAGAGCCCTGGCGGTCTGGCAAAGCGGCGCGGTGATCAAGGTGCTGGTTCGCTTTCCCACCGCCTTCTGGCGCGACCGCGGCCTGAGCGGCATGGTGATGTGGCGCGACCTGCCGGGGCTTTTTGCCTGTGATGTCAGCAAGGACGACGATGACGCGGCGCTGGTCGTCTTCGTCGGCGGGCCGCTCGCCTTGCGCTGGCGCGAATTCGGCGATGGGGCACTACGCGCCGAAATAGCGAAAAGACTGGTGGAGGCCTTGGGGCCCGAGGCGGCCGGCATCCTCGATCTCAGCTATCGCGACTGGACGGATGACCGCTGGAGCGGCGGCGCCTACAGCGATCTCATCATCAATGCGACGGCAACCGACGCCGAGCGCGCGCTTCTCACTGGCGCTGCGCCGGTGTATTTCGCCAGTTCAGAACTGTCGCCGTCATTTCCGGGCTATGTCGAAGGCGCCATCGTTGCCGGGCGCATCGCGGCGCGCAAGATCATGGCCGATCTTCAATCGGCCATCGCCACCAGCGCCTCGGGATCGTAGGCAAGGCGGATCGAGGTGCCGACGGGGATGTCGTCGGCGCCGAAATCGTTGGTCTCGGTCACTGACAGCGGCTTTTCCAGGCCCGGTATCTCGACGATCAAATGGGTGATCTCGCCGAAATAGTGGCGTTCAACGACTTTGCCTGCGACCTCGAACTTGGCCGTCGCGTTGTCCCACAGCACGCGCAGGCGTTCCGGCCGGATGCCGAGCGTGGCTGCGCCACCATTCCGCACGAAGGCCTTGGGCTTGTCGGTCTTGACGCGGCCGAAGCCCAGCGTGTCGACAACCAATGAGGCGCCATTCTCCTCGACGATCTCAGCCTTGACGAAGTTCATGCCGCCGAGGAAGTCGGCGACCTGGCGATTGACCGGCCGCTGGTAGATTTCCTTGGGCGAGGCGACCTGCGCGATTTTGCCGCCGAACATCACGGCGATGCGGTCGGACATGGCGAGCGCCTCATACTGGTCGTGGGTGACCAGCACGAAGGTGATGCCGACGGCCTGCTGCAGGCGGCGCAGCTCGACCTGCATCTGCTCGCGCAGTTTCTTGTCGAGCGCAGACAGCGGTTCGTCGAGCAACAGCACCTTGGGCCGCATGACCAGCGCACGGGCGAGCGCCACGCGCTGCCGCTGACCGCCGGAAAGCTCGGTTGCCAGACGCTTGCCGAGGCCGGTCAGCGACACCTGCGCCAGCGCTTCCTCGACGCGGCGTTTCTCCTCGCCGCCCTGCAGCTTGAGCCGCTTCAGCCCATAGGCAACGTTCTGCTCGACATTGAGATGCGGGAAGATCGCATAGCTCTGGAAGACCATATTAGTCGGCCGGCGATTGGCCGGGATGCCTTCCATCGACTGGCCGCCGACCGCGATCGAGCCGCTGGTCGGATTGTCGAAGCCGGCGATCATGCGCAGCAGCGTGGTCTTGCCGCAACCGGACGGACCGAGCAGCGAAAAGAATTCGCCCTCTTTGATGGTCAATGAGGCGTCGTCGAGCGCCTTGAACGCGCCATAGCTGCGGGTGACGTTGCGGATCTCGATCATTGGCCTATCGGACTGGGAGCGCTCGACCTGCGGCTGCTCAGGCATAGAGGCCTCCCTCGTTCTGGGTGCGTCTGGCGGCGCGGCGACGCAGGATCTCGGCAATTGTCATCAGCAAGAAGGAGGCAACCAGCAACAGCGTGCCCAGCGCCAGCACGCCGGGCAATTTCGCTGCGAAACGCAACTGGCCCCAGATGTAGATCGGCAGCGTCGCCTCTGTCCCGGTGAGGAAGAAGGCGATGATGAACTCGTCCAGCGAGATGGTGAAGCAGACCAGCAGGCTGGAGATGATGGCCGGCGCCACCATCGGCAGCGTCACCCGCCGGAACGTTCCGAACGCGCTTTCGCCGAGATCGGCGGAGGCTTCCTCCAGGCTACGGTCGAAGCCTTCGAAGCCGGAGGTCAGCACCGTCATCGAATAGGGGATGCAGACCAGGACATGGCCGAGCACGACGGTGAACAGCGACAGGCTCAAACCGAGCTGCAGCATCACCAGCAGCATCGAGATGGCGACGATCACTTCGGGCAGCACCAGCGGCGCCATGATCAGGCCGTTGATGGTGCGGCGGCCGGGATAGCGGTAGCGGGTGATCGAACGGGCGGCGAGGATGCCAAGCACGGTGGAGAGGATCGCGGCCGACACGCCGACGATCATGCTGTTCCAGGCGGCGTCGAGCAAAGCCGGGGTGCGGGGCAGGTCCTCGTACCAATGCAAGGTGAAGCCGGAGAGCGGGAACTTCGGTGTCGCCGCCGTGTTGATCGAGAAGATCGGCAGGAAGATGACCGGCAGGTAGAGAAACACGACGTAGAGGAACGCGTAGGCCGGCAGCCAGCCGCGCGACAGGAAGCGCCGCACCGCCCTCATCGTGCCAGCCTCTGCAGAGCGCGGATGATGAGCACCGTGGCGCCCGCCATCAGCGTCACGATCAGCATGGTGGTCACGGACAGGGCCGCGCCCAGCGGCCAGTTCGAGGCCTTGCCGAACTGCGCCTGGATGGCATTGGCGATCATGACGCCATCCTTGCCGCCGACAAGCTTCGGCGTGACATAGTCGCCGACGGTCGGGATCATGACGATCAGCGCCGCCGAGATCACGCCTGGCGCCGACAGCGGCAATGTCACGCGCAGGAAAGACCGCAGCGGGCCGTCGCCGAGATCGGTGGCTGCTTCGACCAGCGTGCGGTCGACCTTTTCCAGTGAGACGAAGATCGGCAGGATCGCGAAGGCCGCCCAGGCATGGGTCAGCGTGATGATGACGGCGCTCGAATTGTAGAGCAGGGCGGTCGACGGCTCGTCGATGATGCCGAGGCCCATCAGGCCGGAATTCAGGACGCCGTTGTAGCCGAGGATGACCTTCCAAGACATGACGCGCAAGAGATAGCTGGTCCAGAATGGAATGGTGATGAGGAACAGCCACAAGCTCTTGTGGCGACCGCCGTGGAAAGAAATGAAGTAGGCGATCGGATAGGCCAGGACGACGGTGAACAGGCTGACCGTCAGCGAGATGTAGAGCGAACGCCACAACAGATCGCGGTAGATCGGCTCGGTCAGTGCGATGCGGTAGTTTTCCAGCGTGAAAGTGCGGTCGATGGTCAGGTAGTTCTGCGTCCAGAAGGAGTGCGCAATGACCACCAGGATCGGCAGGACGAGAAGGATGAGCGCGTAGAGAAAGGTCGGGCTGATCAGGGCAAAGCCCTGTACGGGTTCGGACTGCAGAAGGGCATTTCGTCTGGCCCGCGTCATGCGTAGCGGGGACGAGCCTTCCGCCGCCGCCGTCATTGCAGGGCTCCGGGTGTGATTTCGGTTGCTGGCCTGGACTGTTCCGCCATGCGGTATCCCATTGTGCTGACGCCGGCTCTCCGTTCCCAATTTTTATTTTGGCTTGCCGGCTTTCTTTGATCATGCCCGCATCCGCGGATTGAAATCAAGCGCTATTTCTGTAATATTGATTGAACGGACATTCAAAATGAAGTGAAGAAAGCCGCCATTTCCGGCATTTGATGCTGAATTTCATGCCCGAGAAAAATTGGACGAGATGATGTGGAGGTGATTGTGGCTGCTGTGAGAGATTTGAGGGCGAGCGAAACGGCTGATGTCGGCGATGACGATGCCGTCGAGCTGGCCAAGCGCCATCTCATCCAGCCCTGGCCCTATGCCGGTTCGGTCGGCGCCGAAGCACGCACGCTGATCGGCGAAGGCGATGGCATCTACATCACCGACAGCACCGGCAAGCGGCTGATCGACGGGCCCGCGGGCATGTGGTGCGTCAATGTCGGCCACCGCCGCGAGGAACTCGCCAGGGTGATGTACGACCAGGCGATGGCGCTGTCCTACAACACGCCGTGGTACACGATGAACACGCAGTCGGCGGAACTTGCCAAGCGCATCGCCGGCCATGCGCCAGGCGATCTCAGCCACGTCTTCTACACCACTGGCGGCTCTTCGGCCGTCGAGACGGCGCTGCGCTTCATGCAGTTCTACAACAATGTGCGCGGCCGGCCGGAAAAGAAGCTGATCCTGAGCCGGGGCGGCGCCTACCATGGCTCGACCTATCTGTCGGCCTCGCTCAATGGCCGACCGCGCGACCACGACTGGATGGACGGCGCCGACGAGCTGGTGATCAAGCTGTCTTCGCCCGATCCGTTCCGCCGCCCGCAAGGGATGAGCCTTGCCGCTTTCACCGATTTCCTGGTCGATCAGTTCCGCGACACGGTCGCCCGAGTCGGCGCTGAGAAGATCGGCGCCTTCGTCGGCGAGCCGGTGCAGGCGTCCGGCGGCGTCGTCGTGCCGCCCGACGGCTACCTCAAGCGCATCCGCGAGATCTGCCGCGACAACGACATCCTCTATGTCTCCGACGAGGTGGTGACTGCCTTCGGCCGGCTTGGCCATGTCTTTGCCTCGGGCGACATGTTCGGCATCGTTCCCGACATGATCACCTTCGCCAAGGGGGTCACCTCGGGCTATTTCCCGCTCGGCGGTGTCATCATCTCGGAGCGGCTGCTGGAAGAATTGCGCCGGTCGAACCATCCGGACGCGATCTTCGGCCACGGCTTGACTTATACCAGCCATCCCATCGGCTGCGCCGTGGCGCTGAAAAACCTCGATCTGCTCGAGGAGGGCGTGCTTGCCCATACACGGGACGTCGCGCCCTATTTCCAGGCGCAACTGAAGACACTGGAAGAGCTGCCGCTGGTCGGCGAGGTGCGTGGCCTCGGGCTGATGGGCTGCGTCGAATGCGTGGCCGACCGCGAAAGCAAGGACCCGCTGCAACTCGACAAGAATGTCGGCAAGCGCATCGACGCGCACTGCCACGAGCTTGGCCTGCTGGTCCGGCCGCTGATCAACATGTGCGTGATGTCGCCGCCGTTGATCATCACGCGCGAGCAGATCGACGACATGGTCGGCATCTTGCGCGAGGGCATTTCGCGCACGATGGATGATCTGACGAAAGAAGGCGTGTGGCGGGGGTGAATTCTCCCCTCTCCCGTTTCACGGGGAGAGGCCTCTGATGGCCGTCTGCCCTTAAGACCGCGACCTGAGCGCGTCGTTCAGATTCCACATGTCCTTCTCCTCGGGCGCGGTTTCCAGGCCCAGCACCGGCAGCATCTTGCGCAGATGGTCGTGATGGGTGCGCACGCCATATTCGAGGTCCGAGAGATAAAAGCCCTCGAAGGCCTCGGACAGCATGGATTCGTTCGACCATACCGAAAGCTGGACGTCTTCCGACATGGTGTCGCGATCGATGCGGAAGGAGAGGTAGCGGGCGGCCGCCTGCTCGCGGCTCTCGTCGCGGTAGCGGTAGATGGCGCCGCGCAGCAGGGTCTGCCCGGTCGACAGTGGAAATTCCTGATAGAACTGCACCGATTCCGGCATCACTGAAATGACTGCATTGGGGAAGATGCCGTAATAGACCCAGGCCTTCTTCAGATAGTCGGGCAGATGCGTTGGCTCGGGCGCGATCTTGACATAGTTCTTGACGCTCCAGCGGCGGCCGGCATGCGGGTTGTAGGTGGCAAAGGAGCGTGACACGCCGTTGATGAAAGGCTCGTCGAAATAGGTGGCGCCATAGAGATCCTGCAGCGCGGGATGCGCCATGGCGACGTGATAGCCCTCATTGTCGACATCGCGAACCGACTTCCAGTTGACCGGCGTCTTCTGGGTCCAGATGCCCCAGGAGGGCACCATGTCGGCGGCGTTGTAATGCGCGAATTCCGGCTCGATCGGCTTCATCAGCTCGGCAACCGAAGGCTGCGGCCCACCATTGCGGAAACGGATGAAGATGAAACCCATCCAGATTTCCAGATCGAGCGGCATCAAGCCGAATTCGGTCTTGTCGAGATCGGGGAAGGAGCGCGGGCGCGCGGCACCGCGCAGCGTGCCGTCGAGATTGTAGACCCAGCCATGGAACGGGCACACCAGCGCGTTCTTGCAATTGCCCTGGCTGTCGGCGACGACGCGGCTGCCGCGGTGGCGGCACATGTTGTTGAAGCCGCGCACGACGCCGTCCTTGCCGCGCACGATCAAGGCGCGTTCGCCGACCACGTCCATGGTCAGGTAGTCGCCTGCATTCGGGATGTCCGAGATATGACCGACGATCTGCCAGTGGTTGCGGAAGACGTGCTCCTTCTCGAGTTCGAGAAGGGCGTCGGAATGGTAACTCCAGCCCGGTAGTCCCCGCCGGTCCCAATCGTTGGGGATCGCCACGTCACGGAGGTGCGGGTTCATAAAACGTCTCTTCTTTTTATTGAATACTCATTCAATAAAAGCATATTTTTCATTGAAATGCAATGGCTTGTGAAAATCCGAAGGTTTCCGGGGCGGAATCTTGATGTCGTCTGGAGCCAGAATCTGCGCGGCTGTCGGCCCGGAAAATCCCGGAGAATCCGGGTGTTAGTTACGTTTTCAATGACGCTGTCCCGGCACGACTTTGCGAGGCGGACGGAGCGGCGGACAAAGCACCTTGCAGGGGCCGGAACGGGCTTGCCGGTCGTCGGTTTGGGCCGCGCTGCGGCGGCGCTTGGCCAGAGCAATCAGGGCCGGAATCGGGTGAAGACTCATTCTTCGAGAGGATGTGCGAAACGCTGTGACCGGTTTTGCCCGATTCTGCCCGAAACACTGTTTCAGGCCGGTTACATTGTCAGACTTGCGCCACCTTAGCCCGGTTACAAAGTGCGGCTAAGTTCGTTTCATCACCAAAAAGAAACTCAGCGAAGGGAACGGCGATGTATGCGAAAATCAACACGACCCGTGGCGAGCACCTCCTCCAGGCTCCAGAGCGCGATGACCGCCGTCCGAAACTGGCGCTGCGCCAGCAGGCCAGCGACCATCCCATGGCGATGTTCATTCTGCTGGCTGCTTGCGCCTTCATCGGCATGGCGTTCGCGCCGACAGTCGGGCCGGCCTTCGCTTCGTTGAATCCGCCAGCCAACCTTGTCGACGGCGCGCAGACGACGACCAGGACCGCGCGTCTGCCGATGCCGACGATCGACTTCGCCTGCAAGGGGCAGGCCTGGGGCGCCGAGAGCATGGATTGCCTGCGCGCCATCGCCGAGCAGTCAGGAGCGCACAAGATCCGCGCGATCCGCATGATCGCCAATGCTGCGCCGTTGACCAGCACGCCGAACGTTTTCTGATTTTTGTCAAAGCCTGATCCCAAAACCGGTTCCCTCTTTGGGATCATGCTCTGACCTCCCCCGAGCGCTCCCTCCAGCGCGCTCTTCTTCGGCCCCCTGCCACGAGCCCGGCTGGGGGCCTCTTTTTATCCTTTCAATGCCGCCTGTTCGGCAATGGCGGACAGCACGCTGCGTACATCCAAAGTGCTGAACGGCTTTTCCAGGATCTGCGGCCGCTGCTGCGCCGGCAAGGCCTCGATTTCGGCTTTCGCGCCGATCAGGTCGCCGGTGACCAGCACGAAACGCTGCGCCAGGTCGGGCCTTTCGGCAAGCAGCTCGCGATAGATCGATATGCCACTGATGCCGGGCATTCGCAGGTCCGAAAAGACGATATCGGGCGGCATGTGGCCGCCCAAGGTGATGGGGCCTGATTCCCAGACGGGTGCAATCCGCGACTTGATGCCCATCAATTCGAGGATGTCGGAGAGCGAGCCGGCGACATCCGGCTCGTCGTCGATGATCAAGGCATGACGCAAGCCGCTCGAGCGCGGCTGGTTCTCGCCGGCGCTGGCAGCGCCGGCCGCAATGGCCGGCAGCTGGACCACGAAGCGTGCTCCCCTCGGTACAACTTCCTCGAACCAGACATTGCCATTGTGCCGCTCGATGATCGATTTCGAGATCGACAGGCCGATGCCGGTGCCGACGCCGACCGGCTTGGTGGTAAAATAGGATTCGAAGATGCGGCCCCGGATCGCTTCCGGCACGCCGGGCCCATTGTCCGCGACCGAGAAGCCGGGGTTGCCCCGGTCGCCGCGGAACGTCCGCACCTTGATCAGCCGGTCGCCGGCAATGCCGGCCAATGCATGCTGGCTGTTGATGAGGAAGTTGGCCGCCACCTGCGTCACGTGGTCGGCGTCGGCCATGGCCAGCAGCGGGCCGGCGGCGAAATCGGTGTCGATGATGATGCCGCTCGACCGCGCGCCATAGGCGGTCACCTCGAGGGCCGCGCGGATCACCTGGTTGAGATCGGTCTCGGCTTGGGCGGCGGGGTGAAGGCGGACCATCGACAGGAAGCTCTTGACGATGCGGCCGCAACGCTCGGCGGCGGCACGCACTTTCTCGGCGCGCACCTTGGTCTGCGGATCGGAGGCGAATTCGTGCAGCAGCGTCGATTGCGCCACCACCACGGCCAGCGGGTTGTTGAGCTCGTGCGAGACGCCGGCCAGCAACGAACCCATCGCCGCCATCTTCTCATTCTGGTGCAGCTTCTCGCGCTGGCGACCGATCTCCTCCTCGGCGCGCAATTTGTCGCGCAGGTCGCGGATCGAGCCGAAGATCAGGCGGCGGTCGGCGACCCGCATCTCGGTTGCCGTCAGCTCGATCGGGAAGACCTCGCCGGCGGCGTTCTGGGTCACCGTCTCGAGCCGTTGGCCGACCATCGGCGCGCCGCGGCCGGACATATATTCGGCTCCCGACGAATAGCCCTTGCGATAGTATTCCGGCACGACGGTGTCGAGCAGGTCCTTGCCGAGGATATCGCTGCGCAGGAAGCCGAACATCTTTTCGGCGGCCGGGTTGAACTCAATGATCGAACCGGTCTCGTCGATGACGATGATGGCATCGAGCGAGGCCTGCAGCATGGTGCGGCGAATGACTTCGCTGGCATGGGCGTCGGAGGGCGATCGTTCGATGGCGTCGCCGATGGCGAGCGCGATGATGTGCAGCGTCGCCTCCTCCTCGTCCGTCCAGTCGCGCTCGTCGACGCAGTCGTTGACCGCCAGCGTGCCCCATAGATGGCCATGCGCGAAGACCGACACCGACAGGAACGACTTGATGTTCTGCTTTTCGAAGTCGGTTCTCAGGAAGCCTTCGAGATCGCGCGTGTGACCGGCGAAGATCTTGCCTTGCCGTTCATCCTCGGCCACCCGCTCCAGCAGCGGATCCGAATTGACGACCGACTGCATGATGACGGTTGGCGATGCCAGTTCTCCGCCGAAGTCGGGGTCGATCCAGTAGGCGGCGACCGACTGGGCGAAGCCCTGGCCGGGCAGCTCGCGCAAGCGAAACAGGATGCCGCGCTGGCATTCTATGGCCCGGCAGAGCGTTTCGAGGATGCCCTCCATCTCGCGCTGCCAGTCGCCGGCCTCGCGCAGCCGGCGAACGACGCGCACGGCCGCCATCGCCGCGCCCTGCCTGAACCCTTGCATATCCGTGTTTGCTGCTTCAGCGGTCATCTTCTGCCGTCATTCCAGGGCCAGTTCGATCGGCGGGCGACGGCTGCGAGCCTGACCCCTCTTTGGGCTCGATGCTCAGTTGCCGTCGCCGGTCGGCAGCGAGAAGATATAGCCTTCGCCGCGCACCGTGCGCAAAAATTTCGGATTGGCCGGATCCGTCTCGATCTTCTTGCGCAGCCGCATGATGCGAATGTCGACCGCGCGCGACGAGTCCGGGTCTTCGGTGAAGCCGATCGCCTCGGAGATCGCGGCGCGGGTCAGCAGCCGGTTGGCGCGGGTCAGGAAAACCTCCAGCACGTCGAACTCGCTCTTGGCCATGTCGATCACCGAGCCATTGGCGCCGGTCACCAGCCTGCCGTCGAGATCGGCCTGGAAAGGGCCAAAGGCAACGGAACGGCGATCCGTCGCGGCCTTCTTGCCCTGAAGCTCCTGCGGCTGAGGAACCCGGCGCAGCACGCTGCGGACCCTTGCCAGAACTTCGCGCAATTCGTAGGGCTTGACGATGTAGTCGTCGGCGCCGAGTTCCAGTCCGACGATGCGGTCGAGCGCGGTGCCGGCGGCGGTCGCGTAGATGATACCGATCGGCAGCCGCGAACGCAGCCAGCGACCGAGTGAGAGGCCATCCTCGCCGGGCATGGCGATGTCGAGGATGGCGAGATGGAACGACTGCGTTTCAACAAGGCTGCGCGCAGCGGCCGCACTTTCTGCGGTGACCACGTCATAGCCGGCGGCGCCCAGATATTCGGCAACCGCATCCCTCAGATCGGGCTCATCCTCGACGATGACAATTCTTGCCCGCACGATGCTCTCGCTCCCACTTTCAGTGGAAAGTAGATTGGGTATAAACATGATGTCCAGCACTCATATCTAGTTGCCAGGGAACGGTTGGAAAATATGGCCGCACGATCCGTCATTGCGCTCGTTTCGGTCGCCGAAGTGGTCGCGACCGAACTCGCCGACCATCTCGAGCGTCGTGGCCACGATGTGCATCAGGCGCGGCAGCCATGGGAGGCTGAGTCGCTGCTGTCGGGAAAGGGCATCGACGTCGTCGTCATCGGCGACAGCGTCAGCCAGGCGGAGGGGCGGGATCTGCTCAAGCGCCATGGTGGCGAGGGCGGACCGGATTTCATCCTGATCTGCCGGCCGGCAGATCTCGTCGACAAGGTGCTGGCGCTCGAGCTTGGTGCGGCCGACGTCGTCGAGAGCCCACTCAATGTCAGGGAACTCGCTGCCCGTGTCGGAGGCCTGCTTTCGCGGCGCGGCAGGGGCACGCAGGAACTGATCGTGCTGGAGAACGCGACCGTCGATCTGAGATCGGCCATCGTCATGCATCGGTCCGGCACGGAAGAGCAGCTTTCGCCCGGTCAGGTGGCGCTGCTCAGGCTGTTCCTGGCCAGTCCGCGCAAGGTGCTGACGCGTGACGATATCATTGCCGCGGCACCTGCCGAAAACGCTGACGCCTTCGATCGCTCGATCGATTCGCGCATCGTGCGGTTGCGCCGCAAGCTCGACACCGACACCATCACCACCATTCGCGGCGCCGGCTATCGGTTCGATCCGCCGCAGCAATTCGTCGACTGACGGCTGGGCACTGACACCATCTCTTCGTTCGAGCATCGGAGTTTCCACCTGGGTCCGATGCTCCTGACGCTCAGCGCACCACCAGCAGCGAGGGACCCGATGGGATGTCATTGCCCATGGTTAGCTCGCTCGCATGGGCGCGGTCCCTGAGCAGCACGGTGGCAACAGCGGCAAAGCCCAGCAGGCCCTGCGCGTAAAGCAGTGCAGAAAGCACCGAAGCGGCGAATTTCGTGTTCATCGTATCAGTTCCCCATATGTGTGTTGCAGGTCACTTCAGGATACTCCCGAAGTGCCCGCGCCGCCCACGGAGCCCCCCGCTGCGGCGCGGGCCTTCGGTCCTCTCGGCAGCAAGTTGCCGGAGGGGCCGCGCATTCCCGTCAGCTTAAGACCGACCCGCCAGAGGGCCTTGAGCCGAACGATGCGCAGGCTGGAAACAATCCAGACCGTGGCAAAAAACAGTGCCGCATGCATGGTCGAAATCTCGCCTGACGTCATCGCGCCGAGACTTGTCAACGAGTTGCCGGCAACCGTGCCGACGCCGCCGATGACCACTGCCGCGATGCTGATCCTGAGAACCCAGGACAGTGCGTTCGATTTCGTTTCCATTTTCGTACCGGCTGTTTTCGTTACGTCAACTTTGCTTGCGGCCCGTATCCGGATCATGCCGCTTGGAGTCGCGCTTTGTTGCCGCTTGGTTTCGAGATCGAAGATCATTGTTTCATATACAGAAATTCGCACCTTCGTTTAGAGGCAAATACCCATGTTTGTGATCTGATCCCCGTCAGCAAGCAGTGTCTGTCCCCCATTCTCGGCTGCGTCAGCGGCGTTTCTTGTTAACCAGAGGAAACAGATTCGAAACACAAACGAGCATTTCACGAAATCTCCCCGAAACATGCCATTGGGATAAGCAGCCATCGAATTGGAGCCGGCCAAGCCCGGCAGAGAGAGGGGATACCATCATGCACACCGCCATTTCCGCCAAGCTCATCAACGTCGCCGCCGCCGCCCTGACCGGTGCGGCACTGCTGTTCGGCGCCGGCTCGGGCGCAGCGCACGCCGCCAACAAGATCGTGGCGCGCGTCTCGCTTTCACAGCAGATCATGGAAGTCTCGGTCGACGGCCGGCCAGCCTTCGCCTGGAAGGTTTCCACCGGCGACGGAGCCCATGTGACGCCGACCGGCTCGTTCAAGCCGACGCGCATGCATGAGATGTGGTATTCGAAGAAGTACGACAATGCGCCGATGCCGCACTCGGTCTTCTTCAGCGGCGGCTATGCGGTGCATGCCACCAACGCGATCAAGCGTCTCGGCCAGCCGGCTTCGCATGGCTGCGTGCGGCTGCATCCCGACAACGCCGCCGATTTCTATCAGCTCGTCGAAATGTTCGGGCCGACCAACACCAGCATCGTCATCGTCAAGTAGCAGGCTGTGGAACGGGCAGGCCAACTGCCGCGTCCTCGTTCAAAGGCTCCCGCAGGAAAGTTTGCGCGGTATCGAGTACAGCTCAAACCGGCGGTATCGAGCCCAGCCAAAAAAAGAGGCCGGAATTTTCCGGCCTCTTTTTTGTTGTCATCCTGTTTTGCTTTAGAGCAGTTCACCGTTTCTCTGAAACGGCCAACTGCTCTAACTCTTTGTTTTGACGCAATTCCGGACGGAAAACCGTTTCACACTTTTCCTGGAATTGCTCTAGTTCGGCAGTGCCGGCATCAGCTTGGGATCCGGCTTCTCGGCCAGATGCGGCAGGTCCTTGCTGGCGATGAAAGTGTAGAACATGGGCACGACGAAGAGCGTGAACATGGTGCCGACCAGGATGCCGGTGAAGATGACCAGGCCCATCGAATAGCGCGCCGCGGCGCCCGCACCGCTGGACGTGATCAGCGGCACCACGCCAAGCGCCATCGCCGCCGTCGTCATCAGGATCGGGCGCAGGCGGACCTTGGCCGAGGCGATGATGGCGTCACGCCGCCGCATGCCATGGATTTCACGCTGCTGGTTGGCGAACTCGACCAGAAGGATGCCGTGCTTGGTGATCAGGCCGATCAGCGTGATCAGGCCGACCTGCGTATAGATGTTGAGCGTGCCGAGACCCAGATTGAGCGGCACGATGGCGCCGAAGATCGACAGCGGCACCGCCATCATGATGATCAGCGGGTCGCGGAAGCTTTCGAACTGCGCCGCCAGCACCAGATAGATGACGATGACGGCCGCCGCAAAGGCGATCAGGATGGTGTTGCCCTGTTCTTTCTCCTGCCTGGACTGGCCGGAGTAATCAATGAAGAAGCTATCGGGCAGGTTCTCCCTGGCGATGTCCTCCAGTGCCTTCAGCCCGTCGCCGGTGGTGACGCCGGGCAGCGGAAGCGCGGAAATCGTCGCTGAATTCAGCTGGTTGAACTGCTCGATGGCCGCCGGCGCGGCATTGTTGGAGATCTTCACCACGGCCGACAGCGGCACCATCTCGCCCGTCACGCTGCGCACGAAGTACTCGCCGAGCTTTTCGGGGTTGTCGCGGAACTCCTGCGGCACCTGCGGGATGATGTCGTAGCTGTTGGAGTCGCGATCGAATTGCGCCACTTCGGCACCGCCGACCAGCAGCGTCAACGTCCGGCCGATATCGGCGATCGGCAGGTTGAGGGCCGCGGCGCGGTCGCGATCGATGGTCACCGTCACCTGCGGCGCGTCATAGGCCATCGAATTCTGCACGACGATGAAGCGACCGGAGGCCTGCGCCTTGTTCTTGATCTTCTCTGCCACATCGTACACTTCCGAGGAATCGCCGGTCGATCGCACCACCATGGCGATGGGCAGGCCGCCGCCGGAGCCTGGCAGCGTCGGTGGCGCAAAGACGAAGGCCTGTACACCCGCCACCTTGGCTAGACGGGCCGTAATGTCGGCCTGCAATTCCTTGGAATTGCGTTTGCGTTCAGCCCAGTCCTTGAAGGCAAAGCCGACGAAGGCGCTGTTTGTCTCACCGCCGAAGGCGACGGCGGAGAACTGCGCCCGCGTCTCGGGAATATCCCTCACCAGGCCGAGCATCTGGTTGACGTATGTCTCGGTGTAGTCGGAGGTCGCATAGCGTGGCGCTGTCACAATCGAGAGCAGAAAGCCCTGGTCCTCTTCCGGCGCCAGTTCGCTCGAGGTCTTGGTGAACATGAAGCCGGTGACGCCGACAAGCGCCAGCACGATGATCAGCGTCAGCGGGCGATAGTTCAGCGAACCGGTGACGGCCCTCTCGTAGACGTGCTCGACCCGCGCGAAGGTGCCGTCGACAATGCGCTGGAAACGGCCCGGTGTGCCGGACTTCAAGAGGCGCGCCGACATCATCGGGGTGATGGTGACGGCGATGACACCTGACAGCACAACCGAGCCGGCGAGCGTGACCGCGAACTCGCGGAACAGCGCGCCGGTCAGGCCGCCGGTGAAGGCCAGCGGCGCGAACACGGCTGCCAGCGTCATCGTCATGGCGACAATGGCCGAGGCGATCTCGCGCATGCCGCTGAACGCCGCCTGCATCGGCGACATATGGTCTTCCTCCATGTGGCGATGGATGTTTTCGACCACCACGATGGCGTCATCGACGACGAGGCCGATGGCCAGCACCATGGCCAGCAGAGACAGAAGATTGATCGAATAGCCCACCGCAAACAAAAGGAAGCAGACGCCGATCAGCGACAGCGGGATGGTGACGATCGGCATCATCACCGAACGGAAAGAGCCAAGGAACAAAAGGATGACGACGACGACGATGGCAACTGCCTCGGCGATGGTCTTGAACACCTCGTCGATCGAGGCACTGATCTGCCCGGTCGCATCGTAGACGACCTCAATCGTCATGCCCTTCGGCAGTGTTTCCTGAATCTGCGGCACGAGCTTGGTGAGCGCCGCCGCCGTGGTCAGCGGGTTGGCCGCGGGTGTCGGGAAGATGGCGAGGAAGGTGCCGGGCTTGCCGTTGAAGCTGACCCTGGTGTCCGTGTTCTCGGCGCCGAGTTCGAGGCGAGCCACGTCGCGCAGCCGCACCACATTGCCGTCGGTCGAGCGCAACGGCAGCGCGGCGAATGCTTCGGGCGTCTGCAGCGTCGAGCGCACGGTGATCGACGAGACGACATACTCGTTCTGTGTATTGCCGGGCGCCGACAGGAAGTTGGAATTGTTGATGGCCTCCAGAACCTCGGAGGCCGTCACGCCGCGCGCAGCAAGCTTGACCGGGTCGATCCAGACGCGCATCGAGTATTCCTGGGCGCCGAAGATCTGTACGTCGGCGACGCCTTCGACCGTCGACATGCGTGGCCGGATGACGCGCTCGATGTACTCCGTCAGTTGCTCCTTCGTCATGTTCGGATTCTGCATCGAGATGTACATCATCGCGAACTGCTGGCCGGTGCCCTTGACGATGACGGGGTCCTTGGAGGCGTCCGGCAAGGTGCCGCGCACGCCCTGGACCTTGGACAGCACTTCGGTCAGTGCCACGTCGGGGTTGGAGCCGAGCTTCATCTGCACCGTCACGGTGCTGGAGGACGGACGGCTCGACGAGGTGACGTAGTCGATGTTTTCGGTCGAGGCGACGGCGCGGGCGATCGGGGCGGAAATGAAGCCCTGGATCAGGTCGGCGCTGGCGCCTGGATAGGCCGTCGTGATGGTGATCGCCGTCTCGTCAACCTTCGGATATTGCCGGATCGACAGGTTGAAGATGCCCTGGAAACCCAGCAGCAGGATCATGCAGGCAAGGACCGTCGAAAGGACAGGCCGGCGAATGAAGATATCGGAAAAGCTCATTGCTGGTCGGCCTGCTTGTTCGCCGATTTGGTCGGGTCGATGGTGTTGTCGACGGCGACGGACATGCCATTGAACAGCCGGTTCTGACCGGCGGTGACGACTTCGTCTCCAGCCTTCAGCCCTTCCACGATCTCAACCATGCCTTGATTGCGGCGGCCGGGCTTGACGAAGACCTGCGACAGCACCAGCGCGGGCTTGTCGGCTTCCGCCACCGGCTTGGCCGGATCGGCAGCCTTGTCCGCTGGCTTTGCCGCATCGGCGGCAGGCTTGGTTGCATCTGCCGCCGGCTTCATCGCGTCAGCCGGCTTGGCATCAGCGGGCTGGGCGTCCGCCGGTTTGTCGGTTGCCGACGCGGCGGGCTTTTCTTCCGGCTTGGCTGCCTGCGCTTCGGCGGGCTTCGCCGGCTGCACGACGAATATATAGTCGCCATAGAGACTGGTGGTCAGCGCCGTCTGCGGCAGCGCCAGCACATTCTGCTCTTCGGGCAGTTCGACACGGACCTGCACGAATTGGCCAGGGGTCAGCTTGCCTTCAGGATTGGCGACTTCCGCCCTGATATTCACCAACCGGCTGGATGGGTCGATTTTCGGGTCGATGCCGCGAATGGTACCGGCATAGGGCATCCCGCCGCCGCCGATGCCCAGCCGCACCGTCTGGCCGATCTTGAGCAGCGGGAGCTGTTGTTCGGGAACCGAGAAATCGACCCGCATCGTGTCCAGATCCTGCAACGTCACCACTACGGTGCCAGGCGCCAGGTACTGGCCGAGGTCGATTCTCGGAATGCCCACCGTGCCGCTGAAAGGCGCCGTCAACTGCTTTTGGTCGAGCACCGCCTGCAGTTTGTTCACTTGCGCGGCGGTTGCCGATGCGGTTGCCCGCGCCGTGTCGAGCGTAGCGTCCGCATTGACGCCGCGCCTCTGCAGTTCAATGGCGCGCGTCAGCGCCATCTGGACGACCGCGACTTGCGCCTTCGTCGCTTCCAGATCGGCGCGCTCGACCGCACCGTCGAGTTGCAGCAGGACCGCGCCCTCGGCAACCTTCTGGTTGGCGTGAAACAGGATCTCCTTGACGATGCCGGTGGTTTCAACCGTCAGATCGACACCGCGCACAGCCCTGACCGTGCCGATTGCCTCGACGCCCGGCGTCCAGGTCGACGGTTTGGCGATGGTCGTCGACACGGTCGCCGCCGGCGGCTTCATCGTTGCGAAATACTGCTTGATGCCGTTGTCGCGCAGGAAGTTGAAGCCGACAATGCCACCGACCACGACGAAGAGGACGAGCAGAACCAGGGCGATGATGACGATACGAAGGATGCGCTTGAACAAGGAAGTCCCCTCAGCCGAAATCCGGCGCGAAGCGCGGACATCGGGACACATATCGACTGCAGGTCCCGATTTCAAATAACGGCGGTCTTACTGTACCGTCTGGACGGTCTTGTCAATTGGGCCTAAGCTTGCCATGGGAGGGGCCATGAAAGCTCCAAGATCGAATTCGCGCGAGAAGATTCTTGCTGCGGCGGCGGACGTCGCACGAGAATCCGGGCCCGGCAGCCTGTCGCTGGAGGCGGTAGCAAGCCGTGCCGGCGTATCGAAGGGCGGGTTGCTCTACAATTTCCCGACCAAGGCCAAGTTGATGCAGGGACTGGTCGAGGGCTATTTGCGTGACTTCGGGCAAGCGCTCGAATCCGCCAACAGCGCCGACAAAGGCAAAAACCCACTCGCCGTCTACATCACGCTGTCGGCAAACGATTGCGAGGAGAAGCAGCCATCGGCATCCTGGATCTTTTCGGCGATCGCCGAGGATCCCGACTTCATGACGCCGATAAAGACGTTCAAGCGGCAGCTTTTCGAGCGGCTGAAGGGCGAGACGCCGGATCTGAAGTCGCTGCTGGTCTGCTACCTGGCCATAGAAGGGCTGCGCAGCATGAGCCTCTTCGATGCGGATGTCCTTTCGAAAGACGAGCGACAGTTGCTGGTGGCGTCCCTACTTGAGATTGCGGGATCGCCGCATACCCTCGAGGATATCGATCAGGGCTGATCCAGGAAGGCCTTGCCGGATGCCGGGTCAAACAAGCGAAGCGCTGTCTCGTCGAAGGCGAAGCTGCATGCTTGGCCCTTGGCAAGCCGGGTCCGTGGCGGCAAGCAAGCCGTCAGCCGCTGTGCACCGATGCGGGCCGTGGTGACCAGTTCGGGTCCGGTCAGTTCGACGACCTCGATCTCCATGGGCAATGACAAGTCCGTCGCAGCACCGGTCGCCACACGAAGCGCTTCGGGCCTGATGCCGACGACGACCCGTGCGCCGTCGCGGGCCGAGTTTCGATGGCGCGCAGGCACGGGTATCCGCACGTTGGTATCGGCAATGGCCAGCTTTCCGTCGGCGACGACCGCTTGCAGCATGTTCATCGACGGTGCGCCGACAAAGCCCGCGACATAGAGTGTCGCCGGCTGGTCGTAGATATCTTCGGGCGTGCCGAGTTGCTCGATCCGGCCGTCGCGCATCACCGCGATGCGGGTCGCCAGCGTCATTGCCTCGATCTGGTCATGGGTGACATAGACGATCGTGGTCTGCAGCATCTGGTGCAGGCGCTTCAGTTCGGTGCGCATTTCCAGGCGCAGCTTGGCGTCGAGATTGGACAGCGGCTCGTCGAACAGGAAGACCTGCGGCTTGCGCACCAGCGCCCGGCCAATGGCGACGCGCTGGCGCTGGCCGCCAGAAAGCTGGCTCGGCTTGCGGTCGAGCAAGGTCTCTATCTGCAGCAGCTTCGCCGCTTCGTGTACCGCCCTGTCGCGCTCTTCCGCGTCAACCCCGCGCATCTCCAATCCGAAGCCGATGTTGCGGTGAACAGTCAGGTTCGGATAGAGCGCATAGGACTGGAAGACCATGGCGATATCGCGGTTCTTGGGATGAACGCCAAGGATCGAGCGACCGCCGATCAGCACATCGCCGCTGGTCGCCTCGGCCAGCCCGGCGATGATGTTGAGCAGCGTCGATTTTCCGCAGCCCGAGGAGCCGAGCAGCACCAGGAATTCGCCGCTCTGCAGCGCGATGTCGATGCCTTTCAGCGTCTCGACACTGCCGTAGCTCTTGCGGATGTCGCGGATTTCAAGCGCGCTCATGTGTGGATTCCCTGAACTGCATCGGCCCACCATAGTTGCGGGGCAAGGTGGAAATCGCGCGCGACGCCACATGCGTCGCGGCGGAGAGACAGGCCGACAGCGGCTGCTCCTGCGCCAGTGCGGCGAGGAAGGCGGCGTTGAAGACATCGCCGGCGCCGATCGTGTCGACCACCCGGACATCGGGCGCGACGGCTTCGACAAGTGCGCCGTCCGGGCCGATGGCGATGGCGCCCAGCGGGCCGCGCTTGACGACGAAGGTCGCGCCTTCCCTCATGCTCGACCGGATCGCGCGGGCTGCCTCCACAGGGCTCTGCATTCCGGCCAGGGTCACGGTCTCGACCTCGTTGAACAGCGCCAGTTCGCAGCGCGACAGCCATGCGCGGGTGGCCGTGCAATTGGCCTCGGTCCAGCCATCGATCGGCCAGCCGGTGTCGAGCGCGACGGCAATGCCGTTGCTGTCCGCCCAGTCAAAAAACGCGTCGTAATGGCGTGTGAGATCGTCGGTCAGGAAAGAGCCGCACAACAGCGCGTAGCCGCCCGAGAGCGCCCTGCCGTCGAGCACGGAAAACACATCGCCGAGGCCGAAGCGCGGCAGATGTCCGCGTGTGGTGAAGAAGGTCCGCTCGCCGTCCGGGTGGGTCATGCCGACGGACAGCGTCGTGCCTTCAGGGCGGACCGGCCATTTCTCGGCGCGGCGGCCAAATGCCTCGCGAAGCCAACGGCCGAACTGGTCGTCGCCGACATTGGCGGCAACGGCGAAATCGACGCCCAGCGCCTCCCAGGCCAGCGCGCTGTTGCCGGCCTGGCCGCCGACGCGCAATTCGTCGTGGTCGACGACGGTTTCCGTTCCGGCGACAGGCCACGGCGCTACCGGACCGACAATCAGGTCGACATTGACGTTGCCGATCACCGCAAGCGGACGCATCACTCGCTCCTGGTGATCTTGGTCGAGCGAACCGGCGTGCCGGCATTGTCGACGCGGGCATCGGCGAAAGCGACCATCAGGCGTTGCGCTGGAGGCAGCATGGCGAAGATCGCGGCCATACCGGAAGCCGGTTTGAAGGAAGGCGTCACGGCTCCTGCGACAGGCGTTTGCCCGGACGAATCGAAGACGACGAGCGGTGCGCCGGCCTCGACCACGGACATGGCCATGGCGGTCACCAGATCCGATGTCGGGTCGTTGCCGCGAAACAGGATGACGCCGACGTGCGGGCCGAGCATTTCCATCGGCCCGTGACGCAACTGGCCGCCCTCGAGCGAAAAGCACGGCAGGCGCGACAGTTCGGTAAGGCCAAGTGCGAGCGCTTCGGCGAGACCTTGCAACCGCCGACCCGAGGTGACGATGGCCGTCACTCCAGCCAGTG
Source organism: Mesorhizobium waitakense (assembly GCF_056431085.1). Taxonomy (NCBI): domain Bacteria; kingdom Pseudomonadati; phylum Pseudomonadota; class Alphaproteobacteria; order Hyphomicrobiales; family Phyllobacteriaceae; genus Mesorhizobium; species Mesorhizobium waitakense. The sequence goes on along the minus strand of NZ_JBWKME010000089.1, from coordinate 6,925 downwards.
CTGCGAGCGCCAACGTTATGTCATTGTCTTGTGGCTGATCCAGGGCGCCAAGCGCGGCACTCGGATCCTCGCCGAGTGCGGCGAGGATCGCCAGATGCAAAGCGAAGGTCACGGTCAGGCTGCGGGTTGCGGCAAACGCCAGTTCGGTGCCGCCGGCGCCGACCAGGCAAGGCACGGTGCGAGCCAGGAACGAAGCGCCTTCAAGCGTCAGGCCGAAAACATCGGCGGTGCTGCCAGCCTCTGAGAACCATCTGACGACCTCCGCGCTCTCACCGGACTGCGAGGTGACGAGCACCGTCCTGCCGGCCAGTGGCAATGGTTGGCCGAGTTGCTCGGAAAGCGGCAGTGCCAGCGCATCGATGCCAAGCGCGCGGTAGAGCGGCTCGACGGCGCGGCCGACGGCATGCGAGCCGCCCATGCCGAGCAGCAACAGGCGCCCGCTCTGCCGGATCGAGGCAGCGACCTTTGCCGCAATGGCCGCGTTGTGTTCGAACGACGCGATCGCATCGGCATGCTGGCGCGCCATCTCGCGGTCGATCGCCATGAGCCCGGCGGGGCGGCTCTTGCCAGTGGTCATCGTCATCCTTTCACACCGCCGCTGGTCAGGCCCGAGATCAGCGCCCGCTGCATGACCAGGCCGATCAGCACCGGCGGCAAGGCTGCCAGCACGCCGGCCGTGGCGATCAATCCATAGTCGGAAACACGGCCGCCGGCCAAATCGGCGATGGCGACGGTCAGGGTCTTGGCGCGCTGGTCCGAGGTGAACAGCAGCGCATAGAAGAATTCGTCCCAGGCGAGCAGCACGGCAAACAGCGCCGATGTCGCCATCACCGGTGCGGCCAGCGGCAGCGTGATGATGCGCAGCGTCTGGAACAGTCCGGCGCCGTCGATCATTGCCGCCGCCTCGATTTCGCGCGGGATCGAGTCGAAACCCGACTTCATCAGCCAGGTGGTGAAGGGCGCTAGAATGGTCAGGTAGACCAGCGCTAGGCCGAAGACATTGTTGAGCAGGCCGAGATACGACAGGCCCATATAAAGCGGCACGGCAAGCGCCACCGGCGGCAGCATGTAGGTGGCGATGACCATCGACAGCGACCAGCCGATCGATGGCGTGCGCGAGACGGCCCAGCCGGCCGGGATCGCTAGCGCGAGCGCCGCGATGGTCGCCATGCCGGCAATCTCGAGGCTGTTGCGCAGCGAGGAGGTGAAGGCAGCGCCGGCGCTGTTTTCGGCGGTCGACAGCAATTGCCCGTAGCGCGAGAAGTCAGCACTTTCCGGCCACCAGCGCAGCGGCTTGGCGGCAAGGTCGGCGGCTGGCGAGATGCTCATGATGAACAGCCAGGCGAGGGGCGCCAGGATGACGGCTGCGAGCAGCAAAGCGCAGGCGTGGATGAAGATGGTGAAGGCAGGGCTCTGGCGTTCCATCAGGCGGCACTCCCGGCGGTCTTGCGCACCAGCGCCGCATAGGCGACGGCCAGCACGGTGACGAGCAAGGTGACGATCAGCGCCAGCGACGCGCCGGATCCGGCGCGCTGGAAGGAGAAGGCCTCCTGGTAGACGAGGATCGACAGCGTGCGCGTGCTGTTGGCCGGGCCGCCGCGGGTCATCACCCAGATGATGTCGAAGACCTTGAAAGCCTCGATGGTGCGCAGCACCAGCGCCACCATCAGCGGACCGGCGAGATAGGGCAGGATGACGAAGCGGAAGCGGTTGAAAGCCCCGGCGCCGTCGACGAGCGAGGCGGCGGTGATGTCGCGCGGCACCGCCTGCAGCGCGGCCAGCGCGATCAGCGCCACCAGCGGAAAGTTCTTCCAGCAGTCGGCGACGATCAGCGCCGCCAGCGCGGTGCCCGGCTCGCCAAGCCAGGAACGGTAGGCATCGATGAGGTGCATTTGTGTGAGGGCAGCGTTGAGCGCGCCATATTCGGGATTGTAGATCAGCCGCCACAGCGTGGCGTTGACCACGGTCGGCAGCGCCCAGGGCAGGATCATCAAGGCGCGCAGGATGGCGCGGCCATGAAACTGCTGATTGAGCAGCAGTGCTGCGAGAACGCCGATCACCATTTCGGCGGCGACCGAAATCACTGCGAAGAGGGTCGTGGTGACCAGCGTGCGCGAAAAATTCGAGCTGGACAGCATGTTCGCATAATTGTCGAAGCCGACGAAATTGCCGCCCGTGCCGACGAGCTTTGCGTCGGTGAAGGAAAGCCCGACGGTATCGACCAATGGCCAGCCGATGACGGCGACCATGACCACGAGCAGCGGCAGCATCAGCAGCCATGCACGAGTTGTCATCCAGGTGCCCGACATCGGAGCAGCCTTTCTTCGTTCATCTTTGATCTGGACATAACATGGGCGGCACAAGGCCGCCCATGTTGAACGACAACAGTGCTCAGAGGCCGCTGTTTTGCGCGGCGGTCTTCAAGGCGTCTTCCGGCGAAGACTGGCCGAGAAGCGATTCCTGGATCGCCTGCTGCAAGGCAGTCGACAGTTCCTGGTACTTCGGCGTGGTCGGGCGCGGATACATCGCGGCCAGGCCGAGCTTGGCGGCGGCGATCAGCTCTTCCTGGCCCTTGGTCACCGCCGGGTCGTCATAGGACGACGCCCAGATCGGCAGCGAGAGCTTGGCATACTGGTTTTGCGTCGCCTGCGAGGTCATGAATTCAATGTATTTCCAGGCTTCGTCCGGATGCTTGGAGACCGCTGTGACGCCAAGGCCCATCGAGCCGTTGACGGCCGACACCTCGCTGGTGCCACTGACGCCTGGCGCCGGCACAACGCCGACCTTGCCCGCAACCTTGCTGTCCTTCGGATCGTTGGCCATGTTGTACATGTAGGTCCAGTTCAGCGCGAAGGCGGCGTCACCGTTTTCGAAGACCTTGCGCACGTCCTCTTCCAGGAATTCCTTGGAATTGGGATTGGTGAGGCCCGACTTGTAGCTGTCGACCATGTATTTCAACGCCGCGACGCCGGGACCATTCTGGAAGTCCGGCTTGCCGTCCTTGAGGAAGTCGCCGCCATAGGCGCTGACCAGCGTGGCGTAGTCGCAGATCGCGGCCTCGGCCTGCGACCAGCTCCAGGCGATCGGTGTCTTCAGCAAGCCCTTGTCCTTGATGATCTTGGCCTGTTCGCCGAGTTCTTCCCAGGTCTTCGGCGGCGCCTTGATGCCGGCCTTCTCCAGGATATCCTTGTTGTAGAACAGGTATTTGGTGTCGAGGATCCACGGCATGCCGTAGTACTTGCCTTCATACAGGACCGTGGTCCAGGCGCCGGGCAGCACGCCCTTCTTCATGTCGTCGGTGATCTTCGACGACTCATCGACCAGCACCTTGTTGGTGGCGTATTCGGCCGGCCAGATGACGTCGAACAGCACGACGTCGTATCCACCGCCCGAGCCCTGCGCGAGCACGGTCTTGTCGTGCAGTCCCTCATAGGGGACGAATTCGAGATTGACCTTGATGTCGGGATTGGCCTTCGTGAAGGCGTCCGTCATGGCGCGTACGTCAGCCTCGCTGTAGGCGGCCTGCGCCATGAAAAGCGCATTGATGGACGTTTCGGCGAAAGCATGAGGAACGAGTAATCCTCCGACAAAGACTGCGCCCAAGAGTGTCTTACAGATCGATTTCAGCATCTTCTTCTCCCATTTCCGATGTTGGCGGGCGGGCGATATATGCGTTGCCTTCCCTGATTGATGTCACGTGACCCAATGGTCCCCCGACCGTGGGCGGCGCCCGGCACAAAGCCCTGGCCGTCTTTTTCTGCGGTCGGTTTGCTATTAAGTCAATTCGCTTGACTTAATTAGTCGATCAATATCCTAATGGAGTCAAGAGGGAAACGCCGGTGGACGATATCAGCCCGATCCGCGCCAAGAGCGGCACCAACCAGGAAGGCACGAGCGCGCACAACCGTCGTGTCATGATCGAGGCGCTGCGCCTCAATGGCGCCCTGTCGCGCGCCGACCTGGCGCGGGCGACCCAACTCACCAAGCAGGCGGTCTCCAACATCATCGAGGATCTCGAAAGCGACGGCCTGGTCGTTGCCCTCGAGGCGGTGCGCAAGGGCAGGGGCCAGCCCTCGACCCCTTACAGGCTGGTTCCCGAGGGCGCCTTCGCCATCGGGCTGCAGATCGATCGCCACCTGACGCGGGCGGTCGCCGTCGACCTGGTCGGCAGCGTGCTGGCGCGAGCCGAGGCCAACCTGCCGTTCTATGAGCCATCGAAGGGCGTCGAGGTGATCCTTGGCCTGGTCGGCGGCGTCCGGCGTGAGCTATCCCAGATGTCCGCCCAATCCGAAGAGAGGCTTGTCGGCCTCGGCGTCGCTATGCCGGGTCCTTTCGGGCTAAAGAATTCGGACGATAAATGGATGATGCCGGCCTGGCAGAAATTTCCGCTTCTGGACACGCTGGCGAGAGGCACAGGCCTGAATGTCAGCTTGCAGAACGACGCCGCCGCGTGCGCGACGGCGGAGCGCATCGTCGGCGCGGCGCACGGCGTCGATCACGCGGTCTGCCTCTACGTCGGTTACGGCATAGGCGCCGGACTGATCCTGAACGGCGAGCTCTACAGCGGCGGCCATGGCAATGCCGGCGAGATCGGCATGGCGCTGCTGTCGCCGGCCGGCCCCAGCTCGACGCCGCTCGAACATCGCGCGTCGCTGGCCTCACTTTACCAGCATCTCGGCCTCAATCCGGCCGACGACGACATCTACCAACAGATGGACGGCCTGGTCGCGGCCGAGGATCCCAAGATCATTGCCTGGATTGATGGTGCAGCGCATGATCTGCGCTGGAGCGTGCATCTCATCGAAACGATCTTCGATCCCCAGACTGTCATCCTGACCAGCGGAGCGCCGGAAGCGCTGGCCCGCCGGCTGGTCGAGGCGATGCATCCGCTGCTGCCGTCGATCGCCGATCGGCCGGCGCGGAATTTGCCGCGTCTGCAGCTCGGCACCACCGATCCCTGGTCGATCGCGCTCGGTGCCGCCGCGGCGCCGATCAGCCGCGCCTTCGATCCGCGGTTTTCGGCGATCCTGAAGACGCGGTCGCGCGGCGCCTGACAGCGTCTACCGCGAGGCTTTTCGCCTGAAATATCCTCGGAAGTTGTGTCCGATATCGTCACACAGGGTTCATTGTGCGGACATAGCGTTCATCCCGGTTCTTTGCTGCAATGCAATAGGAGTGGGACATGGTGGACATAGTTTCTAGTGAGGCGGGCATTCCGAGGCCGGATCATCCGCTGCACAATTCGGGTAGCGCGAAGTGGTTCCTGCCGGCCTTCGGCGTGCTGGTGCTCGTCGGCGTCGTCTATGTCGGCTATGCGCTCAGCCAGGATCTGGCAGAGGCCAAGACCGTGCCGTGGATCCTGCTCGGCATTGCCTTGCTGATCGCGCTCGGCTTCGAGTTCGTCAACGGCTTCCATGATACCGCCAATGCGGTGGCGACGGTCATCTACACACGCTCCATGCCGGCCGAATTCGCGGTCATGTGGTCGGGCGCCTTCAATTTCCTCGGGGTTCTCACCTCCAGCGGTGCGGTCGCTTTCGGCATCCTGTCGCTGCTGCCGGTCGAACTGATCCTGCAGGTCGGCTCTTCCTCTGGCTTTGCGATGGTGTTCGCACTGCTCGTTGCCGCGATCCTGTGGAACCTCGGCACCTGGTTCCTCGGCCTGCCGGCGTCGAGCTCGCACACGATGGTTGGCTCGATCATCGGCGTCGGCCTCGCCAACCAGTTCATGGCGCCTGCCGGCAGTGCCACCAGCGGTGTCGACTGGTCGCAGGCGACGAATGTCGGCATCACCTTGCTGGTGTCGCCGATCATCGGCTTCTTCGCCGCGGCGATCCTGCTCTATGCGATGAAGCTGCTCGTTCGCAATCCGGCCCTCTACGAAGCACCGAAAGGCAACACGCCACCGCCATGGTGGATCCGCGGGCTGCTGATCTTCACCTGCACCGGCGTCAGCTTCGCGCACGGCTCCAATGACGGACAGAAAGGCATGGGCCTGATCATGCTGATCCTGATCGGTGTCGTGCCGACGGCCTTTGCGCTGAACCGGACGCCCGACATCAACTATCTCGAGGCCTACAAGTCAGCTTCCGTCAGCGTCGAACAGGCGCTCGGCAAATATGTCAAGCCGGGCATCACCGTCACCGACGCCAAGGCAGCCGTCCAGGATGCCGTGCGCACCCGGACCTGGAACGACCAGACGACGGTCGCGCTGCAGACCTACATCCACAACACAACAGCGGGCCTGCAGCCCTATGCGACTGTCGACAACGTGCCGACCGATCTGGTCAGCAACGCCCGCAACGACATCTACCTGATCGGCGAGGCACTCAAGCTGATCGACAAGAAGAAGTTGCTACCGATGGAGGCCGCCGATCTGAAAGCGGTCACCGACTATCACAAGGCCGTCGACAAGGCGACGAAGTTCATCCCGATCTGGGTGAAGGTCGCCGTTGCCCTGGCGCTCGGCCTCGGCACCATGGTCGGCTGGAAGCGCATCGTCGTCACGGTCGGCGAGAAGATCGGCAAGAGCCATCTGACCTATGGTCAGGGTGCCGCCGCAGAGCTTGTCGCGATGGTGACCATCGGCATGGCCGACCGGCTGGGGCTGCCGGTGTCGACAACGCACGTGCTGTCGTCGGGCGTTGCCGGAACGATGGCCGCCAACGGTTCTGGGCTGCAATGGTCGACGGTGCGCAATCTGCTGCTTGCCTGGGTGCTGACCTTGCCGTGCTCGATCACGCTCGCCTTCGTGCTGTTCATCATCTTCCGCCAGGTGTTCTAGTCTAGGGGTTGTTGATATTCAGGATTCCACTTCGGGCTTGATCGTGATTCAAGCTTTTGATGGAACGATTCGTGCTGACTGATGCCCAATGGCGAAGATGGAACCGCATTGCCTTGGCAAGGCGACGGACCCTGGACGAAG
>NZ_JBWKME010000088.1:0-15058 GCF_056431085.1 Mesorhizobium waitakense | reverse complement strand
CGCCACCCCGCAGATGTCCTCACTGTCAGAAGCTGCTCGCACACGCCCTCAAACCTAAACTGCCAAAGTAGTGCTAGATTGAATTCGAGCTTGGGGATTTTCGATACTTCGATCTCGCTCTCGGAGAGGCCGCGTCCCCGTCCTACTTGGTGGCGCAGGGACTGTTACGACAATTCGTTTCGTAATTCTCCAATAGATTTTATGACTGCTCAGTGAAGGAAAGGGCTCGTTGTGGCAGCGACGTGGGGCGGCAGCTGGCGCTCACGATCTCGTCGAGGGCAGTGAAATAAAGCCGTTGAAGTTTTCTAGACGTCACTGGTGCCAGGCTTTCATGAGGCGAATGCCCCTGGGGGGCTTGTATCGCCATACAAGTGCACGTGAGCCGAGCCTGCCCAGATCACCACCGCCAAGACACTTCCGTTAGAAGGTATTCGCGGATGATGCTGCGCACGGTCACACCGTCCGTCTCAATGACGGCGAAGACATAGACCCCCGGCTGGACGACGATCCAGCCATCCACCATGTCAATTCCCTCATACACCCGCTGTAGCAGCCGGCTTCCGACTTCGGGCCACCCTGAGCCCAGATCGACGGTCAGGAAATCGGCAAGGCGCTCTTCGGCAATCACCTCTAAGGGTACAATCAGGATGTCGTCAGGCTCTTCTAGCATGGGTTGACCAAGTTCGTGGAAGGCATGTCCGCGCGCATTCTTCAGAACAACCCGTCGGATTCTATGAAACTCAGGAAGCCAAACCAGCCCTGGGTTGCCGTCCGCATCGGCCCTTTCTCTCCTCGTCGCCTCAATCTCGCGCCGGAGCTTGGCGTTCCCGGCCAGTACTTTGCGCGCAGTTTCAAACACTTGGTAATGAGGATCAGTCGTGCCCGACATGGCTGCTCCCAAAAAAGCTGCGAAATACTCCTCATCGGAAGAGAACCCATTGTTGCACTGTACGCAGGTCTTAACGACGTGAACGTTGGCGGGAAGGGGGTGATCGAGGAGGGCCTTTGACGGAACGTGGTCATCGTTCGCTGGCTTCGTTGCTAGCGCGGCACCACAATGAACGCACGTGCCTTTGTAGCGGTCGTCCGAGGAATCTCTCACCTGCTTCATGCGGACATCCCCACTTGGCGCGATCTCAGGGTTCGCTGTGTCACCCTGGGGTCAACCACTGCCATTGGCTTGGAAAGAAATCGAAACTGACTGATACAACTATTGCGACTTCGATACGGAAGCCCTTTTCGTATCTTTGTTAGATGTTACCAGACATGCAAATTACGAATGTTTCTCATGGGGGGTTGTGCGGACGATTTCAGCTTCTGCTGCGGCGTGAATGTGACGTAACTTCGGGACTTGGCGGACTTTTGGTGCTCCCAGAAAGCTTGTTAGCCGATGCATTAGGCCGGGGTCCCTCAATTCGCATTCCCACAGCACCTGTACTGTCCAACCGAGTTCTTCGATCTCGCGCAGCACTCGACTGTCCCGCCGCTTATTGGCGGAGAGTTTGGCGCCCCAAAATTCACTCCGGGTCTTCGGAGACCGGCCCGCCGAGCAATGCTCGTGCCCATGCCAGAAACATCCATGGATAAAGATGGCCTTGCGGCGTGCGCGGAAGACCAAGTCGGGTCTTCCCGGAAGACCTGTTGAGTGAAGCCTATACCGATAGCCCAAGGCATGCAGGAGTCGCCGGACGAGCAATTCTGGTTTGGTATCGCGCCCTCGGATCGCCGCCATCTGCTTTCGGCGCGCGTCGGGAACATCTGGCCAAGGTTGGTTGTTGGGTGGCCTCATCGCTATGCGACTATGCTATCTTCCGCTTCAATTGTATCGGCATTTCACTGCCCCAAGTGATCTCGTTGAACCAGCTACCTAGCAGAAAACCCGCCATGACTGCGACCGCATTGAGCGCGAGCTTGTCCTTCGATCTTAGGATGCCTTCGCTGCTCGCACAGCAAGCCAAAACCAACTTGACTACCAGATCGGTCGGCACATCGGATATCTCGCAGCTCAGAGCAACGGCAGCTTGTCCAAGGGCATCCACCAATTGATACGGGCCGGCTCCCGACACGCTCTGCCTCCAAGCCTCCTGGAGATTGGCTGGGCTCCGGCTTGTGGTGAACCGCCGAACCTGGTCAAGCTGGCCAGAAGTTCGAGCGAGCGCCGTCGCTAGCGCCGGCTGTCGCATCAGCCGCTCTAGGAGAGCACCATCAAGAACGACGGTCTTGATGTCCTTCGAAGGACCAAAGAAAAATTCGATTGACCATCGAACGTCATCCCCGTCACAGTTATTCGACAGTTGGAAACGCATGCCGCTTTTGAAGCGCAGGCTAGGCAATGCGGCCCTGAACTGTCTCTTGACTGGGTAGGAAACGCCCACCGCATGCGGCGGCGTGACGGGCGGCGGCAAGGAGGGGATAGGCAATCGTGCAGCTGCGAGGGGTAGCTCGCTCGCTTCGACCATCTCTCGATGCTGTGCGGCGGCACCTATAAGGTAGGATAGGAAGGGCGGGACAGCATTGCCTACCATCTTCACCTTCTGGGAATGGCTCTTCCCATAAAATTGGTAGGTTATAGGGAAGCCTTGCAGCGACGCTCGCTCACGAACAGTGAGGCGACGCACCGAGCCTTGGCGTCCATTAGAAACGACAATACTTTCACGCGACACGCGGGTGCACGTCGCCGTCACGGTACGTGAGGGCTGGTCCAAAGAATCCGGGAACGTCATGTCATTGTAGACGGGATGAAACCGCTTAGCCTCCCGGTTCATGCGGAGCTGTTCCAAGTTCAACTCGGCTTCCGGCTCCATCTCAGTCAGAAGCGAACGGTCTAGCTCAAATCCCCATATGGGGTCACGCGCGACCCTGCCTTCGGACAAGCAGCGGATTACGCCGCCCAAATCCCGATTTACGGCGTTTGACCTATAGGATTCGAGGGTATCGAACGGAAATATGCCAACTAGGCAACGCGAGCGGGATTGGGGTAGGCCAAATTCCGCGAAATTAAGCACCTTGATTTGCGGTTGAAGCGAGCGAAACCGATAGAGGGGGTGGCCCCTTGTCTTGAGCCCCTGTTCAATGACGGAGGCAGTGCGAGGGACATTCTCCATAAGCCAATAGCGCGGTTGGACATGTTCCACGACCTCAAGGAACCGTACGACATCCTTCAGGCCTTCCAAAAGGTTCCCGCCACCGCCTCGGTTTGAATAGGAAAATTCAGTGCATGGCGGGCTTCCCACCACAAGGTCGATGTCGTTAGACAAAAGACCAAAATCCAAGCGCCGTACGTCCGATGCCACGTGGTCGGTGCCGAGGTTCGCATTGTAAGTAGCAACGGCGGCCGGCCATATCTCATAGGCCTCCACGACATCAACCCCAGCGCACCGAAGGCCCGCGCTCCATCCACCGATTCCCGAATAGAGGTCGATCGCCCGCAAGACAAACTCCTGATCACCGTTATTCCCACCCTAGCAGATCCCCGGACCAGAACAAGATCCACACTACGGAGTGGCACGTCCGTCGCTTCGATGGCCAGGCATGCGGGTGAATTTCATTCCTTGAGTGTTGACGAGCCAACCGATCGGATCGCGTTCGACAAAGAAGTTGATCGGATCGGGGATCATCTCGGGGGTGTAATCCCCAAATCCTATAGCGCGTCGGTCAACAAGATATAGCCAATAACTCATCCCAAGCCGCCTGGCGGTCTCCATTTCGCCCTCCGACCAGAAGAAGCTGTATTCGTCTTCGTAACTCTTCACCTCAATGAAGCGATCGTGCAAAAGGGTTTGTGGATTTTCAAACGACATGATGTCGAAGCCGGCCCCAGCGTCGTCATCTGATACACTCCTCACCATCCGCACGAAAGGGTGTCCATTCAATCGGCGGCGCTCGAAGCTGACTGTCCATTCCTCTGCTCTCCGGCCAGCCTGCTCTTGCGCACTCTTCATCGCCTTGAGTGCCGCAAGAGGGAATGCTCGCCGCGGCGGCCTCCCATTGGCTGCCAACAGGAATTGCATGAAGGCCGGGACCACATCTTTCTGTATGGACCAGAACGGCTCACCTGATGCGCCGCGACACAATATCTCGAACTCCAGCAGGGCGTAAGGATAGCAGCGATCCCGTCCGGGTAGCTGTACAGGGTTCACCATCAGTGTTTGGTCACGGCTGTCGATCTGGAACAAACTCCCGGTCGTGAAATCGGTGAGCAGACCAAGGTAGCTTCTCAGGAGGGCGTCCCGCACAGCAACGAAACTGTCGGCTGCGCACTTCATGTCAGGAGCGACGGTCAACGCCCCGTCTGCGGCGACTAGAAGGACACCTATTTCGATAAGCATGTCGATCGTATTGCTGCCCCGGTTCCTGGTCGCGCTGTGTGCAGCCTGAATAGCGGAAATGAGATGATTCCGGTCGCCAATTCCTTCGCTGACCATATCGACCATGCCAAGCACGGCGCTCCGAGGCAGCAGCCCGTCAGATCGTCTTGCGCCGCTCATAGTCCTCCAGGATCGCCCTAACGTCCGCCCCCTGCTCAGTTTCCTCGTCTTCAAGCGTGAAGAGAGGGATTTCCTCCGCGTCCACCAAGTCGGAGAGTCGCTGTTCCTTCTGGATCAGCCTTCGGTTGATAGCAGTATCCAAGGTGCCCTCTGCCATCAGCAGATGGTAGCTCACGTCTCCGAGTGGGACAGGATTGTAGCGGTGGATGCGATCCTTGGACTGAATGAACTTGCCCGCATTGAAGTCGCGATCGAAATAGATGGCGGAACGACAGGCCTTATGTAGCGAGATGGATTCACCGACGGCTTGCGGGTTCGCGATCAAGATGGAGGTCTCCCCGGCAGCGTGAAAACGATTGATCAATGATTCACGTGTGGGAAGCGCAAGTTCCTCTTCGATCTCTGAGGTATCGTCAGCAACAGGGGTCGATCCTGTTACCACTTCCACGAAGTCGGCAGCGCCCTCAAGCGCCTGCTTGAGTAGCGCTAGGTTGCCAATAAAATAGGACCATATGACGACCTTACCCTGTTCTGATATGATCTTTCTCACAAGGTCGGTCGCGACTGAAAGTCGATTGAGCTCGCTGTGCGGGTCGAAGGTGCTGACGAGGTCGGCGATCTCTAGTTCTGCGACTGAGAAGGACGCGACGCCGTCCGGATCGAGAAGACCCTCTTCTTCAAGTGGCCTGAGCAAAAGGGCGGGATTGACGGCAGCCTGCCGGAGCCGCATCAGACGAGCGCGGACCAAGCTCGAACGCCCACCTTGGATGGCCGATCTCAATTGGGGCAGTACCGTGCGTTCGATTCCGTCGTAAATCCTGCGGTGTTTGGGAGACAACTCTACAAGCGGGCGACTCTCACTGGCTGGGGAAAGGCCAAGATCGCTCTTTCGGATACGGGTATAGAAGGGCCTGATCCGGTCTTTCAGGCGATCGATACCTGCCGGCATCGCGCCCCCAGACATGGCCTTGAGTGCCGCACTGGAGAAACCAATGACATTGCGCTTCGGGTATATAAAACGGAACAGGTTTGCGAGATCCTCGTATCCATTCGGCGCGGGTGTTCCCGTGAGGACAACGCGCGACCGAGCGAGTGGAGCAAGCTCCATGGCCGCGTTTGACCAGTATCCATCTTGCCGCTTGATGTTGTGGGCCTCATCGAGCACCACCATGGTCCGATGGAGTGGCGACCCCAGGAAAGTTTTGAATTCTTCGAGATTCGCAGCCAAGCTTGCATAGGTCGTGAGTGTGAGCTCGATTGCGCGCCCGGTATAGCTCACACCTCTCAAGTACGCGCTGCGGTCACTTGGTGAGACGAACCCAGCGATCCTTTTGGAGCGCGCGGCTCGTCCGAAGATTTCTTTGAATTCGTCCTCCCATGCCTTGAAGGCAGATAGGGGGCCCACGATAAGAAGGTGGTCGACGTTCCGGGGGTCTTCTGAAGGAAGTCCAGCCAGGTACGCATATGCAGCGTAAACGATTGACGTCTTTCCAGCGCCAGGCACCGAGAAGTTGCAGGCGTTTTGCGCGAATGCCAGATGGAAGGCCGCAAGCAACTGCTTGCGGTAGAAAGTCCGCGCCGGGCACGCGACGTTCACCCGCGCGACGAATGAAGCGAAATTGTCTGTGTCGACCTCGCTCCGCCATATTGCCGCAGCCGCAGCTGCAAACGTTTTGAAGTCGTCCTCCTCCCGTCTTACCTTCGCAAGCGTGCCGCCGTCGCCACCCTCGATAAGGGTGAAGCCGGAGCGGCCGATGAGCTTTGTGAGTTCCTGATAGCGCGCGTGCAACGCCCGCTCATCGGTCGGCAGCGAGATGGCATCCTGGAGGACGTGAGCGCCCGCCGAGCGGAGATAGGTGCCGAAAAGTGGGTGACGCAATATGGAATGCGAGTCACCTCGCAAAAGAATGGCCTGAGACGTAGGATCAAACTCGATGCGGACCTCGCCGGCCATCATGCTGTCTTCGTTGGACGGTCAAACCGCTTTTTCATGTCCCATGCAAGGCTGCTGATCTCCTTGACCAGCGTCTCGTTCGTCACGTCCTTCGTAAATGTGCCAGTCCTGTAGTCGACCCTAGTGAGAGCGGCGAGGGCTCGTTCCAGCAGCTCTCGCGGCTTGTTCGCATCATTCTCCGCCTCCAGCTTATAGCTCGATCGGTTGAAGTTACCCAAGAGCAAGCCCTTCGCCTTGGTTTTCCACTCGTCGTCGCGCGCCTCGGCGGCCTCCTTGCGAGATGTGAATTCGGGGTGTCGGGCGACAAACTCGTCAAGCGTGCCAACTGCATTAGTGATCGGATCGATGTTCTTTTCATGCTCAGTCCGGAACGCCTTCCAGATTTCCTCGTTAGCAAAGAAGCTCTTCTCGCCCCGGCCATCATGGGAAACCTTCCGGTAATCCTTGCCCGAGTCGAAGAGTTCGGTACCATAACGGACAAGGTCGAACTGCGTAGTCTTGAGTTCTAGCGCGTCGATGCTGTCAGTGGCCCAAGCGATACCAGCACCGCCCTCCTGCAACCGCTTCAAATCGGCATACAGGTCGACGAACATGCCTTCCTTCGTGCTGTTGTCCCTCTCCTTCAGCATATTGTACAGGCCGGCGCAGTCGATGTATGCGAGATACTCATCCATGAGTGTCATTGTGGCTCGGCGACGTTCGAGTTCACCGCTACCGATTCCCATCATCTGGCAGACGTCAGTCTTCCCGTAACCCAGACCATCAATAAGCCGCTTGACCTTCAGGTACTTTTCGAGGGGGCCGTAATCGAGTTTGGAGTCTTCCCCGATCTGGTATTCAGTCTCAAGGCGAACGATCTCCTTCTCATTCTCATAATATTCGTCAGGGAGGATTACCGCTTCGAAATGTTGATTCGAACCAATACGGCGGAGCAGCATCGCGCGACGGTTACCGTCGATAATGACGCCATCAAGGCTCACGATACCAGGACGCTGTTGCTGTTTCTCCTTGAGATCCTTGAGGGTATGTTTATTGCGTTCGACGTTCGTTTCCCAAAGGAACTTGTCGATTAGTTTGTGAATCTCGGCGTTGTAATCGGTGTGTCCGATGTCGTGCTCAAACTGCCAAGTCAACATCTCGCTCTCGATCCGGCCGTTGTGGCGGTTGTAGATCAACAGGTCGAGATCGATCTGGAAAACGTCGAATCGCTCGGGCTTCCCCTTATAAAATACCTTTTCCGTGCCAACTGCCTTCGATTTGTCGGCTCTAAGCGCACGCAACCTCTCGGCACGAACCTGTGCAGGCAACATATTTGACCCCCCGATTCCTTTTTCCATTATGGCACGTCCTAATGACGGACATACCCCCAAAAGCATCTGGCCTTTTCTAATCAACAACTCGGCCCGGGTCGACCGAGCCCTGCAAATATTTCCCCCCTAGGCGGGATTTGCGGAAACGCGGTTTCAGGACCAAGCCCGAATCTTCAGCATCTGGACCAGCAAGCGGAGGCGCTTTTTCCACGAAAGTCCGTTTCGTAAGCTGCTGGTGGATCTCACGGCTCGATTTCTTACGAAAGTGGCCTTCGTAACGAACGGCAGATTCGCGCCACGGCTGCGGCTTCCTATCTGCTTCCGATTCTTCGGCGCGCTCGGCAAGCAGCCGATCAAGTTCTGCCCGCGCCTTAGGTGATAGCTCGTGATTCAGAACCGTCACGCCGCGAAGCATGGCAGCCACACTGACGGCGTCCTTGTATGCCAAATCGCCATAGACATTCACTTCCGACCAGCCGTGCCGGTCGGCAGCGGCCGCCGTCTCCACGGCGGCCGACCATGTAATCCGGCCGCGCAGCGCTATGGAGTCGCCCCGGTCGATGAGCGTGCTGCCGTCTTTCAAGTTGATCCAGAGATAGGCCCCCTCGGCGTCGAACCGCGTCGATGCGATTTCAGCCACCGCCTCGGCGTCGATCCAGCCGCCATCGTGCCAGGCGCGCAAGATGGCTGCGCGGCGGTCCCGCCTGCCTAGTTGGGAGCCTGCGGCCCTCGCAGGACAAAGGCGGCGTTGCTGCCGCTCCCGAATGTGTGCTTCCAATCTTGCCAGGTCGAGCGCGGCTTCGATCTCCTCGGCCCGCGCTGCTTCCCATCCACGGCGCCTTGCCCGATGGTCCTGAAGGGCCGCCAGTGCTTCCGGCATCTCGCGGGTGCGCACGAAAGCCTCGAAATTCCATTTCGGAAGGTTGGGCTCCGGATCGGGGAAATTCCGTTCCGAGTTCGGTCGTGCATTTCCGTTATAGTCGATACCGTGTTCCCGGCAGAAGCTAGTCAGGCGCGAGGCAAAGAGTTCGCGAACGACCCTTCCGTTCCGCTCGCGGAAGCGGTCATTCCAGCCTCGGTTCTTCCGACTGGCGAAACCGTCACCTTTTGATTTCTCTGAGGGTTCCGAGGCCATGGACGTTGATGTTGCGCCCGCCATCGCTGGCGGGGCTGTCGTGGATGTCCATCTGGAAAACCATACCCATCTCGATGAAGGGCTGGTAGACATACCTGACACAAGACTCCCATAACTCTGCCGGCACGCCACGCGGCATGGAGAAATCCAAAATACGGGCTTCCTGGGCGTCCACCCGCTTCTCGGCTGCGGCAGCGCGCCGCCATAACGCCTCTGGCGCGCGTGCCCATTCCGGCGCGCCCTGCGGCGTCAGCATGATCGTCCGGACGTGCTCGGGAGCCTTGCGTCTGAAATCGAAGCTTTGTCCCTCATGGTCCACCATCTTGCCGCATGACTGATAGGCTGATCGTTTCGCGGCGGAATGGCCTTCGGCGCGCGATACGACTCCAAGCTGAACACGGAAGAAATCGGCCATGGGTCACCCCCTGCGGCGGGATCGGAGTCCGCGGAATTCCTTTTTCGAGCTGACGTTGCGCAGCAATGTATAGGCGAGCCTGTCGTTTCCGATTTCTTCCTTCATGCCGTAATCATGTGCTTGACCTTGCGCCGGCGCAAATCCGGCCAAAACATTCTTTTCGAAGGTACGAAAACCGGAGGGGAGATATGGCCGACACGATCACTCAGAAACTCGAATTGGCACGTCTGCGCGAACGTAACGCGCGGGCGCGGACGGCACGACTGCGCCGGTCGCTCGACCAAACGAACCGCAGAACACGCAACCAGGTCAAGTACACGCTCGGCGCAGCAGTCGTCGCGCTCGCCGAGTCCGGCAAGGGCGAACAGATGGTCGCGGGGCTGCGTCGCTGGCTCGATCATTATCTGAGCCGACCCGAGGACCGCTCGATTCTGCGCGACACACCGTTCGCCCTGGAAACGCCGGAGGCCGAACATGGACGCCAGTAAGCCCGTCCCCGACGCTCGCCATCCGGATCCCCGCGATCCCGTTCTCAGGACTGCTTTTGCGATGACAAAGGCCGCCGATCAGCGGCGCGTGGGATGCCGTGACGTGGCTCGAAATCGCGCCGCGCGTTACGCAAGGAAGCGTCGTATCTCGAAACCGTTGTGGCCCCTGATTTCGGCAGCCATCCTTGTCGGGCTGATCTTCGAACGGCGTCCGCCGCTGGCACTCTCATGGGCAGTCGGACGGCTACCTACCACTGATGGTGCCAAGGACACCGCCGTGCCTTTACCGGAGCCGGAAGCAACACTGAGCGAAGATATGTTCGTCGATGCCACCGACACGAGCGCGCCGGAACCGCAATATCTGCCGCCGGCGCAGTTTCTCGCCAAGGACGCCGCCCAGCTTGTCGCCTTCCTCATCCGCAATCGCGGCCGGCTGGACAACGAGCTGGTTCGGGCCAAATGGAAGATCGTGGATCGCCTTTCCCTTCCGCTGGCGATCTATCTCAGGGAAATAGAGGCCAACGCGAGTTGGGATGATCTCGAAAAGGAAATCTCGGCAGCTCCGCCTGGCTCGCCGGCCATGTCCCCGGCGCGGAGATACCGAATTCGCCACGCCACCGGAAAATTCTTCGGCTGGTGCCGGAATGGGCGCGGCGCGGCGAAGAGCTGCTCTCGCCTGAACTGGATGATGGCCTCAAGCCGGCGCCTATTCCCGACACAGACGATGACGGGCCGGATATCAAGCCGCCGAAGCCACCTAGCTAGTCTTACTGCGTCATAAATTTGGATATTTCGGCTTCGACTGAGCGCAGCAGGGACATCGCATCAATCTGCGGGCGAGTGCGACGGTCAGTTTTCTATGCAGCGTCGCGATCGAATTTGAGGTGTGCCGTTCGGGGCGAATGGGCGGGCTCGCTGGATCGTGAACCGCGGGGAATAGGAGGTTTTTCGCTGCTTTTGGAACGGGCGATTGCTGAGGGGGGAATCGTCTCCCGTTCGGAGAGGAGAAACCCGTAAGCCGCGATGCAAAGACTGGCGTGATGATGGAATCCGCGCCAACCTCGACCCTCGTAGTGGCCAAGGCCCAGTTCCTGCTTGAGCTCGCGATAATCCCGTTCAATCCGCCACCTTAGCTTGGTCGTGGCAACAAGATCACGCAGCGCGGTCGTTTCCGGCAGGGTCGAAAGCCAGTATTTGAGCGGCTCTTTGTCACCTTCGGGCCATTCGACAAGCAACCATTCTTCGGCGTGCGGATGTCCGAGATTATAGTCTCTGGACGCGACACGAAGACGAACAGCGGTAAAGCGCGACGCAAGATCGGTATTGCTGCCCTCCCGCCATATGACGGTCTGCCACGCGTCTATCGGCAGACTTTCCGCAAGCGCCTTGGCTGAAAGAGGTTGATGATCCGCGCTTCGTTGCATCAGCGACGGCGGCCGACCCTTTCCGCTCCAGGTCTTGGGCGGTAGCGGTCCTTCGCCTGGGCGCCAAACACTGAGCGTCGGCTGGACACCCACGACATAGCTGAGGCCCAGCTCGGTCAATCCTCGGCGGAACCCGCCGTCTGCGCCGTAACCGGCGTCGGCAAGGATCACGCCCGCCGGCATCTGCGTCTCTAGCGCCGCACGTACTTGTTCAAGCGCGATCTGTGGCTTGGTTTGAAATAGGATCTCGTCCGGGATCTTCGCCTTCTTCCGGCGCTCTGGATCATTTGCCCAGATCTCAGGTAGATAAAGCTGCCAGGCAACCGGTAAGCTGGCCCCCTCATTCGCAATCGAAAGACTGACGGCAACCTGGCAATTGTCCTGCTTGCCGAGCTGGCCGCAATATTGGCGTGCGACACCGACGGAATGCTTCCCCTTCTTTGGAAAGCCAGTGTCGTCGACAATCCAGGCGGTGATCGCACCGCCACGCTCGATCATGCGCGGCAAGGCCCAATCACGAACGCGCGCCAGCAGTGCGTCATCCGACCAAGGCGCTTGTCCCACGAAATGCAAAAGCGATTGATGCTTGGCCGAAACACGTGATGGCGCCGTAACGGCGGCCAGGGGCTCCACGCTTTTGCGCGCCACCGGCATCATCAAACCCGTACAATAATCCCGCAGCGGCTCTGCCCGATCGGCATGGCCTATGACCTCGACCAGTGCTTCCAAATACCCATCAAACGCGGCTGCTTCGCAACCGTCCTCGCTGACCATGGCGCCCATCCATCGCTGTGAATCGCCAACCTATCACAACCAGGTCGCCTACGAATCCCCCTCCGCGCGCTTTCGTGACTCAGTAAGACTAGCAGGCTGTTGAAAAAGGGGCTCGCGGTTGGGCTAGGTCCGTGATTCACTCATTTCGCGAGGATGCGGAGGATGAATCGTGCGCGGCGGCGACAATCGAACTGGCGAGTTATTCAGCTATGTCGATCTCGAGGCGCGGGTGCGGCGTGATCATCCGCTGCGCACGATCAGGCGGATTGTGAACGAGGCGCTGGCGGCGCTGGAGCGGGACTTCGCGGCGTTGTATTCGCCGATCGGGCGACCATCGATCCCGCCGGAGAAGCTTCTGCGGGCAATGTTGTTGCAAGCGTTCTATTCGATCCGTTCGGAACGGCTCCTGATGGAGCGGCTGGAATACGCTCTCTTGTTCCGCTGGTTCGTCGGCATCGGCGTCGACGATGCGGCCTGGGATCATTCGGTGTTCTCGAAGAATCGCGACCGGCTGCTGGAGGGCGACATCGCCGCGAAGTTCCTGGGCGCGGTGCTGGCGCAGCCCAAGGTGAAGAAACTTTTGTCCACGGACCACTTCTCGGTCGACGGCACGCTGATCGCAGCGTGGGCATCGATGAAGAGCTTCAAGCCGAAAGACGGCTCGGATGAGCCGCCATCGGGTGGTGGCGGGCGCAATGAGGAGGCGGACTTTCATGGCCAGAAGCGCTCGAACGAGACGCATGCCTCTACCACTGATCCGGATGCCAGGCTGTTCCGCAAGGGGAAAGGCAAGGAGGCCAAGCTCAGCTTCATGGGGCACGGGCTGATGGAGAACCGCCATGGCTTGCTGGTCGATGCTTGCCTGACCCAGGCCGACGGACATGCCGAGCGGGTAGCGGCATTGCACATGATCGAGCCCCGTGCCGACCGGCCGCAAACGATCACGCTAGGCGCCGACAAAGCCTATGACGCGGAGGACTTCGTCAACGAGTTGCGCTCGATGCGGGTAACGCCGCATGTGGCCCAGAACACCAGCGGTCGCAGTTCCGCGATCGACGGGCGCACGACGCGACACGGCGGCTATGCCGTCAGCCAGCGCATCCGCAAGCGCATCGAAGAGGCGTTCGGCTGGATCAAGACGGTCGCCGGGCAAGACAAGACGAAGTTCCGCGGCCGTGACCGCGTCGGATGGGCCTTCACCTTCGCTGCTGCCGCCTATAATCTGGTGCGGTTACCGAAGCTGCTGGCGGTGTCGACATGACCGCGCCCGCAGGCTGCCAGTTGATCGGCCGTTGGCGCATCGTAGAGGCCGATCTGTGGGATCGCGGCTATCTCGACCTCGGCGGACCCGCCACGATCACCATCGGGGCCGATAATAACGGCGACATCGCTTTTGGCGCGCTGCAAGCCGGCCTAGATCTGAGCTACGGCCCCTCTATGGTCTTCTTCTCATGGACCGGCTTCGACGAAATGGACGAAGCCACAGGTGATGGCTCCGCCGAACTGCTCGACGACGGCTCCATCGAGATCGCATTCGCCTATCACAATGGCGATGAGGCCATCCTCAAAGCCAAGCGCGACACTTCTTCAACAGATGGGGTGATTGGGGTCTCGCCCGAGCCAGATTGAGGGCGGCTGCTCCTGTCGGGATGTGAGAACGTGGTCGATGTAGATCGCCACAAACATCAGGAGGGAGCAGCCATGAAGTATTTTGCCGGACTGGACGTGTCTTTGGAAGAGACCGCGAGTTGCGTGGTCGACGAGGCCGGGCGGATCGTGAAGGAGGCGCGTGCGGCGAGCGAGCCGCAGGCGTTGAGCGAAGCGCTGCGGAAAGTCGATCTGCCGCTGGAGCGGATCGGGTTGGAAGCGTGTTCGCTGACGGCCTGGCTTCACGACGGGATATGCGCCGATGGCCTGCCGGCCATCTGCATCGAGACCCGGCAGGCCAATGCCGCGATGAAGACGATGCCGAACAAGACGGATCGGAATGACGCCCGCGCGCTGGCGCAGATCATGCGCACCGGCTGGTATCGACAGGTGCATGTGAAGAGCAGGCAGTGCCGTCTCTGGCGTTCCCTCCTCGTCGCCCGCCGCACGGTGCTGAACGAAATGCGCGCCATCGAGAACGTGGTCCGGGCGATCCTGCGGGAGGCAGGCATCAAGCTGGGCACGCCGTCGCGAACCGTCTTCGCCGGTCGTGTGCGCGAGTTGGCCGGTACAGATCCGGTTGTCATGCCGCTGGTCGAGCCACTGCTGACGATCCTCGCCACAATGCTAGGAGCGTTCGCCCGCCTGACGAAGCAGGTTCTCGGTCTCGTTCGCCAGGAAGAGGTCTGTCGGCGGCTGATGAGCGTTCCCGGCGTCGGACCCATCACCGCGCTCGCCTTCCGGGCCACGATCGACCGGCCGGAGCGGTTCAGCCGTTCGAGGAATGTCGGCGCGCATCTGGGCCTGACCCCGGCGCGCTACCAGTCCGGTGAGACCGATATCCCGGGCAAAGTCAGCCGCTGCGGCGACGAGCTTGCCCGTACTGCCCTCTACGAAGCGGCCCACACACTGCTTGTGCGCAGTAAAAAGTGGTCGAGCCTGCGCGCGTGGGGCATGAACGTCGCCAAGCGGCGCGGTATGGCCAGGGCGCGGGTGGCGGTGGCCCGCAAGCTCGCCGTCATCCTGCATCGCATGTGGAGCGATGCGACAGAATTCCGCTTCGGCAAGGAGCCTACCGCATTGGCGGCGTAAATCGCGACGAATAACGAAGAAGAAACCAAGCTTTCGTCCGAAAGGGCGTGATCCGGATCGTTCCCGTGGGGACGACGGGCAAGGCGATCTCGTTAGCAGGCACGATCCTGGGCGAACTCTCCCAAGGTCGTTCAACAGATTGAGACGCCTCGCTCTACTGACCCCATCATGCGGCGGCCTTACGTCGACCGCGAAGAGAAGCGAGTGACCCGCGGGGCGACACGATCAAAAAAAAGACGCAGGAGTAACTTGACCTCAACGACCCCAATCAGAGAAGCCTGCTAGTACCTCTGCACAGAGGTTATGACGGGTTGAACCGGCTGAAGTTTGGG
>NZ_JBWKME010000087.1:0-7139 GCF_056431085.1 Mesorhizobium waitakense | reverse complement strand
GGCGGTGCGGCCGGCTGAAAGCCGGACATGCGATTTCGGCATCATGATGCGTGCCAGCGCGATCACGCGCACGAATTCGATCGGTTCGATCGGACTTGTTTCGGCAAGGGGCGTGCCGGCGATCGGTATCAGCATGTTGATCGGAACGCTTTCCGGATGTTCCGGCAGATTGGCCAGCGTCACCAGCATGTCGACGCGATCCATAGGCTCTTCGCCCATACCGACAATGCCGCCGCAGCAGACCTTGATGCCGCTGTCGCGGACATTGGCCAGCGTGTCCAGCCGATCGGCAAACGTGCGTGTCGAGATAACCTCGTTGTAGTAGCGCTCCGAAGTGTCGATGTTGTGGTTGTAATAGTCGAGGCCGGCCATTTTCAGTTGCTGCGCCTGGCCCAGATCAAGCATGCCCAGCGTCATGCAGGTCTCCATGCCCAGCGCCTTTACGCCTTCGACCATCGCCACCACCGCATCCATGTCGCGCGCCTTGGGATTTCGCCATGCCGCGCCCATGCAATAGCGGGTGGCACCGGCGTCACGCGCCTTGGTCGCCTCGGCGATGACGCGCCTGACCTCCATCAGCTTCGACGCTTTCAGCCCGGTTTCGTGATGGGCCGACTGGCTGCAATAGCCGCAATCCTCAGGGCAGCCGCCCGTCTTGATGCTAAGAAGCCGGCTGAGCTGGACCTTGTTGGGATCGAAATTCTGGCGGTGCACGGTTTGCGCCAGGAAGAGCAGATTGTTGAAGGGCGCGTCATGAAGTGCCCGAGCCTTCTCTAGCGTCCACGTCGTGGCGTCTGGGGCTTGAGCCTGTGGCATTGTCTTCGTCGGATTGGTGGCGTGCATGTCCATCCTGTTTCCTAGTCTACGCTTGCGCTATCTTCGTCTTACGATTCCTGGGGTTCGAATGCCCGATTGACCCATATGTTTGCTCGTGAGTCGTCAGGGCGCCCGACAGTCAAGGCCGATATCGAGGATCGGCGCGCTGTGAGTCAACCAGCCGATAGAAATCAGGTCGACACCGGTGGCCGCGATGGCCGGCGCTGACGCGGCGGTGATCCTGCCGGACGCCTCGGTGATCGCCCGGCCGGCGACCATCAGCACTGCCTCTCGCAATTGGTCAACCGACATGTTGTCAAGCAGAACGGCGTCGGGGGCGAGCGTCAAGGCCTCTTCCAACTGGGTCAGCGTATCGACCTCGACTTCGATCTTGACGAGATGACCTGCACTTGCTCGCGCGCGCTTGATGGCCGCACGGATCCCGCCGGCGATGGCGATGTGGTTGTCCTTGATCAGAATCGCGTCGTCGAGGCCAAAGCGGTGATTGGCGCCGCCACCGGCGCGCACGGCATATTTTTCGACGGCTCGTAAACCGGGCGTCGTCTTGCGCGTGCAGACGATCTTCGCGCCGTGCCCGCGGACCGCCGCGACGACGGATGCCGTCGCCGTGGCGACGCCGCTCAAGTGACAGAGAAAATTCAGCGCCGTCCGTTCCGCTGTGAGTATGGCCCGGGCCGGACCGCTCACCGATGCGATGACCTGGCCTTCCACGACACCACTGCCGTCTGGCCGCTCCACCGAGATTTCAACATCGGGGCTGATCAGGCGGAAGGCGAGCATGGCTAGATCGACCCCCGCGACAATCCCGTGCTGACGCCCCACAAGCACGGTCCTTGTATAGTGGTAGGGTGTCACAATGGCGTCCGTGGATACGTCACCGGCCCTGCCGAGGTCTTCGAGCAGAGCAGTCCGTACCAGAGGCTCGAGCATGACTGGGGGCAGCGGCGAGAGGTTCATTGCTCGGTCTCTTCAAGCGTAGACGAAGATGCGAGTTCCTCAGCTGTCGCTAAGGCTTCATCGAGCGTGAGCCTGGAGCGGCGGGCGGCAACCGCACAATCTGGACAGTCGATCCGGTAGTGAGCGCCGCGGCTTTCTTCTCGCAGCAAGGCGGCAACCGCGATCATCAGTCCCGCTATCGCAGGATCGGACGCTGCATCTTGGCGTTTGGCCAGCGGAAGTAATGTGCTCACGGCCTCGCGCAAGACCTCGCCATCTCGTTTCACGCCAAGGCTGCGTGACAGGAGAGGGCGCAACGAGAGTGGATCGGGAGCCGGAATTTCCCGTGCCGTCGAGCGTGTTCTGATGCCGATCGGAGATCCCGCCACGCTTTCGGCGACCCAGCGCGCGCATACGATCGCCTCGGTCAGCGAGTTGCTGGCAAGCCGATTGGCGCCATGCAGTCCAGTGGAGGCGACTTCGCCGCACGCCCATAGTCCGGCAACCGAGGTACGTCCATCCCGATCCACCGCGACGCCGCCCATGTGATAGTGCTGGGCCGGCCGTATCGGGATGAGGTCGCGCACGGGATCGATGCCCGCGCCCCGGCAGGCTGATGCGATTGTCGGAAATTGCCGCGCAAATGTCGGGCCGGGCTTTTCTCGTCCATCGAGAAAGACGCGGTGGCCGTTCGAAAGATGCTTCCAGATGGCGCGCGCCACCACATCGCGCGGCGCGAGTTCCGCGCCCGGCAAGCTGTCGAGGAAGCGTCGGCCCGTCTCGTCGATGATCATCGCGCCTTCACCGCGAACCGCTTCACTGATCAGCGTCATCGGGCGCGCCGGCCCATCAAGCGCGGTCGGGTGGAACTGGATGAATTCCAGGTCGGCAACCACAGCACCGGCGCGCGCCGCAAGCGCCAGGCCCTGTCCGCAACTGCCCAAAGGGTTGGTGCTGTCGAGGAACAGTCCGCCAATCCCACCCGTGGCGAGGACGACCCGTCCCGTACCGAAGAACACAGGACTCATCGAACAGCTTGCCCAGACACCTCGGACCGTATTGTCCTCCACCGCCAGCCGCCGCGCCTCTACACCCTCGACGACCACGATCGATGAAGTAGAATGCACAGCTTCGACCAGCACACGCATGATTTCCTGTCCGCTGCCATCGCCGCCGGCATGGACGATGCGCCGGCGGCCGTGCGCGGCCTCCAATCCCAGGCGCAGGGCTCCTTCAGGCGTCCGATCGAAGCGAACCCCAAGGGTCGCCAGGGTCTTGATCGCGTTAGGAGCCGCATGAAGGATGCGGGTTGCGATTTCTGCGTCGCACAGGCCATCGCCGGCGGCGAGCGTGTCGGCGACATGCAGCGCAGGATCGTCGTCCACGCCAAGGCTGGCAGCCAGCCCGCCCTGTGCCCATGCGCTTGATGCCTCAGATCCAAGCGGCGTCCTGGACAGAATAAGCACCGGTTCTGGCGCCAGATGAAGCGCAGTCAAAAGCCCGGCAATACCGCCGCCTATGATAATCGGGCGGCCAAGGAAACTGCGGACCTCCTCGCTCATATGGCGAGCATCCGCTCTACCGCTAGCCGTGCTCGTGCTGCAATGTCGGGTTCAATCATCACCTCATGCCGGTTCTGCTCGAGCGCAGAGCGGATGTTGGCGAGCGTGATGCGCTTCATGTGCGGGCATAGATTGCAGGGCCGGACGAATTCGATCTCGGGATGCTGGAGCGCGACATTGTCGCTCATCGAGCATTCCGTCATCAGCACGACGCGTGGCGGCTTTTGCCTTTCGACATAGTCGGACATGGCGGCTGTCGAGCCAGAAAAATCGGCTTCGGCTACAACGTCGGGCGGGCATTCGGGATGCGCGAGCACCATCACGCCGGGATGGCTTTCGCGCAACTGACGGATGTCGGCTGGCGTGAAGCGCTCGTGCACTTCGCAATGACCCTTCCAGGCGGTGATCTGCACCTTTGTCTGAGCGGCAATGTTCTGGGCCAGATATTCGTCCGGCAGCATGATCACCTTGGGAACCCCGAGGGACTCGACGACGGCCTTTGCGTTGCCGGACGTGCAGCAGATATCGGACTCTGCTTTCACGTCAGCCGAGGTGTTGACATAGGTGACAACCGGCACACCCGGATAGCGCTGCCGCAGCAGGCGAATGTCCTCGGCGGTGATCGAGTCGGCCAGTGAACAGCCTGCTCGCAAATCGGGAATGAGTACCGTCTTTTGCGGATTGAGCAGCTTCGCCGTTTCAGCCATGAAATGCACGCCGGCAAGCACGATGACGTCGGCTTCGGTCGACATTGCCTTACGGGCAAGCGCCAGACTGTCGCCGACGATGTCGGCCACGCAGTGGAAGATCTCCGGCGTCTGATAATTATGCGCCAGGATGACGGCGTTGCGCTCCCGCTTCAGCGCCAGAATTGCCTCGATGTCGTCCGAAAAGCTCGGCCATTCGATCGGAGGAATAACGCGCCGAACGCGGTCGTACAGGGATGCGGCCGAAGGCAGGATGGTGCTCATCGAGCCTCCAATTATAATCTACATGATTATAAGACCTTTATATTCGTTGTGACTATAAGCAATGTCAAGCCCGCGCGAGCGGCAATTTTGTCCCCGCCCCAGGCCTCTCGTCGATAATGGCGTGGCGGAAGCGGTAGAGTTGCGCCGGCCGGCCGCCGGTTTCGGCGGTCGCCTCGCCGGTCTTCTCAACCAGATCCTGCTGCTCTATAAGCCGGCGAAAGTTCGGCTTGTTAATGAGCCTGCCTGAGAGCGCCTCCACGGTTCGCTGCAACTGCAGAAGTGTGAAGAGCGGCGGCATCAGTTCGAACACGACGGGTCGGTATTTGATCTTTGAGCGCAGCCGCGCAATAGCCGTTGCCAGGATGCGGCGGTGATCGGCGACCATGGATGTGCCCGGCACGGGAGTGGGCGCGGCTGAATCCCCGCTGCGGGTCGCTTCCTCCACCAGCGCTGCCTCGTAGAGAAGCTCATAGCGCTGCAATACGAGCTCTTCGTTCCATGCTCGGTCGTCGAAGCCGAAGGTGACCGCCGCACGCCGCCGACGATCGAGCCGCACGGCGGTATCGTCAGCGCTGTCCGCCCATTCCCTCAATCGCGGTCGCAATTTTTCCAGCACAACCGCCGGCGTGCCGGAGCGATGATCCTCCCACGGAAAATAGTCGTACCAACTTGCCCAGCAGCGTTTGGCCGAGGCAGCCGGATCTTCGTCTCGCGTCAGTGCGAGGTAGCTGATCGAGATTACACGCTCCTCAGCGCCGACCCGATCGCGATCGGCGAAGGTGTAAAGCTGTTCGATATAGCCCAGCGGCTGGCCGGTCTGTTGTTCCACCCATCCTCTGAGACCCGACTGCAGGGAGCGGTGATCCTGCTCGAACGGACCCGACGGCAATGCGTTTGCCTGCCCGATGGTGAGAACGTAAGGGTCGCTGCTTTTCACGGCGACGACCACGGCGATAAGGTCCGCTTTGACGGCATTGGCCCTGCCTGCAGCTCTGCCTTTCCTGGTTACCTTTGCCTGGTGCTCCATGATCCCTGAACTGGTTGGCAGAGCCCTGCCAAGAAGGCGGCTGAACCGATTTAAATTGGTTTTCTACGATAACTGTCCGCGCGTCAACATCGCGCACCGTCGCGATTTTGCTCTTCGCACGTGCACAAAAATATGCCAAACGCGACACTCGCGGTTGGTAACGCAAGGGAAGGAGTCCTCGTTGATTTCGGTTGCTAACACCAAGGCGATCACCTCGCCGGATATTCGTTCGCGAAAGGCTGGCACGCCGCTCGTCTGCCTTACCGCCTACACGACCCCGGTTGCCCGGCTAGTGGATTCCCATTGCGATGTCGTGCTGGTCGGCGACAGCGTCGGTATGGTTCTCCACGGGTTGCCGACCACGCTTGGGGTTACGCTCGACATGATGATCATGCATGGCCAAGCTGTGCGCCGCGGCCTTGAGCGGGCGCTGATGGTCGTGGATATGCCATTTGGCTCCTATGAGGAAAGCCGGGACCAGGCCTTTCGCAATGCCGCGCGCGTCATGGCCGAGACCGGTTGCTCAGCCGTCAAGCTCGAGGGCGGCGAGACAATGGCCGAGACAATCCGCTTCCTCGCCTGCCGCGGCATCCCGGTGATGGCCCATGTCGGGCTGACCCCGCAGGCGGTCAACGCGTTCGGCGGATATCTTGTCCAGGGCAGGGGCGAGAATGGCGAGCGCATCCGGCGCGACGCCCACGCAGTGGCCGAGGCGGGAGCATTCGCATTCGTGCTCGAAAAGGTGCCCGAGGCGCTCGCCAGCCGGATCACAGCGGAAATCGCAATTCCAACGATTGGAATCGGCGCCTCGGCCGCCTGCGACGGGCAGATCTTGGTGGTCGACGACATGTTGAGCATGTTCACCGGTTTTCGCCCGAAATTCGTCAAGCGCTACGGCGAACTTGCTTCAGCGGCAGAAGCTGCCATTGCCAGATACGCGGCTGATGTTCGGGAAGGGCCCTTTCCGGCGGCCGAACATGTTTACGACCAGGCGAAGGACGGAGATGTGGCATGAACGTGCCGGTTGTCCATACCATTGCCGAACTTCGCTCCATCGCCACGGGATGGCGCCGTTCTGGCGCCACCATCGCAGTGGTGCCGACCATGGGGGCGTTGCACGAAGGGCATCTGAGCCTGTGCGTGCGGCGCTTCACAGGGCCGATCGGGTTGTCGTGACGCTCTTCGTCAATCCGAAGCAGTTCAACAGTGCTGCCGACCTTGCCGCCTATTCCCGGACGGAAAAGGAAGATGCTGCAAAGCTCGCGTCTCTGGGCGCGCATCTGCTCTATGTGCCGGGCGTAGCGGAGATGTATCCGGCAGGCTTTACCACGACCGTTTCAGTCTCCCGCATCGGCGAAGGCCTGTGCGGCGCGTTCCGGCCAGGTCATTTCGATGGGGTGGCGACTGTCGTTGCCAAGCTCTTCCTGCAGACCGGCGCTGATGTCGCCATTTTCGGCGAAAAAGATTTCCAGCAGCTTCAGCTTGTCAGGCGGAAAGTCGAAGCCGGCTGCGGTGGATGCCATTGCCTCACGCAGATCGACGGCATCAACACTTTCGCACCGCCAGCGCCTGCGCGGCCGCGACTCCGTGGGCCGTTAACGCAAGTATCTGGATGACGCTCACCTCTCCATTGCCATCGGTTCCGTGCAACGTTTGCGGATCGTCCGCCTCACTAGTCGTGCCAAAGGACTAGGCTGAATCGACATTCATCGCATCCATAGCATGGCGCAAGCGATTTGAATGAAACTGAGGAAGTGTAGGGCGCGTCGGTCGTAGCGTGTTGCGATGCGTCTGAAGTGCTTGAGT
>NZ_JBWKME010000086.1:0-1380 GCF_056431085.1 Mesorhizobium waitakense | reverse complement strand
TTTGTCGACAGCCGCGTGAAGAGGCCATATCGGGGGGCATCCCGTGCCCAACCCAAGTTAAGGCGACGCCACCGCGGACAGGTTCCTTCGCGGGGCGGGGCTTACGCGCCATCCAACCGCGCCCCGCGCTGTCTGATGTCCAACGATGTTGGACAAGCGACATAGCAGCATGAGAGATATCTCATTGTTTTTAAATGGCGTTCCCCTTTGGCACGCTAGATGCGTGGTTATCCGCAAGCGCGTTGCGGACCGAGGAGATATCATCTCATGACCACGCTCATCGAAAATGCTGTCACCATGAGGATCGCGCTTTCCCGACTCGCGAAGCAGATGGGAAGGCTTGGCAATCTAATGGCAGACTGACCAAAAATCGGAAGTCAGACACGTCTGAAAACTGGGTCGATTTACCATCATGTCGCCGCATCGGACACCACGAAAGGCCAACACAAATGGCGACAAGAACACTCATCCTGATTGAACGCAATACACCGGGCAATGGTCTGCTCTACGTCCAGGCGGCCCGGCGTCTCGGTCTTCATCCAATGGCCCTGTCGGCTAATCCAGCTCAGTACGACTACATTGCGACGGAAGCCACTGAGGCGATCCGTGTCGATACGCCTTGTTGTACGGATGAGCGATTTGGCGGCCGAAGTGGCATGGCATATTGGAACCGCGTCCTCCTGATCTCGGATCTCCACCATGCCGTTCGAGGCTAATGCCGCTCGCCGTCACGGCATCTCGAAGCAGCAATACCGGGTGGCGAATTGGGCGGAGTATGACCCTGCCTTGCGCCAGCGCGGAGGCCTTACCGTCTGGTTTTCTGACGAGGCGATTGCCGGCTGGCGGGCCGAGCCCCGCACGACACAAGGCGCTGACGTGATCATCCCGCCGCTATCAACGGCGGTGCCGAGCGATACGGCCGAGACTGCGCCGACTCAGCGCGACCGGTATCTCCAAAACAAAGCGCAGCATGGAACCAGGGGATGGCAGAAGCGGTCCGGGTACACGCCGTGCCCTGGTGGAGGCTGCCATCAGCCGGCTCAAACGAGTGATTGGAAATGCGCTGCCTTCGCGGACCGACCGGCGTCGTGCGACCGAGGTCACCGTCGCCGTTCAGGCCTTACCGGATGCTCGAGTTCGGGCGCCCGAAGTCCGTCCGCATCGCTTAAGCAAAGGCACCGAATGGGCTCGGTGTGCTCACCAGCCAATCCATGCAACACGGTCGTAACGAGCCAGACGGCGCGACTGAGTTCCAGCAAGACAAAGATCGCAGCCGAACCGGGCGGGCGGGCATAGAACATATGGGCAAGAGCGAAGCGAGCACCGAAACCACGGCCGCGGGCGCGCTGGAGGAAGAAGCCTATCGACTCATCCGCAGCG
>NZ_JBWKME010000085.1:0-4425 GCF_056431085.1 Mesorhizobium waitakense | reverse complement strand
TACGTGAAGCGCCCCCGAGAACGGGTCCAGGCCGCCGTCCCTGACCAGCGCCATCAACGATGCCGCGCCCTTGCGGAAGTCGACCGGCTGGCACGACACGTAAACCACCACACCGGAAGCGATCATGCCTTGCGAACCGCGCGGATGATCCTCGCCAGGCGATCGGGATCAACATCGCCGCCGGCGCGCACCACGGCATCGCCAATGACGATTTCCACCGTGCCGCTGCCCACCGCTTCAAAGCGCGTGAACTTCGCCGGCTTGCTCGCTGCCTCCGTCAGTGGCGCAACCATGCCCGACGAAAGCGCCTTGCGGCGCCACCCATAGAGCTGCGAGGGATCCAGCCCCTCGGAACGCGCAACCGCCGACACATTGCCCCCTGGCGAGAACGCTTCGGCGACAAGCCGTGCTTTCTCGTCTTCCGACCGATGGCGCGGCTTGCGTCGGGACGGCACAGGCTCCGCCGTCAAAATCTCGAATGTTCGATGATGGCTCATACTGTCGCTCACAGGATTCTCCGCATGATTCATGCTGAAAATGAGCGATCAACCGCCTGCACGCTACGTGGGGATGCCTACGCGCTTACGCGGTTGGGTCAAAGCCGATGTTTTCATTCGGCTTTTCGAGGCCTGCTCGGACGAGCCGGACATGGAATACGCCATGGTCGACGCTACCATCGTCAAAGTCCATCGCCACGGCCAAGGCGCAAAAGGGGGACTCAGAGCCAGGCCATTGGTCGCTCTAAGGGCGGCATGACGACCAAGATCCTGGCGCTTACCGACGCGCTTGGCAATCTCGTGCGCTTCGTCCTGCTGCCGGGCCAGCGGTTCGATACGGTCGGTGTTGAACCGCTCATCGAGGGCCTCTACTTCGACGCTCTGATCGCCGATAAGGCCTTCGACAGCAACGTCATCATCGCCGATCTGAACGAGCGCGGCGCCAAGGTCGTCATTTCTCAGCATTCGCGTCGTGCAAAGCCGCTGCCGCTCGATGCCGAGATGTACAAATGGCGTCATCTGATCGAAAATTCCTTCTGCAAACTTAAGGAATTCAAGCGTATTGCCATGCGTGCCGACAAAACCGACCAGAGCTTCAAAGCCATCATCCATCTCGCCGCTGCCGTCATAAACTCACGATGAATATCAACACACCTTAGTACACAGGAGCGGTACACATGGTCCTTCGCATGAATCATCCTTGGCCACATCCGGACTCCGGTATCTACTGGTATCGCAAGCGCGTTCCCGAGCGGCTGAAGCCGCTGGTCGGAAAGACGGAGGAGAGGATTTCCCTCCGAACGCGCGACCCTGAACAGGCCAGGATCGAGTTCGCCCGCGTTTGTCTTGAAGTGCAGCAGCGTTGGCGGGAGCTTTCCGCAGGCCCCCGCAGCCCTAGCGAAAAGCAGGCTGCTGGCCTCGCGGGAGAAATCTACGATGCCATGGTCAAGGAGCATGGGGACAACCCATCGCGCATGCCCGGCCGCAGCTTGGCGCTCATGCTGGACCAAGCCGCGTTGCGACGGGGCTCAGTGCGGACGATTCCCTTACCGGATAAACGGCCAAAAGTGATGCAGGGACGGTTTAGCGTTTTGTCGGCCCGATTGGCTTGTCGTCGTCAGGGTCCGTCGAGGTCGCGACAACAGGTTCGTCCGGAGCGGGCGGCATCAACAACTCGTCGCCTCGCCTCGTCCATTCCGGAGTCAGCTTCAGGATTTTCCGTTGGCGAAGCGACGCAGGAATTTCCTTACCGCTTGTTGTTCCCGGAGGAGGAAGCGCGTCAGAAATTTCCTTTCCAAATCGCCCGCGCCAGTTCCAACTTCTGAGAAAGATCATCGGCCATATCGTCCCTCCGGTTTTTGAATCCTCCGGTTTTGCCGATCATTCCATGGCAGAGATTTCAGCTCCCCGTCATCATTCTCGCGCGGGCTGCTGTCGGCTCCGAGGGAATGCTGCCGTTCCCGCCGCCACCTGCTGATATTGAGTATGCGGCTGCATTCACTGCGATAGTCCAACAGCATCATGCGGAGGATTTGGAAGCTCCAATTGAAATAGTCGTAGACGAGATCGATGCCATTGTTGGACCTGCCCTCGGTCTGTCGTTTGAAGATGTCGCGTCAATCCGTCGTGAGCTGACCGAAGATCCATTTTTTAAAAACATAAAGCCTCGTTATCCTGCTTCAGCCGCACGTATTCATGGTTATAGGACAGGCCTTGATATTTCCGAGCGTCCCATTTGCTCGGCAAAAATCGTTGGATTTCTCAAGAAATAAAGTATCGGACAGTACCCAATTTACCCTTGGAAAAGCTGGCTATGGCGTTTCCTTATCGATGAGGGGGGTGTAGAGCCCAAGTCAAGTTTAACAAGTATCTCGGGGGGAGATCTTGAATCTGCACGACCTAAAGTCGCTGTTGCAGCGGCATTTCAGCGATGGGCTTGTGACCATCGTCGGGTCAGGCTTGTCTTGCGCTGAGGGTCTGCCAGGCATGGCCGAAATCGCGCAACATCTTCAGGCTGTAATAGTAGACGATCTCACCCCCTTCGATGCAGAACAATGGGCGGTTCTTAGCCCACTCATCGCTGACAAGGGACTGGAGGCCGCTTTATTGGAAGTGGCCCCAACTCCAGCACTGGAAACGGCAATCGTTGCGCGGACGGGGCAGTTTATCGCAAATCGGGAGCGCGAAATCGTCGAGGAGGTTTTTGCAAAGACCAGAACGCTGCGGTTCACGCGACTATTGGCGCATCTCCTTAAGCCGGATAGCGGCGCACCAATCATAACCACGAATTACGACCGATTGATCGAGATTGCCGCCGAAGAAGCAGGACTTGGCGTGGATACGATGTTTGTCGGCCAGTTTGCAGGCATCCTCAATGAACATGAAAGTCGTCTCGGCTTTTGTCGCGAAGTGACCCTCCGCGGAAAGCAGGTTCAATGGAGATACCGCCAGCGGGTGAATGTGTTTAAGCCGCATGGCAGTCTCGATTGGTACCATCGAGACGGTCGGCCAGTGCGCTATGCTGGCGATTTGACATCGCCACGTCTGATCATAACTCCTGGATTGAATAAGTTCCGCAATGGCTACGAGAGCCCTTTTGATCGGCATCGGGAGAGGGCGAATTCTGCAATCGATCGCGCGAGCCGTTTTCTGGTCATTGGCTACGGGTTCAACGACGATCACCTCGAAACTCACCTCACGCCTCGTATTCGCAGCGGTGTTCCGACGCTGTTGCTGACGCGCGGGTTGTCTCCCAACGCGATGAAACTCGTTGAAGAGTGTCCGAACGTAGTAGCGATTCAGCACGCCGTCGTCGGAGGCAGTCAAGGTTCATCGGTGTTTGTGGATAGGGCGGAAATGCAGGTACCGGACCTCGCCCTTTGGGAACTGAACTCCTTCATTTCTGAGGTGCTTGAACCATGACCGAAGTCGCATTGCAGTTTTCCGATGGCGACCGAATTGGGCGTGTCGCCTCCGTCGATACCAGCCGTGTTGCAGTCGATGTCACCAATTCGGTCCTGCTCACCCGCATTGGCATAGGCCAACTCGTTGCCATTCGGGGGGCGACTGAGAGGGAGTACCTGATTGCGATGACAGAGCGGGTTACGCGCAGCATGCGCGAGGAACTGCCTGCGCAGGGCAGTGACGACGAGACTGGCGCACTTCTCGCCGCAGTGCCGACCGACATTCTGCAAGGTGTCCTTATAGGCACATTCCGAACTGTCGAAGGGGGGAAGATAAATACATTCAAACGAGGTGCCGACAGCTTCCCGCAGATTGATCGTGAATGCTACGTGATCGAAAGCCTAAACCTACAAAGGTTTATGGGAATCTTGGGTGCGGGATTCTCCGAAGACGAACGGCTAAAGCTAGGTGTCTTCGTTGCTGATCGTTCGGCCGATGCCATTGCCAGCGGCGATAAGTTTTTCCAGCGCCATGCCGCAATCCTCGGCAGTACAGGGTCAGGAAAGAGTTGGGCCGTCGCACTGATCCTTGAACGCGCAGCCAAGCTCAAATTCCCAAATATCATCGTATTCGACATGCATGGGGAATACGCACCTTTAGCGGACAAAGCGGCTGGCGGATTCGCCGAGCGTTTCCGCATCGCTGGTCCAGGCGATCTTGAGAAACCCGGGGATGATGTCCTGTTTCTTCGGTACTGGCTGCTCAACCGCGACGAAATGTTGTCGATGATCCTCGATCGCAGTGATCAGAATGCGCCAAATCAGGCTTCACAGTTCACGCTACACGTTCGCAATCTGAAAGGGCGAACGTTGGATAACGAGGGCAAAGCCAGCGTGAAGAAAACTTTCACCGTGGATTCGCCTATCCCATACAACGTAAGAGAATTGTTCGGATTATTAGATGCTGACAACAGCGTACGCATCCGAGGTGGGCCGCCTTGTGAGAATTGTCGGATTTGGCACTG
>NZ_JBWKME010000084.1:0-1242 GCF_056431085.1 Mesorhizobium waitakense | reverse complement strand
CTCGTTGGTGAGGCGTATATAGTCGCCACCATCAACAAGTGTCAACAGCCAAGATCACCCTTTTTTCGATTTCTCGTGGAGATCTCGGCGAGGCCCGAATTTGTGAGTTGGCTTGGCCCGATTGTGACCGGCTTTCCGGTGCAGCTTATCCCATGAAGCACGCCATCAGATCCGCGCCGAGCGGATGCCATCGGCCCGAAATCGCTGGTCACGCTAGGCGGTGCGCCATGGCCGCCCCCTGCTTTAGCGCCGGTTAGAGCCGTTCTTCAAGCAATTCCGGCGTGATGTTGCGGCCAGCGTAAAAGACGCCCAAAATCAACACCCGCTCGCCCTCGACGGCGAATGCAATGCTGACAGCGCGCCGGTACCCAACAATCCGCAGCCCAGGCATGATCTCGACCCGCTCGGTGCCGCGTTGTGGAAAAGTCGACAGGCCGAGACAATGGTCGCGGATACCCACAACGAAATTCCAGGCGATCGCAGGCGATGCGCGTTCCGCTATGTCGTCATACAGCGCTTCCAGCTCGGACTCCGCCTTGGGGTGGAAGACAATCTGATACTCCATCCCCTACTTGGCTTTCGCCTGTTTCGCGCGATGACGCGCCTCCAGCCGCGAAAACACCGTGTCGGCAGGGATCCCTTTCGTTGGATCCCACTGGAGCTCGGCCAGGCGCGACGGTACGTCTTCGCGCAGCCATTTCTCTCGCTCCGCCTCGAAGTCCTCGAGCATGCGCAGGCCCGCGCGGACAACCTCGCTGGCATTGTTGTAGCGGCCTGATTCGAGCTGCTTCCTGATGAAGCTCTCATAGTGGTCGTTCAAAGCGTAATTTGGCATGGCAACCTCCTGCAAACATTATGGGAGCGCTCAACGCGGATAGCAATAGATGTCAGCTATTATCAATATGGCTGATTCGGCCATGCTCCACCTTGCCACCATCCGGCTCCGGGAGAGATGCCGTCGCCTGATTCGGCACGACCGGAATGTCGTCTCGGTCTTGAGGGCGCCGGCGCGATCGAGGAGCGGCATGCAAAGTCGATGCCCGCGGTCGTCATCTCCATGGCAGCATGCGCGCGACGGCAGACGCGAACTCCAACCGGATCGCCGACGCGCTCGGGATGTCATTTCTGTCCGGTTTTGTCGTGTCACGCGGACATTGTCGTTTGCGCTTCCGATCTACGGCTCACATATGCTCCCAAAGCGCAATGCCCGCCGGCTGCTGCCTGACGGGCGTTTGTGATTTG
>NZ_JBWKME010000083.1:0-61023 GCF_056431085.1 Mesorhizobium waitakense | reverse complement strand
TGAATCACGTACCGCTGCAAATTTGAATCCTGAATGTCGATTGGTCCTAGAGCAATTCCAGGAAAAGTGTGAAACGGTTTTCCCGTCCGGAATTGCGTCAAAACTCAAAACAAAGAGATAGAGCGGTTCGGCGTTTCCGTGAAACGGTGAACCGCTCTATCTCTTTTCAGCCAGCCGCACCGCTGCCCCACGGCCCGTGGAATGCACCCGGTCCGTCGATTCGCTCGAAGCCATGCGCGCCAAAGAAGTCGCGCTGCGCCTGGATCAGGTTCGAGGTGCCGCGGCCCTGGCGGTAACTGTCGAAATAGGCAAGTGCGGAAGACAGCGCCGGCACCGGGGAGCCTGCCTCCGATGCCCTTGCCACGATACGCCGCAGCGACGGATGCGCTTCCTGCATCAGGGCGATAAAGGCCGGCGCCATCAGAAGATTGGTCGATGCGCCGCCGGAACCGAACGCCTCGGCCATGGTGTCGAGCATCTGAGAGCGGATGATGCAGCCGGCGCGCCAGATCCTGGCGATGGTCGGCATCGGCAGGTTCCAGTTGAACTCCTTGGAGGCGCCGCTCATCACCGCAAAGCCTTGCGCGTAGGCCGCGATCTTGCCGGCGAAAAGCGCCAGTTCGAGATCTCCAAGCAATGCGTCCCTGTCGCCGGAAATCTTCGTCACGCCGATACTGCCATAGGCTTTTTCCGCCGCCAGCCGCTCGTCCTTGATCGACGACAGCACGCGCGCCGCCACGGCCGCCTCGATCGCGGTCGCCGGAATGCCGAGTTGCTGCGCCTCGATGACCGACCATTTGCCGGTGCCCTTCTGGCCGGCGCGGTCGAGGATGATGTCGACCACCGGCTTGCCGGTCTTCGGATCGTCTGCGGCCAGCACCTTGGCGGTGATCTCGATCAGGTAGGAATTGAGCCTGCCCTTGTTCCAGTTGGAAAACACCGTGCCGATATCCTTCGGCGCCATGCCGAGGCCGTCGCGCAGGATGCCGTAGATTTCGGCGATCATCTGCATGTCGGCATATTCGATGCCGTTATGTATGGTCTTGACGAAATGGCCGGCGCCGTCGGTGCCGAGCCACGCCGCGCAGGGCTCGTCGTTGAATTTGGCGGAGATCGCGGTCAGCACCTTCTCGACGCGTTTCCAGGAATCCTCGGTGCCGCCGACCATGATCGACGGCCCGTGGCGCGCCCCCTCCTCGCCGCCGGACACGCCCATGCCGATGAAAGTCAGACCCGAGCCCGAAAGCTCGGAGAAGCGCCGCATCGTGTCGCGGAAATTGGCGTTGCCGGCATCGATGACGATATCGTTGGCCGACAGCACGCCACGCAAGGCTTCGATCTGTTCGTCGACCGGCTTGCCGGCCAGCACCATGATGATGATCGGGCGTGGCTGTCGGATCGCGGCGGCGAGTTCTTCCAGGCTGTAGCAAGGCACCACCATGTCCTTCAGCGCGCCGGCATTCTCGACGAAAGCGTCGGTGCGTGCCCTGGTGCGATTGAAGACAGCGATGCGGTGCCCGTGCTCGGCGATGTTGAGCGCCAGGTTGGAGCCCATCGTGCCAAGGCCGATCAGGCCGATTTCGGCTTTTTCCATCGTTTCTTCCCTGCTTTCGGATCTTGCTGGTTCGAGCTCGCGGTTTGCCGGGATGCCCATTCTTCGGCGAGATGATTGACGGGCCTTTCGGGCCGCGTCAACCGCCTCGCCGAATTGTGTTGCATCGGCCGAGTTCGGGGCACTTGGCGGTCCAGCTTTTACGGTCTGATATCGACAGGCGCTTCGATCTTCACCATCTCGAAGTCCGAGACCAGAATGTCGATGCGCGCCGTCCAGCGGCCGGGAACCGGGATGACGAGGTCGTCGACACGCCAGCTGCCATCGCCGGGCTTGGTCGCGGCACGTTTGAGCGGCTCAATGCCTGAATCGGGCTTCGACAACACCAGCGTCACCTCCTTGGCGTCGAGCGGTCCGAAATCGCCGGTCATGATGATCATCGAGGCGACGACCGGTCCGGCATGGCCGGGTGTGATGCTGAGATCCGCCATCGCTTGCAGCGCATGGATATGGACCGAAACCGGCTGAGCCGCGGCGATCGCCAGTGCCCGTGGCGGCGGCGTGAAGCGCCAGCCCGCGGCGACAGCGAAGATCGCCAGCACGATCAGCATTTCGACGCCGATTGAGCGGGCGAGCCTGCGCTGCACTTCCGTCGCTCCGGCCTCGGCCGATGCAGTGAGCTTCCAGCGGTTGACGGCGGCAAGCGTGAACAGGAAGACCAGCAGCCCGAGCTTGATCAAGAGCAGCTTGCCATAAGCGGTGCTGACCAGCGCCGCCGGCGTCTGCACCTGGATGACGGCAAGCACGATGCCGGCAGTGACAAGAACGGCCACCACAGGCACGATCATGCGTGAGAACCGCCGCAGGAATGGCGCGACCTCCGCCGACTGACCTTTCAGCGCCAAGCCGAGCGGCATCAATGCGCCGGCCCAGCAGGCGATGCCGACGCCGTGCAGGAACACCATCGGTCGCGTCAGCCATTGCGGCTCGGCGGCACTGGCGTGGCCGCTGGCGGCCAGCGCAATACCCACACCGGCAAGTCCAGCCAGCGCGACTGGCTTGGCGGCCAAGCGCGGCCCGGCCAGCGACAGCAGGCCGAGCCCCAGCGCGATCAAGGCTGCCAGCACCGTCCAGCCGAAGCTGGTATCGAGCCCGGTCCGCCAGATGACCGGCTGCGCCAGATGGGAGAGCGGCGCCCCGAGCGCATCAAGCCCCTGCAAGCCGAGCGACGCCGGGGCCGCGACCAGCCCGCATAGGATTGCCCCGATAACGAAACGCCGGCCGGCCGGCCCGCCCTGAGTCAGCCAGGCAAGGGCGAAAGCGCCTCCGACGCCAAGGAAAAGACCAATGTAGAGAAAAACCTTACTGAACCAGATTGCCGACCGTTGCGGCCAATCGACGGCCTCGGAGACGACCGGCGGCTCTGTTGGCGCGCCGATGGAAAACAGCAGCGAACCGCCGACCGGATGACCGTCAGCGGAGATGACGCGCCAGCTCAGCACATGCGTGCCGGATTTGAGGTCCTGCGGATTGTCGATTTCGACCGTCTGGTCGCTGAGGCGGAAAGCGGTCAGCGGAACCGGCGTGCCGTCGGGCTTCACCAGCGTCAGCACCAGCGGCGAGACCGGCTCGCTGAAGGTCAGCGAGAACTGTGCCGGCCCCTGTGCCAGCACCGCGCCGTCGGCCGGGTCGGTCTTGATCAACGCGGCATGGGCAAAGGCTGGACTAGTCGAGGCCATGGCGATGAGCAGCATCATCATGGCCAGAGAGCCCACGGCAACCCGGCTGACGAGCTTGCTGGCCATGTGAATCATCCGCAGTGAGGATATCGCGATCATGCCATTGCCATGAAATGGCGGCGCATTCCACGAACGGAGCGCGCCGCCGAAAGACATCATTTCTTCGGCAACAGCTTGATGCCAGGCGCCGGATTCTCCAGGGCGTCTTCATCCTGCCCTGCTGCCGGGATCTCGATCCAGCGATCGGCGGCGCCGTCGCATTCCTGCACCACAGGGAAGTAGAGCTTCTGGCCCACGGGCAGATCGGCCGTCAGCGTCGCGCGGAAAACAAACTCGTCATAGAATTCATCCGGGAGGCTGCCACCACTCCAGTCCACTTCCTTGACCCCATCGGTCACCGCCTGACCGTAGAGCTGGTAGGATTTGTCGTACTTGCCCTTCTTGACCTGCAGCGTCCAGCCCGGCTTCGGCATCGGCTTCACCGCGATCACCCCTTCCGGGATCTGCACGCGCAAGGCGATGGTCGCCTTGCCCCGTCGCAACCATGCGGAACGCGCAAGACAGCCTTGTAAGTCGAGCCGACGGCCGCCTCCTGGGTTTCGAGCGTGATGTGCGCGAAGGCAGCACTTGTCCCGAGGAGAAAAAGCGCACCGGCCGACAAAAGGTACTTGTTCATGATGGTCCCTCTGATTTCTAATTTTGTCGAAATGGTGCGATCAATCGGCGTGGTCGTCCGTGGCGCCACCCATGCCCTCGACGGCGAAGTCGACGCTGACGGTGCCGGCCTTCTCGAAGGTCAACGTGGCGGAGAAGGTTTCGCCTTGCTTGGGTTGCCGTTTCAGGCCGATGAACATCAAATGATAGCCGCCAGGCGCCAGTGCGACCTTGCCGCCAGCCGGAATCTCCAGGCCACCGGCAACCGGCCGCATGGTCATGACACCGTCCTTGACGCCCATTTCATGCAGCTCGGCCTTGTCCGAGATGTCGGTGGAAATCGACAGCAGCCGATCCGGCGTGCTGCCTCTGTTGGTAACCGTGAAATAGCCGCCGGCCACCTTGGCGCCGGCCGGCGTTGCACGTGACCAGGGGTGCCCGATCTCGAGATCGCCGATCTTGAACCCATGCGCGAAGCCGGTCTGGGCGCCGGCGAACAACAGCGCAGAAGCCAGTACGGCGATGCCGAGACCCGCCTCGAAGCTGCGTCGAATGCTGCCGAACCTGAGACGCGCGGCAGTGCGGAGAAATTGGGACATGGTTGCTCCATGAAGTGAAGGTCGCGCCGTTACCGGTCGCGGACAGTTTGATGTTTGGATGGGTACGCCCGCGAAAGGTTCCGCCGGGCAGACAGACTCAGGCCGTCCGCGGCGGCGCGCGCGGATTCGACGGCGAGCGCTCACGCGCAAAGTCGAGATGGATGGCCGCCGGAAAAACGAAGGCGACGGCCTCAAAGGAACGCGCGCCCAGGGCAAGCCCGGCAACGGGTGGCGGTGCAAAGGCCGGCGAAAACATGCTGCAGCCAAGCATACAACATGCCGGCAGATGCGACGGCGGCGGGTTGCCGCCGGGAAGCTGGGTCGCACCCTCACGGGTGCAGATGACGTTGCCGAAGGCATCGAGTTGTGACGCATTCGGCGCAGTGCCGAAGGCGAACGCACCGAGCGTCGACTGGAGCAGCAGCAGATGTGCCGCGACGAGCGCGACCAGAATGCTCCACCGTTTCTCGCGGCCGTTCAAACAATCTGCCTCATCAAGCAATCACCGGAGAGATACCTATCACGGGAGGGGCAGGTCGAAAATCGGCAATTCGATGCTGCGGCAACGCGGCATATCAGGGTTTCAGGGGCGGCCGGCTCTCCGGGATCGAGGTCAGCAATGTCTGGCGCGCCGACTTCAGGTGCTTGCGGCAGGCGGCGTCGACCTTGCCGAGGTCGCGCGATTTGAGCGCCGCGATATAGGCGAGATGCTCACCAATCGCGACCTCGTTGCGCTCGCGCTCCTGCGCCTTGTTCCATTGGTAGTGATAGTGGAAGATCATGGCGATGACGTCGTAGAAATCGACGATGAAGCGGTTGTGCGACGCCCGGTGGATGAGCCGGTGGAAGCGCTCGTCCAGCTCCGAGAATTCGTTGAAGCGGGTGGCGATTTCGCTGGCCAGCAGGCGATGCTCGTCTTCCAGGCGGTCGAGATCGGTCCAGACCGCGCTGTCCTGCGGCAGAGCGGCGAAGGCCGCCGCCGACCGCAGTTCGAACATCTCGCGGATTTCGGTCAGTTCCAGCGCGAAGGCACGGGTGAAGCCCTTCAGCACCCAATGGCTGTTGCGGCGCTTCTCGATCAGGCCGAAGCGGGAGAAGCGGATCAGGAACTCGCGCACGCTGGTGGTGCCGACGCCGATCTCGCGCGCCAGTTCGAGCTCGTTGATCTGCATGCCGGCCTCGGCGCCGCCGGCGAGCAGCCGTCGCATGAACGACCGCTCGATGATCTCGGCCAGCGTGTCGGTCTCTTCCTCGGGGAAGAAATCATCGGGACGCGGTTCGCGCAGCACCGTCTTGGCGCGCTTGTTCCAGGCGATTAGCCGGGTCTCTTCCATGCGCGCCAGGATGGTGCGGACGGTCGTCCGGCTGACACCAAGCAATGTACCCAGCTCCGGCTCCGAAGGCAGGCTGCGTGTTTCATCGAGCAGCCTGAGGCACCTGTTGTAGGCATCCTTGTAGACGTTGTTGCTCTTCGACATCCCTGACCCGTTGCACGCCGTCGCTTGCGGCTGCTGGCTTGAAGCGCAATATGACGTTCCGATGACCCCTGAAAAGCAAAATCGCTTTCGGAACACCCAAGGACATGCGGGACTCCCCAGCGAAAAAACAATTGACGCAAAACTGTTTTTTCACGATAAAAGACATTATCTTTTAACAGGCGCGTGTCAATCCGCCCGCGCATCCCAGGATCACCCAGGAAACCGCCCGTGAACGCCTCCAACAGCATTCTTCTGTCTCCCGC
The DNA here is from genome assembly GCF_056431085.1 of Mesorhizobium waitakense. Classification (NCBI taxonomy): domain Bacteria; kingdom Pseudomonadati; phylum Pseudomonadota; class Alphaproteobacteria; order Hyphomicrobiales; family Phyllobacteriaceae; genus Mesorhizobium; species Mesorhizobium waitakense. The sequence continues at coordinate 54,738 of NZ_JBWKME010000083.1, read as the reverse complement.
CGACAATGTGGCCGTCGCCAACGGCCGCATCGAGATCGGCACCACGCTGCCGGGCGGTGCCGTCGCCACTGCGCTGATCGAGCCCGGCCACAAGGTGGCGATCAAGCCGATCGCCACCGGCGAGGCCGTGGTGAAATACGCCCAGGCAATCGGCCGCGCGACACAGGACATAGCGCCGGGCGAGCATGTTCATTCGCACAATCTGGTTTTCGAATCCGGCCGTTTGCCCGTAGTGCCGCCGAGCGAGGCCGAGCACGCAACAGAAGCCGACCGCAGCCGCACCTTCATGGGTTATCGCCGCGCTGATGGTCGTGCGGGTACGCGCAACTTCATCGGCATCATCGCCAGCGTCAATTGCTCGGCCACGGTTTGCCATGCCATCGCGGACCAAGCCAACCGGACCCTGCTGCCGAAATATCCCGGCATCGACGGTTTCGTCCCGATCGTCCACGGCCAGGGCTGCGGCATGAGCGGCACCGGCGACGGCATGATGGTGCTGCATCGCACGCTCGCCGGCTATGCCCGCCATCCCAATTTCGGCGGTGTGCTGATGGTCGGGCTCGGCTGCGAGGTCAATCAGCTCACCCTCTATGGCCAGAAAGGCGCCGCCGCCGGCAAGCGCCACTTCAACATCCAGGACGCGGGTGGCTCGCGCAAATCGGTCGAAAAGGCGATGCTGGTGCTGGCCGAGATCGCGGAGGAAGTCGGCCAACTGAAGCGTGAGCCGATCCCGGTCAGTGAGATCGTCGTCGGCCTGCAATGCGGCGGCTCCGACGGCATGTCCGGCATTACGGCCAATCCGGCGCTGGGCGCAGCCGTCGATATCCTGGCCGGCGTCGGCGGCGTCGGCATCCTTTCCGAGACAACCGAGATTTATGGTGCCGAGCACCTGCTTGCCTATCGCGCGGCAACACCGGAGATCGCGCAGAAGCTCGACGGTTTCGTCAAGTGGTGGGAGGATCACGTCGCCAAGCATGGCGCCTCGATCGACAACAACCCCTCGCCCGGCAACAAGCGCGGCGGCCTCACCACCATCCTGGAGAAGTCGCTGGGCGCGGTCGCCAAGGGCGGCCAGACGCCGCTCAACGGCGTCTTCGGCTATGCCGAAAAGGTCACCGGCAACGGACTGGTGTTCATGGACACGCCCGGCTACGACCCGGTCTCGGCCACCGGACAGGTGGCGGGCGGCGCCAATGTCATCGTCTTCACCACCGGCCGCGGCTCGTGCTTCGGCTGCCGGCCGACGCCGTCGATCAAGGTCGCCAGCAACTCGACCATGTATCAAACCATGGAAGAGGATATGGACGTCAACTGCGGCGTCATCGCCTCGGGCGAGAAAACCATCGCCGGCATGGGCCGCGAGATCTTCGAACTGATCGTCGAGACGGCTTCCGGCCGCAAGACCAAGAGCGAGGATTTCGGCTACGGCGACAACGAGTTCGTGCCCTGGCATCTTGGTGCAACGCTCTAACCCGTTGTTTTTGCATAATTCCCAAGGGAAAGCGCTATGCGCTTTTCCCGGGAAAACCGTTACACGTCTTTCCTGGAATTGCTCTAGATTGAACTGACATCTGAAGGCTGCCAACCGGACAACGGTCGGCAACAGGGAGGTTTTCGCATGAACAAGCGCCGCATCGGTCAGACCGCGCTCGAGGTCACCGAGATCAGCTTTGGCGGCGCCGCGATCGGCGGCCTCTACCGTGCCTGTTCGCGCGAGTCGGCGATGGAGACGCTGCAAGGCGCTTGGGAGGCCGGCCTGCGCTATTTCGACACCGCACCCTTTTACGGTTTCGGCCTGTCGGAACGCCGTTTCGGCGACTTCCTTCGCTACAAGCCGCGCGATTCCTATGTGCTGTCGACCAAGGTCGGCCGCCTCTTCCGCCCGGTGCCGGACGACCATGTACCCGATCACTCCTATGTCGATCCGCTGCCGTTCGCGCTGGACTACGACTATTCCTATGACGGCATCATGCGTTCGGTCGATTTCAGCTATGCGCGGCTTGGCCTCAACAAGATCGACATCCTGTTCGTCCACGACATCGGCGCCTATACGCATGGCGTCGAGAAAACCAAACTGCATTTTCGCGAGTTTATGGATGGCGGCCTCAAGGCACTCGAAGAACTGAAGCGTTCCGGCGTCATTTCCGCCTATGGGCTTGGCGTCAACGAGGTCCAGATCTGCCTCGATGTGATGCGTCGCGCGCCACTTGATTGCATCCTGCTCGCCAGCCGCTATTCCTTGCTCGACCGCAGCGCCGAAGCGGAACTGCTGCCATTGTGCAGGGCACAACAGACGTCACTGGTCATCGGCGGCGTGTTCAACTCCGGCATCCTGGCGACCGGGCCTGTGCAAGGCGCGCATTTCGACTACCTGCCCGCCAACCACGATGTGCTGGACCGCGTCGGTGCGATGGAAAGGATCGCCACCGAGGGTGGCTATCCGCTGGCCGCTGCCGCGTTCCAGTTCGCCTTGCATGAACCCGCGGTCGCCACGGTGCTGACCGGCACCGCCAAGCTGGCAAACCTGACCCGCAACCTCGAATTGCTCGACGTCGACGTGCCCCAGACGGAATACGCCAGATACCGGCCCTATACGCTGGTGCAGGAGCTGGCGTGAAGCCCCCATCCACCCACCGTGAGAGGTGACCTGGGCTTCACATTCTTGCGATCCCATGAAAGAATGAACATTCCATATTGACTAACGAGTGGAATTAATATTCCATGGCTTCACAGAACGGAACGGGAGCGTTTGACGGCGGCAAGGGAGGAGTGGCGCGGTTATTTCCCCCTGCCAGACCTCGGCAGGGTTGACGCGGAACACCGCTTGCATCGGCTGGGCCGATGCACTATCAAAACACTGTAAATGTTTTTTATTGATAAAGTTCTGTTTGGGCCACGCCTATCCGGACGGAGCTTCCGTAACGTTCACCGGGCGACTTAGGGAGGATTCCTAATGAAATTCGTAACCAGCATTCTCAACCGCCGCGCCGTGATGACGCTGGCAGCAGCCTCGATGCTCGCCGGCGTCATGCATTCGGCGCCGGCTTCGGCGGCGGACGTGACCATTCCGATCATCGTCAAGGACACCACGTCCTTCTACTGGCAGATCGTTCTGGCCGGCGCCCGCAAGGCTGGCAAGGACCTGGGTGTCAACGTACCGGAACTCGGCGCCCAGGCTGAAACCGACGTCAACGGCCAGATCTCGATCCTCGAGAATGCCGTCGCCGGCAACCCGGCCGCCGTCGTCATCGCGCCGACCGAAGCCAAGGCGCTTGGCAAGCCGATCGACGAAGCCGCTGCCAAGGTCAAGGTTATCGGCATCGACTCCGGCGCCGACTCCAAGGCCTTCACCTCGTTCCTGACCACCGACAACGTGCAGGGTGGCCGCGTCGCCGCGGACGGTCTTGCAGCAGCCATCGGCGAAGCCAATGGCGGTAAGGTCGAGGGCAAGGTCGCGTTGATCACGGCACTTCCCGGTGCCGGCTCGCTGGAACAGCGCGCCCAGGGCTTCAAGGAACAGCTCAAGGCAAAATATCCGGGCCTCGAGCTCGTCGCCGACAAATATGCCGACGGCCAGGCCACCACCGGCCTCAACATCGCCACCGACCTGATCACCGCCAATCCGGACCTGAAGGGCATCTTCGCCTCCAACCTGATCATGGCGCAGGGCGTCGGCCAGGCGATCGCCGAGAACAAACTCGCCGGCAAGGTTGGGCTGATCGGCTTCGACAGCGACGAGAAGCTGATCAAGTTCCTCAATGACGGCGTCATTTCCGGCCTCGTCGTCCAGGACCCGTACCGGATGGGCTATGACGGCATCAAGACGGCGCTCGCCGCCTCGAAGGGCGAGAAGGTCGAGGCCAATGTCGACACCGGCGCCAACCTTGTCACCAAGGCCAACATGAAAGACCCGAAGATCGACGCGCTGCTCAACCCGAAGCTCTGAGCCACCGCATCCAAATCGTTTCCGGGGCCTCGCGCCCCGGAAACATCCACTGCCGGCACAAACGGCTTGGCAATCCACAAGCTTGAGCTAGGCTGCCTTTCGAGGCGCATCCTTGCCTTGCAAGCGTGCCAATCGTGAGGCCAATCTGGGAGGATTGTCATGACGTCGACGGCGCAGGACCTGCATCCGGCACCCGTGCTGGAACCAGGGCGGACCATCCTCCAATTGCGCGGGTTGGAGAAGCGCTACCCCGGCACCCACGCGCTGAAGCCGGTCAACCTCGCTTTCAAGTCCGGCGAGATCCACGCCATCGTCGGCGAGAACGGCGCCGGCAAATCAACGCTCATCAAGCTTCTCACCGGCGTCATGCCGCGCACCTCCGGAGAGGTGATCTGGGAGGGCCAGCCGGCAGCCTTGGCGACACCGCATGAGGCGATGGCACTCGGCATCAATGCCGTGCACCAGGAGGTCGTGCTCTGCCGTCACCTGACGGTGGCTGCCAACATGTTCCTCGGCGAGGAGAATTCGCGCTTCGGGATCCTGCAGCAACGCGCCATGGTCAAGGAAGCACAGAAGATCATCGACGATCTCGGCTTCGATCTGCCGGCGCATGTCGCGCTCGGCGACCTCACCATCGGCCAGCAGCAGCTGATCGCCGCCGCCCGCGCCACCGTGCGCGGCACCAAATTCCTGATCTTCGACGAGCCGACCGCCTACCTGACCCGCAAGGAGGCCGACCAGCTCTTCACCCTGATCCGCCGGCTGAAGGGCGAGGGCGTGACGATCATCTACATCAGCCACCGCATGGAGGAAGTGTTCGAGCTGGCCGATCGTGTTTCCGTGCTGCGCGACGGCACGCTGGTTGGTACCCGCAACATCGCCGAGACCAACGACGCGGAGCTGGTCAAGATGATGATCAACCGCTCGATCGAACAGATCTACCACAAGGAACATTTCACACCGGGCGCGGCGATCCTCGAATCCAGGAACCTTTCCGGCAAAGGCTTCGAGAATGTATCGATGACGGTCCGAGCCGGCGAAATCGTCGGGCTCTACGGCCTGATTGGCGCCGGGCGCAGCGAGTTCGTCACCACGCTTTACGGCCGCCACCGCAAATCGGCCGGCCAGATCCTGTGGGAAGGCAAGCCGGTCCAGATCAACTCCGAGCATGACGCGATCAAGCTTGGCATGGCGCTGGCGCCGGAAAGCCGTCGCGATCAGGGTCTGTGCCTCAACCTTTCGGTCGGCCTCAATCTCAACCTGCCGATCTACAAGCGCATCTCGAACAATCTGCTGATCTCCAATGCGCAGGAAAGGACCCAGGCCGACCGCCAGATCGCCGATCTCAGGATCAAGACGCCGACGCGCAGTGCACTGGCGTCCAGCCTGTCCGGTGGCAACCAGCAGAAGATCGTCATCGGCAAATGGCTGGCCCACGGCGCCAGGCTGTTCATCTTCGACGAGCCGACGGTCGGCGTCGACGTCGGCACCAAGGCCGAGATCTACCGCCTGTTCAGCGTATTGTTGTCGAAGGGAGCCGGCATCATCCTGATCTCGTCCTACCTGCCCGAGGTCTACGAACTGGCCGACACGCTGCACGTATTCCGCCGCGGCAAACTGGTGGCCACGCACGGGTTCCGCACCGCCGACCACGAGGAAATTCTCACACAGGCGCTCGCCGAGAAACAAGAAAAGCTGGGAGAACAGATATGAGCACCGAGGCGATTCCTGCCGAAAAACCGAAGCGCAACTACAATGCCCTGTTCGGGCTGACGCTGCTGGCGCTGCTGGTGCTGTTGTGGGTCATCCTGTCACTGTCGACATCCAGCTTTGCTTCGGCCAACAACATCTCGAACCTGCTGCGCCAGGGCTCGATGATCGCCATCCTGGCCGTCGGCCAGACCTTCGTCATCATCACCGGCGGCATCGATCTTTCGGTCGGCGCCGTGGTTGGCTTCGCCACCGTCATAGCCGCGATGCTGATCAATGCCGGCATCCCGGTCTTCCTCGCCATCCTCATCACCTTGCTGGTCGGCGTCGCCATTGGCCTGTTCCATGGCTTCGGCATCGTCAAGATGGGGCTGCCGCCCTTCATCATCACGCTGGCGACGCTGACGTCGTTGCGCGGCATCGGTCTTTTGATGACCAACGGCAATTCGATCTCGATCAACAACGATGCCTTTCAGGAGTTCTCGCGCAACTCCTTCCTCGGCGTCCCCAACCTGTTCTGGATGGTGATCCTGGTCGGCATTCCGGCCTACATCTTCCTCCATCACAGCCGTTGGGGCCGGTATTTGTTCTCGGTCGGCTCCAATGCCGAGGCCTCGCGCCTGTCCGGCGTCAATGTCCAGCGGACCATCTACATGGCTTACACACTGTCAGGTCTCTGCGCGGCGTTCGTCGGCGTGTTGCTGGCCTCACGCATCGGCATCGGCAACCCGACCCAGGCCGAGGGTTGGGAACTGCAGGCGATCGCGTCGTCGGTGATCGGCGGCACCTCGTTGTTCGGCGCGGTCGGCTCGGTGCACGGGCCGCTGCTCGGCGCCTTCATTCTGGCCACCATCAACAACGGCGCCAATCTCTTGAACGTCAACGCCTTCTGGCAGCGCATCATCACCGGCGCGCTGATCATCATCATCGTCTATTTCGACGGGCTGCGCCGCCGCGGTGGCAAGTGACAATAATTTGAGATCGATCGCCGGCCCTGTCACGAAAATGGGCCGGCGATTTTCATGACAAACTGGATTGAAGCATGAAAGCCGTCGTCTGCCGCTCGCCTGGTGAGCTCGTTCTGGAAGACCGTCCGGCGCCGAGCGCGCCACCTCCCGGCTGGGCGCTGGTGGCTGTCAGCCATGTCGGCATCTGCGGCACCGACTATCATATCTTCGAAGGCAAGCACCCATTCCTAGCCTATCCCCGCATCATGGGCCATGAAGTGTCGGGAACGATCATCGAGACCGGCGAAGGCGTTGAACTTTCCGCTGGCGAGCTGGTGGTCATCAATCCCTATCTTTCCTGCGGCAAGTGCATCGCCTGCCGGCACGGCAAGCCGAATTGCTGCGTCAGGATCGAGGTGCTCGGCGTCCATCGCGACGGGGCCATGTGCGAACGGATTCTGGTGCCGGCACAAAATCTCTATCCGGCAAACGGCCTGTCGCTGGCCGACGCCGCCGCTGTCGAGTTCCTGGCCATCGGCGCGCATGCAGTGCGGCGCGCAAGCGCCGATCCCGGCGCCCGCACGCTGGTCATCGGCGCCGGTCCGATCGGGCTCGGCACGGCCATCTTCGCCGGCATCGCCGGGCTTGACGTGACGCTGCTCGACATGAGCAGCGAAAGGCTTGCCTTTGCCGCAAACGAGCTCGGTTTCCAGACCCTCGACGGTTCGCGCGGCGCGGTGTCCGATCTGGTCGGGCAAGCGACCGCTGGCGAAGGCTTCGATGTGGTCTTCGACGCCACCGGAAACACCCAGTCGGTGCAGTCGGCCTTCGCCCATGTCGCGCATGGCGGAACACTGGTGCTGGTCAGTGTCGTCAAGGACGACATCACCTTCTCCGATCCGGAATTCCACAAGCGCGAGATGACCCTGATCGGCAGTCGCAATGCGTTGCCCGCCGACTTCAACCACGTCGCCGCCTCGATCCGCAACGGCGCCGTGCCATTGGCCAAGCTCGTCACCCACCGCACCACGCTGGCCGGCACGCCTCGCGATCTCGCGCGCTGGGCACATGCGAAATCCGGTCTGATCAAGGCTGTGATTGAGGTCGGATAGAAACAATTCCAGGAAAGTGTGAAGCGGTTTTCCGGGAAAAGCGCTTAGCGCTTTCCCTAAGGGAATTGCATTCGACAATCTAGGCAACCGGCAGTGTCGGCTCACAGCGCCGACAATTTGAGTTCGACCCGCTCGGCCGGGAACCGTGACTCGGAAAACTGGATCGGCTGGCCGTCGGGTGTGACGTTGACGGCGACCGTGACCAGCACGATGGCGCCGGGCTTCAGGTCGAGGTCGGCGAGGTCGGCGGCATCGGCATGGCGCGCTGACAGCATGGTCGATTGCCGCAGATAGTCGTCTATGCCGAAACGTGCCAGCGATGCGGTGATCGAGCCGGTTTCCGTCATGGCGGCATCGATGCCGGCAAAGCGCCTGGCCTCGAACCAGCCGGCAGCACGCGATACCGGGCGGCCATCGGCTTCGCCGCGTGTTTCCAGCCGGATCACATCAGTCCCCCTGGCAAGGCCAAGCCCCTCGGCGACGCGCTGGCTGGCCGGCTCGACCGACGCGGCAAGCAGGACGGTATGCCGTTCCGACGCCTGCCCCTGCAGGCCTGCCGAAAAGCGTGTGCGCGCGCCTATCGGATAGGACAGCCGCTTGCGCGACAGCACGAAGGTACCGCGCCCCTGCTCGGCCCGCAGCACCCCTTCCTGCACCAGGGCGGCAATGGCACTGCGCACCGTGTGGCGGTTGACGCCATAACGCTCGGCCAGCGCAACCTCCGGCGGCAGCGCTGCATTCTCGGCGAAATCGCCGATGGCGATCGCATGCAGGATCTTGTCGGCAATCTGCCGCCACAGCGAGACACCGCTACGACGCTCGATGCTGTCCACTGCCAGCTGTCCGACCATCAATTGCCCCCAGCGTTCTATCGCTTGTCATCCACCCGTCATGGACTCGCGTTAGATAATAGGTATTATTTGTATAGTTGTCTATATCAATAGACAAATTTAGCCAAGAGGAATATGGCTCATGCGAGGACAGGAAGCCCGCGACCAGGCCGAGCGCAAGGCCGCCATGGCAACACTGGCACAATCCAGCGGCGATAACATCGTCCGGCTCTGGAACGAGTCCGGGCTGCCTTCGGAAGCCGAGCTGCTGCGTGGGCCTGAAACCGGCCTGATCACCGTGCGCGGCCGCATCGGCGGTGGCGGCTCTCCGTTCAATGTCGGCGAAGCGACCGTTACCCGCGCCACTGTCCGGCTGCCGTCCGGACAGGTCGGCCATTGCTATGCGCTTGGCCGCGACAAGCAGAAGGTGAGGCTGGCGGCCGTAGCCGACGCGCTGTGGCAGGATCCGGCCCGTCGCGCCGAGGTCGAGACCGGGCTCATAGCGCCGCTGCGGTCGGCTCTGGCCGCGGCGCATGAACGGCGCCGCGCCGAGACGGCGGCAACGAAGGTGGATTTCTTCACCATGGTTCGCGGAGAAGACTGATGGACATCGCAGCGCAATCGATCGAAGGCGGTTTCGCCGATCCGGTCTTCAACGCCCAGACCGTGTTTCGCGCGGTCATGGACGCGATGGCGCGGCCGGGCAGCATGCAGCCCCTGCCGGCCTTCGCTCGCCCGCCGGTGCCGCTTTCGGCGACCGCCGGCGCCGTAGCGCTGGCGCTTTGCGACAACGACACCCCGCTCTGGCTCGATCCCGCTTTGCAGGCCTCCGCCGCGATCAAATCCTGGCTTGGTTTCCACACCGGTGCCCCTTTGGCCAACACACCGGCCGATGCACATTTCGCGCTCATTGCCGCGCCAGCAGAGATGATGGCGCTCGATGGTTTTTCGCAAGGTACCCAGGACTATCCCGACCGCTCCACCACGCTGATCCTGCAAGTCAGTGATCTCGTTTCGGGTGTCCCGCTGCTGCTCGAAGGCCCCGGCATCGAAACCAGTGCCACGATCGCGCCAGCGCCGATGCCGCGTCATTTCGTCGAACAGTGGAAGCAGAATATCAAGCGCTTTCCGCGTGGCGTCGACATCATCCTCGCCACATCAGACGGCGTCGCCTGCCTGCCGCGCACCACGCGCATCAAGACGATGGAGGCCTGAGATGTATGTCGCGGTAAAAGGTGGCGAGGCGGCCATTGCCAACGCCCACAGCCTGCTGGCCGACCGCCGGCGCGGCGACCGTTCGGTGCCCGCCCTTCGCCTCGACCAGATCGTCGAGCAGCTGGCGCTGGGCGTCGACCGGGTGATGAGCGAAGGCTCGCTCTACGACCGGGAGCTGGCCGCGCTTGCCATCGTCCAGGCGCGCGGCGACTTGATCGAGGCGATCTTCCTGGTGCGCGCCTACCGTACCACGTTGCCGCGCTTCGGCTATTCCAAGGCGATCGACACCGCCACCATGCTGGTCGAGCGGCGCGTTTCGGCGACCTACAAGGACCTGCCCGGCGGCCAGTTGCTCGGCCCGACCTTCGACTATACGCACCGGCTGCTCGATCCCGAGCTTGCCGCCGGCAGCGATGTTGCCGAGCCGCTGCAGCGCGAGACGGAAACGCAAGCCATGCCGCGCGTCTCGCCGATCCTTGCCCGCGAAGGGCTGATCGAGCCGGATGGCGAGATGCCGCAGGACCATGTCCCGGGCGACATCACGCGCGAGCCGCTGGAATTCCCGATGGCGCGCGACATCCGCCTGCAGGCGCTGTCACGCGGAGATGAGGGTTTTCTGCTGGCGCTCGGCTATTCCACCCAACGCGGCTATGCCCGCAACCATCCGTTCGTCGGCGAGATCCGCATCGGCGAGGTCGAACTGGAACTGGATGTGCCCGAACTCCCGTTCGCCGTGCCGCTCGGCAGCGTGCGGGTCACCGAATGCCAGATGGTCAACCAGTTCAAGGGCTCGGCCAAGGCGCCGCCGCAATTCACCCGCGGCTACGGCCTCGTCTTCGGCCAGAGCGAACGCAAGGCGATGGCGATGGCACTCTGCGACCGGGCGCTGCGCGCTTCGGAACTCGGCGAAGATGTCGTCGCCGCCGCGCAGGACGAGGAGTTCGTCATCTCGCATTCCGACAATGTCCAGGCGACCGGCTTCGTCGAGCACCTGAAGCTGCCGCACTATGTCGACTTCCAGGCCGAACTCGAGCTCGTGCGCCGCATGCGCGCCGAATATGACGCCCGCGAAAACCCGGTGAAGGCGGACGACAAGAGGGAGGCCGCGGAATGACCGCTCAACCGACGGACATCGCCACCTACAACTTCGCCTATCTCGACGAACAGACCAAGCGGATGATCCGCCGTGCGATCCTCAAGGGCATCGCCATCCCCGGCTATCAGGTGCCGTTCGCTTCGCGCGAGATGCCGATGCCCTATGGCTGGGGCACCGGCGGCGTCCAGGTCACCGCCTCGATCATCGGTCCCGACGATGTGCTGAAGGTCATCGACCAGGGCGCCGACGACACCACCAATGCGGTGTCGATCCGCGCCTTCTTCAAGAAGGTCGCCAACGTCGCGGTGACGACAGAGACGGCCAAGGCCACGATCATCCAGACCCGCCACCGCATCCCCGAGCATCCGCTGACCGCGGGCCAGGTGTTGGTCTACCAGGTGCCGATCCCCGAGCCGCTGCGCTTCCTCGAGCCGCGCGAGACCGAAACGCGGAAAATGCATGCGCTGGAGGAATATGGCCTGATGCATGTGAAGCTCTACGAGGACATCGCCAGGCACGGCCGCATCGCCACCACCTATGCCTATCCGGTCAAGGTCGAGGGTCGCTATGTGATGGACCCGTCGCCGACGCCGAAATTCGACAATCCCAAGATGCACCGCTCGCCGGCCTTGCAGTTGTTCGGCGCCGGCCGCGAAAAGCGCATCTATGCCTTGCCGCCGTTCACCGAAGTGGTCAGCCTCGACTTCGAGGACCACCCGTTCGAGGTGCAGACCTTCGACCACCCCTGCGCCCTGTGCGCGGCCGAGAACGTCTATCTCGACGAGGTCATCCTCGACGACCATGGCGGTCACATGTTCGTCTGCTCCGACACCGATCACTGCGAGAAGCGGCGTGAAGCGGGCCATCGCGGCCATCTGGCGGCCCTTGATGCCGGCGAGGGAAGTCATGCCCCCGGAGGCCTCTCCGATGGGTAGCTCCTTCGTCGAAGTTGATGAAAAGGGCTTCTGGATGAACGATGGCCTGCTGTGTCTTTGGCTGCGTTTGCTTGCGCTGCACGTCGAAGCCAATCCCGATCGGTCAGCACCGGAAATGATCGCCCGAGACAATTGGCTTTTTCAATCCGAGATACAGATTGTAGGGGCCGTTGTGACGGATTTGGACATCGTGGCGCATGACCAATCCGCGAAGCAAAAGGTCGCCAGCGCGATAAGCCGCCTTCTGAAGATACTGGAGATTCAGACAAAGGCGCTTGAGCCCGCCACGATCGAGCTTATTGGACTCGGCAACTGGTCGCGTCCAATCGAGACCCGTCGGATGATCGAAATCGGCAACGCATTTCTCGACCTGCTCGCCGGCAGAATCACGGCAGGAGCAGATAGTACCGAATTCATGCCAGGATCTCGCCCATGACCGACGAACCGCTGCTGCGCGTCTCGGCGCTTTCCAAATTCTACGGTTCGCGCGTCGGCTGCGACAACGTCTCCTTCGACCTGTGGCCTGGCGAAGTTCTGGCGGTCGTCGGCGAGTCCGGTTCCGGCAAGACGACCCTGCTCAACTGCCTGTCGACCCGACTGCTGCCGAGTTCCGGCACCGCCAGCTACCGCATGCGCGACGGCCAGTTCCGCGAGCTCTACCGGATGAGCGAGGCCGAGCGTCGCTTCCTGATGCGCACCGACTGGGGGTTTGTCCACCAGAACCCGGCTGACGGCCTGCGCATGACGGTGTCGGCCGGCGCCAATGTCGGCGAACGACTGATGGCGGTCGGCGACCGCCACTATGGAAAGATCCGCGCCACGGCCGTCGACTGGCTGTCGCACGTCGAGATCGACGAAGACCGCATCGACGACGAGCCGCGCGCCTTTTCCGGCGGCATGCGCCAGCGCCTGCAGATCGCCCGCAACCTCGTCACCGGGCCGCGGCTGGTGTTCATGGATGAGCCGACGGGCGGCCTCGACGTCTCGGTGCAGGCACGCCTGCTCGACCTGCTGCGCGGCCTGGTCACCGATCTTGGTCTCGCGGCCATCGTCGTCACCCACGACCTTGCCGTGGCGCGGCTTCTGTCGCAGCGCATGATGGTGATGAAGGACGGCCGCGTCGTCGAAAGCGGTCTCACCGACCGCGTGCTCGACGATCCCCGCGCGCCCTACACCCAGTTGCTCGTTTCCTCGATTTTGCAGGTGTGATGTGTTTGCGCTGAGTCACCCCCCTCTGGCCTGCCGGCCATCTCCCCCTCAAGGGGGGAGATTTGCAGCTTTTCTGCCTCGCCAATTCTGCAACGTTGGAGAATGGCGAAACCCGAAGCGACAGCCGATCTCCCCCCTTGAGGGGGAGATGGCCGGCAGGCCAGAGGGGGGTGCCTGGCACCACGCAAGATCACCATCGAATGCCGACCGGAGAACCTTCTGATGCCGACGCCCCTCGTTGTTTCCGACGTCGCCAAGAGCTTCACCATGCATCTGCGCGACGGCGTCAAATTGCCGGTCATTGCTGGCGTGTCTTTCTCGATCAGGGCTGGTGAATGCACCGTGCTCGGCGGCCCTTCCGGTGCCGGCAAGAGCTCGATTCTGAAGATGCTTTACGGTAACTACGCCGTCGACGAGGGCCAGATCATCGTCAAGCACGATGATGGGCTGATCGATCTCGCCACCGCCAGCCCGCGCACCGTGCTTGCCATACGCCGGCAAACGATCGGCTATGTCAGCCAGTTCCTGCGCACCGTGCCGCGCGTCTCGGCGTTGGATGTCGTCGCCGAACCACTGGTCGAGCGCGGCGAGGACCGCGAGAGCGCGCGCGGCAAGGCTCGCGCCTTGCTGGCGCAGCTCAACCTGCCGGAAAAACTCTGGGCGTTGCCGCCGGCAACCTTCTCCGGCGGCGAGCAACAGCGCGTCAACATCGCGCGCGGCTTCATCACCGAGCACCCGATCCTGCTGCTCGACGAACCGACCGCCTCGCTCGATGCCAGGAACCGCGACGTGGTGATCGAACTCATCGCCGCCAAGAAGGCCGCGGGCGTCGCCCTGCTCGGCATCTTCCACGACCACGACGTGCGCGAGGCCGTCGCCGACCGCATCATCGACGTGACCGCTTTCGCGCCCGGAAAAATCGCCGCATGACGAAAAAGTTGTCAGAGACGCCGCTGATCCACCCGACGGCGGACGTGCAGAACTCGACGCTTGGCCGCTGGACCGAGATCGCCGACCGAAGCCGGGTTTCCGAGAGCATCCTCGGCGACTATTCCTACTTGATGCAGGACTGCGCCGTCTGGTGCGCGACGATCGGCAAGTTTTCCAACATTGCAGCCAGCGTGCGCATCAATGCCACCAACCACCCGACATGGCGGCCGACGCTGCACCATTTCACCTATCGCGCTTCCGACTATTGGGACGACGCAGAGCACGAAAGTGAATTCTTCGCCCAGCGCCGCGCCAAGCGGGTCACCATCGGCCACGACACATGGCTTGGCCACGGCTCCACCATCCTGCCTGGCGTCACCGTCGGCGATGGCGCCGCGGTCGGTGCCGGTGCGGTCGTCTCGAAGGATGTCGCGCCCTACAACATCGTCGGCGGCGTGCCGGCCAGACCGATCCGTGAGCGTTTCGACCGCCGCACCGCCGAACGCTACCACGCGCTCGCCTGGTGGGACTGGGACCATGCCAAGCTGCGGACAGCACTGGATGATTTCCGGGAACTGTCGGCCGACGCCTTTCTGGAAAAATATGGCGGATAGGCCATCACATCATTGTCATGGGTGAGCCTGTTTCATATCCCTGACACATCGCCGGGGCACGACGCCATCTGCCCTGGAGATCGCAAATGCCTGTTTCTGTCAGACCCTCGCTCGCCGGATTCTTTGCCGGCTCCAATCCGAAGCCACCCGTTCATCTCGGCACGCGCTACGACATGTCGGGCAATTTCCTGATCGAGCCCGGCAACACGGTCGTCAGCCATCTCGTCAGCGGTTCGCCCTCCGAGGCTGTGGTGCTTGAGGTGCGCGACCGGATGCTGGCGATGCCCGATGCCGACCGGCTGGCCTTCACCCCCGTCTCCAGCCTGCACATGACGCTGTTCCAGGGCATCATCGAATATCGCCGCCGCTTGCCCTACTGGCCACATGACGTGCCGCTCGACACCAGCATCGACGCGATGACCCGCCTCTACCTGGAACGCCTGAAGGGTTTCAAGGGCTTCGGGCCGTTCAACATCAAGGTGGTCGAAATCGTACCGACCGGCCTCACCGTCGCCGGCGCGACCGACGAGGACGTGCGCATCATGGGCGCATGGCGCGATGCCTTGGCGGTGCCGTTCGGCTACCGGCATCCCGATCACGACAGCTACGTCTTCCACATCACCTTAGCCTATCCGATCCAGCGTCTGGCGGATGACAGGGCGGTCGCATGGCAGCAACTGTTCGATGACTCTCTCGCGCTTTTCGCGCGGCGGGCTCCGGCGATCGAGATCAAGGCGCCGGCCTTCTGCAGCTTCAGGGACATGGAGCATTTCGAGGAGTTGCAGGTGCTCGGCTGATCGACACCACCAGGCGCCTGACGCCGCGCCTGTGGGCGGTAACAAAACTGACATCAATCCGACACCGCAGGTTCATGGCGCTGCGCTAGCGAAGTTCTTAACAGACCTTCAACGCGACTGGACTGGAAACGACCATGTCAGCCACGCTCGAAATCCGCGGCGTCACCCGACGATTTGGCAAGAACACTGCCGTCAGCGATATCAACGTCTCGATCCCGCAGGGTCAGATGGTTGGCATTATCGGCCGTTCGGGTGCTGGCAAATCAACCCTTCTTCGCATGATCAATCGTCTCATCGATCCCAGCCAGGGATCGATTTTTTTTGACGGTACCGAGGTCTCCCAGTTGCGCGGTTCGCCGCTCCGGCGCTGGCAGCGCGACTGCGCCATGATCTTCCAGCAGTTCAACCTGGTGCCGCGCCTCGACGTGCTGACCAATGTGCTGCTCGGCAAGCTGAACCACCGTTCGACCCTGTCGAACCTGCTTGGCATGTTTTCCCGCGCCGAATGCGCCGAGGCGGTCGCCGCGCTCGAACGGCTCGACATCGCCCGCACCGCAATGCAGCCTGCCGGCACGTTGTCGGGCGGCCAGCAGCAGCGCGTCGCCATTGCCCGCGCCATGATGCAGCAGCCCAAGGTGATCCTCGCCGACGAGCCGATCGCTTCGCTCGACCCACTCAACGCCAAGGTGGTGATGGATTCGCTGCAGGACATCAATCTGCGCGAAGGCATCACCGTCGTCACCAATCTGCACACGCTGGACACTGCCCGCGCCTACTGCAACCGCATCATCGGCATGGCCGCCGGCAAGGTCGTCTTCGACGGCCCGCCGGAAGAGCTCAACCGCGAGGCCGTCCGCCTCGTCTATGGCGCCGACAGCAATGGCGGCGAAATCTCCGAGGCCATCACCTCGACCAGCATCGCCTACAAGCAAAAGATCACTGCATCCGCCGGACCGCTCGAGCCCGCATTCCCGGGATATTGAGTCCATGATCCCGAAAAGTGGAAACCGGTTTTCGGGAAAGATCATGGGTCAAGAAAGAGCGACCTGGATCGCCAGCCCGCGTCAAGGGCACCTGTCAGAATAACCAACGCTACCGGCGCGGGGCCGGAACCCACAGGAGAGATATCCAATGTTCAGGAAGATGGTTTTTAGCGCCGTTTCGGTGCTCGCCATGGCAACCAGCATGGCCCACGCCGCCGATATGAAGGAATTCCGCGTCGGCATCCTTGGCGGCGAGAACGAAACCGACCGGCTGCGCAACTACCAGTGCCTGGCCGACCATCTGAAGGCCGAATTTGGCTTCGAGAAGGTCTCGCTGTTCCCCGCCGCCGACTATGACGGGGTCATCCAGGGCCTGCTCGGCGGTACCCTCGACTTCGCCGAACTCGGCGCTTCCGGCTATGCCAGCATCGCCCTCAAGGACCCGAAGGCGGTAACCCCGATCCTCACCACCCAGCAGACCGACGGCGCCACCGGCTACTATTCGATCGGCCTGGCGCTCGAGTCTTCCGGCATCACCGACATCAAGTCGGCCAAGGGCAAGAAGCTCGGCTACGCCGATCCGGATTCGACCTCCGGCTATCTGATCCCGCTGACCCAGATCCCGAAGGACACTGGCGCTTCGAACGAAACCTTCTTCGCTTCGACCCAGTTCAATGGCGGCCACGAGAACAACGTTCTGGCCGTGCGTGACGGCAAGGTCGACGTCGCGGTGGACGATTCCTCGGGCATCGGCGATTTCAAGAACGGCTACACCTCCGGCACCTTCCACAAAGAAGTCGCCAAGGGCGCCGTCGACCCCAACGACTTCGTCGAAGTCTGGCGCTCGGGCCTGATCCCGAACGGCCCGCTGGTCGTGCGCACCGCGCTCGGCGACGACATGACCGCCAAGCTGACTGCCTTCTTCACGGCCCTGCCGGCCAAGGACAAGGCTTGCTTCGAGGGCGTCGAAGGCGGCGATTTCACCGGCTACGTTCCGGTGAAGGCGGACTTCTACAACGTCATCGTCGAAGCCCGTAAGGCGGCCATCGGCGGCTAACGGCAAAAATCAGAAGGGCGGTGTTCAAAACACCGCCCTTTCTGTTTGTCCGATCATGACCCCTTCCGTGACAGCCCCCTCCGCCGCCACCCATCAGATGGCCGATGCCTGGCGACGCCAGATATCGCTGCGCCGGCTCTATACGGTGCTTGGCGTCGGTTTGCTGCTTGCCGCGATGTTTGCGAGCATGTGGTTCGCCGACGAAGCCAATGCCGGGCACTTCTTCGACCGGCTGCCGCATATCCTGGATTTCCTGAGCTGGCTGATCCCCAAGGATTGGAACGACGTCTGGCGGGCGCTGTTCGACATTGCCTCGCCGCATGACACCGGCACCCAGGAATTCAACTTTCCGCTCGGCCGCGTCTATGTCTGGGGCGGCTTTTACATCCCTGAATATTTCGAGCTCATGCTGACCACGGTGAACGTGGCGCTGGTCTCTACGTTTATCGGCTTCACCTTCGCCGTGCCATTTTCCTTCATCGCCGCGCGCAATCTGACGCCGCATCCGGTGCTGAGGCTCGTCGTCAAGCGCTTCATGGAGCTGCTGCGCGCCTTTCCGGAGATCGTCATTGCTGGCCTCTTCGCCGCCATCGTCTCGACCGGTCCGATCGCTGCCATCATCGCCATCGGCCTGCATTCGATCGGCGCGCTCGGCAAGCTGTTCTATGAGATCAACGAGAACATCGACATGCGCGCCGAGGAAGGCCTGAGGGCGGTCGGCGCCAACTGGTTCGAGCGGGTGCGCTTCGCCGACCTGCCGCAGGTGCTGCCCAACTTCATGTCGTACACGCTGCTCCGCGTCGAGATCAATGTGCGCGCTTCGACCATCATTGGCGCCGTCGGCGGCGGCGGCATCGGCGAGGAATTGAAACTCTCGATCTCACGCGGCTTCGGCGCCAAGACACTGGCCCTGGTGCTGCTCTTGTTCACGACCATCTTCATTATCGACCAGTTCTCCGCCTGGCTGCGCCGCAAGCTGGTCGGCGAACAAGCCTTCCTGATGGGTGCTTAGCCATGATCCCGAAAAGTGGAATCCGGTTTTCGGAAAAGACCATGGCAAAATCAAAAGATAGAGCCCCATCCCGGTTCTATCGAGATGGATCAGGCTCTTGATCATGGCGACGATGACCGCCGACGAAATCCGGTCGATCGAGGAGCGCTACCCGCAAGTGTTCCGGCGGCCGACGTACAAGCGCTTTGCCCCGCTGTTCCTGTTCGTGGGCATCCTGCTCTACCTCATCTATGCCTTGTGGTTCTTCAGCCTGCCGCAAGTGCTGCGGGAATCGCACTGGGAACGCCTGCCGCTCTTCCTGACGCAGTGGATCAGCTACGACCTGCAGCCGGAATTTCGGCTCGACCAGCCCGAGATCACACCGAAATACCCGCGCTTTTCCGCGCTTGGCGAGAACCCGAATCCAGACTGGGTCATCAAGAACGCGGACGGCACCTTCAGCGTCTTGATCGACGGTCCGGACAAGTCCGTCACCTTCGACAAGACCAAGGCGACGATCGTGGCCAATGGCGTGACGGTGCCGGTGTCGCTGACCGGCGGCAAGCCGGTGATCTCGGGCCCGGTGCCGGACTGGATCACCGCTCATGACGACGAGGTGGTGGCCAAGATGGGCTTCGCCGGCGAAGTGCGCGTCACCGTCGACCGCGTCAAGGTCCGCAAGCGCTTCCTCGGCTGGGCAAATTTCGTCTTCGACACGCGCTCGCCCTTCTTCGGCAAGTCGGCCAGTGAAGTGGTCTCGCTCATCGTGTCCGGCCCCGAACTCAAGCCGGGCACCTCGAACCTCGCGCTGGCGGGAGACAATATCTGGAACAACGCCCAGTGGCAGCACGGCGACGTCTGGACGAAGTTGTTGCAGACCATCGTCATGGCCTTTCTCGGCACGCTGCTCGGTGGCATCGTCGCCTTCCCGCTTGCCTTCTTCGCCGCCCGCAACATCACGCCGAACGGGCTGCTCAGCCAGGTGCTCAAGCGTTTCTTCGACTTCATGCGTTCGGTCGACATGCTGATCTGGGCGCTGTTCTTCACCCGCGCCTTCGGCCCTGGCCCGCTGGCCGGCAGTGCCGCGATCTTCTTCACCGAGATCGGCACGCTGGGCAAAACCTATTCGGAAAGCCTCGAGAACATCGACGACAAGCCGCGCGAGGGCATCAAGTCGACAGGTGCCAACGGTTTGCTGGTGCAGCGCTATGGCGTGATGCCTGAAGTGATTCCGATCTTCATCAGCCAGACGCTCTACCAGTGGGAATCCAACACCCGCGGCGCCACCATCATCGGCGCCGTCGGCGCCGGTGGCATCGGCCTGAAATTGTGGGAAGCGATGCGCACCAACTCCAACTGGGCCAACGTCTTCTACATGGTGCTGCTGACGCTGGCCGTCGTGTTCATCTTCGACAACATATCCAACTTCCTGCGCCGCAGGCTGAGCCGGACCATCCACGACTACAACAGGATCCAGGCCGAGCAAAATTAGCGATCGCGGCGCTTCAGGCGCGCCCTATGCCGCTTTCTTCCACCCGTTCCTGATATGCTTGTAGCCGTCGCGATAGACGGCTTCCGGGCTCTCGGAAAAATCGCGCCACACCTTGGTCGCCGCCGCCAGGTCCTTGAGCGAACGGCCGAACGCCTCGATCGTCAGCCAGTCGTCATAACCACTCTTGCGGATGGCGGAGAATGTTTCCTTCCACGGGATATTGCCGCGCCCCGGCACGCCGCGATCGTTCTCCGAAATATGGATATGGACGACATTCCTGCGGTGTTTTGTATAGGCGCCGATCGGGTCGGCTTCCTCGATATTGGCATGGAACGTGTCGTACATCGCCTTGATGTGCGGCCGGTCGATGGCATCGATATGCTCGGACAGATCCGCCATCGTGTTGAGAAGATAGCATTCGAAGCGGTTCAACGCCTCGAGCCCGATGGTGACGCTCCTCTTGGCGGCATGATCGCCGATCGCGCGTTGCGAAGCGACCGAGCGCTTCTTTTCGGCGGCTGTCGGCCCTGAGCCGGAAAAGGCACCGAGCGTCGAATGCAGCGGGCCGCTCAGCGTGCTGGCGCCGAGCGCGTCGGCGCAGTCGATAGCCCATTTCATATAGTCGACGCCGGCCTTTCGGGTCGCGGCGTCGGCCGCGATCAGGTTCATCGCCGGATCGCCCATCGCTGACACGGCGGTCCGCTCCAGCCCGATACGGTCGAGCAACTCACCCAGTTTCTTGTAGTCGTCGGGCGTGCCGGCGAAGATCGGTATCTCGACGCCATCGAAGCCGGTTGCCTTGATGTCGCGGAGCAACGGCTCGTGTTTCTTCGACACCGCCGTCGTCCACAGGAACATGCACATGCCGATTTTCATCGACGCCCCTCCCCGGTGAATTCCCCTCGCCGGTCGAAGTTACAGTTTCGTCCAGGCCCCATTCTTCTTCGACGACTTCACGCAGGCCTCGATGAAGGCCATGCCCTCGACGCCGTCCTGAATGGTCGGAAAGACGACATCCTTTGCCGGCTTGCCGCCCTTCTTGCGCGCCGCGCGGATGGCGCGCGCGGCCTCCTGGTAGATGTTGGCAAAACCTTCGAGGTAGCCCTCGGGATGGCCCGGCGGAACCCGGCTGACACGCCCCGCCACCGGCAGCGCCCCGGCGCCGTTGCGGGTGATCAGTTGCTTCGGCTGGCCGAAGGGCGTGTACCAGAGATAGTTCGGGTCGGCCTGCACCCATTCCAGCCCGCCCTTGGAGCCATAGATGCGCAGCTTCAGCCCGTTCTCATGGCCCGGTGCTACCTGGCTGGCCCAGATCATGCCCTTGGCCGCATGCGTCTTGCCGGCCGGCTTGAAGCGCAGCATGACGTTGACATTGTCGTCGAGCAGCCTCCCCGGCACGAAGGCGTCGAGATCGGCCGATAGGGAATCGAGCTCCAGTCCCGAGACGAAGCGCGCCAGGTTGTAGGCGTGGGTACCGATGTCGCCCAGCGCGCCGCCTGCGCCTGCCTGCTTGGGATCGCCACGCCACGACGCTTGCTTCTGGCCGGTGGCGGCGAGGTCCTCGGTCAGCCAGTCCTGTGGATATTCGGACTGCACGATGCGGATGTCGCCGAGCACGCCCTTGGCCACCATCTCGCGCGCCTGCCGCACCATCGGATAAGCGGTGTAGTTGTGGGTGAGCACGAACACCTTGCCGGACTTCTCGACCACGGCGGCCAGCTTCTTGGCCTCTGCAAGCGTCGTCGCCAGCGGCTTGTCGCAGATGACGTGGATGCCGGCCTCGAGGAAGGCCTTGGCCGCCGGCACATGGACATTGTTGGGGGTGACGATGGCCACCGCCTCGATGCCGTCGGGCCGCTTGGCCTCGGCCTTGGCCATCTCGGCATAGGAGCCGTAGCTGCGATCCGGGTCGAGCCCGAGTTCGGCGGCCGAGGCCTTGGCGCGCGCCGGATCGGAGGACAGCGCACCGGCGACCAGCACGAAATCATTGTCCATGCGCGCCGCGATGCGGTGCACCGCGCCGATGAAGGCGCCTTGCCCGCCGCCGACCATGCCATAGCGGATCGGACCGCCTCCGGTTTCCGACTTCGATGCGCCGACCATGTCTTTTCTCCTCGTGTCTGAAATATCCCTGCCCCTTGACGGGAGGTCGATCCGCGCAACGGATCGGGTGGGTCGTAGAGGTAGAGCTCGGTTGAACTGACCCTACCCGGGCCCGTCTACCACCCTCCCTCGAGCGGGAGGGAAGCCGCGTTAAATCCCCATCATGCCGCGCAGCACTTTCTTGTCGGTGGTGCCGCCGGCAAAGTCGTCGAATGCCTTTTCCGTCACCCGGATGATGTGGTGCTGGATAAACGGTGCACCTTCTGCCGCGCCGTCTTCCGGGTGCTTCAGGCAGCATTCCCACTCCAGCACCGCCCAGGAATCGTAGTTGTACTGCGTCAGCTTGGAAAAGATGCCGCCAAAATCCACCTGTCCGTCGCCGAGCGAGCGGAAGCGGCCGGCGCGGTTGGTCCAGCTCTGATAGCCGGAATAGACGCCTTGCCTCCCGGTCGGGTTGAACTCGGCGTCCTTGACGTGGAACGCCTTGATGCGCTCGTGATAGATGTCGATGAATTCGAGATAGTCGAGTTGTTGCAGCAGGAAGTGCGACGGATCGTAATTGATGTTGCAGCGCTTGTGGCCGCCAACCGCGTCGAGGAACATCTCGAAGGTGGCACCGTCGAATACATCCTCGCCGGGATGGATTTCGTAGCCGACATCGACGCCATTTTCTTCATAGACGTCAAGGATCGGCTTCCAGCGCTTGCCGAGCTCCGAAAAAGCCTCCTCGATCAGGCCGGCCGGGCGCTGTGGCCACGGATAGAGGTAAGGGAAAGCCAGTGCTCCGGAGAAACTCACAGAGGCGTTCAGCCCGAGATTGCGCGAGGCCTTGGCGCCGAACTTCATCTGTTCGACCGCCCATTTCTGACGCGCCTTGGGATTGTTGTGCACCGAAGCCGGCGCAAAGCCATCGAACTGCGCATCATAGGCCGGATGCACCGCCACCAATTGCCCCTGCAGATGCGTCGACAGTTCTGTGATCTCGATGCCGGCGTCGGCACAGATGCCTTTCACCTCGTCGCAATAGGCCTTGGAAGATGCCGCCTTCTTGAGATCGAACAAGCGCGCGTCCCAGGTCGGGATCTGCACGCCCTTGTAACCAAGACCAGCCGCCCATTTGGTGATCGAAGCCAGTGAATTGAACGGCGCGGCGTCACCTGCAAACTGCGCCAGAAACAGTCCAGGGCCCTTCATGGTCGTCGGCATTGGCATCCTCCCTCATTTTCCTCGCGACCGAGCATAGCGCCGATTGGAAGCAGGGCCAGCCACTTTGGTCTTTTCACACCGGGCGCTTGTGCGCGCCGCTATTCTGGTATTACCAAATACGAAGATTTGGTCAAGTCTTGTAGTGCATCGCCCGAACCCCTGAGGCAGGCAAAAAAGGGATACATATCTCAATATAATCAATGAAATAATTCGGAGTGAGCGCAGCAGTCCGCCGCTTCTTGCCGTCCATGGGAAATTGCTGTAGACCTCGCTTCAGGCCCAATTGGTCGAACCAGTTTGCGAAAAAAGGCTGGGGATGCCTTGGGGATGAACCCTTGCGTCGCCTTCAGCGATGCATGTCGCAGGCGAACCATAAAGACGAATTTGGGAAGGACAGACCATGCACCTTTCGACGCACAACTGGATGCGCGCGGAACCGCTGGAGACGACGCTCAAGCGCATCAAGAAATTCGGCTATGAGTCGATCGAGATTTCCGGCGAGCCCGAGCAGTACAAGACCAAGGAGACGCGGGCGCTGCTGAAGGAGCATGGTATCCGCTGCTGGGGCGCGGTGACCTTGATGCTGGGCGAGCGCAACCTCGCCGCCAAGGACCAGGGCCAGCGCGAGCGTTCCGTGCAGTATGTCAAGGACGTGCTGACGATGATCAGCGAACTCGATGGCGAGATCATCACGCTGGTTCCGGCGACGGTCGGTAAGGTGGTGCCGGATGGCACCGAGGAAGAGGAATGGAAATGGGTTGTCGACGCGACCCGTGAATGCTTCAGCCACGCCAAGAAGGTCGGCGTCAAGATAGCCGTCGAACCGCTCAATCGCTTCGAAACCTATCTGTTCAATCGCGGCGCCCAGGCCCTAGCGCTGGCCGACGCGGTCAGCCCCGAATGCGGCGTCTGCCTCGACGCCTACCACATCCACATGGAGGAATTTAACGTCTATGACGCGATCCGGCAGGTCGGCAAGCGCCTGTTCGACTTCCATGTCGCCGACAACAACCGCTTTGCCGCCGGCCTCGGCCAGATCGACTGGCCGAAGATCGTCGCCACGCTGAAGGAGGTCGGCTACGACGGCGCGCTGACCAACGAGTTCGTCGCCCCGGTCGACCGCACGCCGGCCGCGCCCTATCCCGACATGGTCGAGCGCCATCCGGTCGACATTTCGCCCGAGCAGCTGAAGTTCATCCAGGATCACGGCTCCAGCGTTCTGACCGAGAAATTCTACACTGACCAGATGCGCATCACCGCAGAAAGGTTGCTGCCGCTGATCAAGTAGTCGACTGCCTGTTGGGAAATTGCCCTTTCGCCCTGACCGGCGGCAGGGCCGGGGAAGACCATGCGCATCAAGACCGTCCAAGCCTGGTGGATCCGCATCCCGATCGAAGCCGCTCGGCAACACCGCAGCGACTTCGGTCAGGTGACGACCTTTGACGCCGCCATCCTGCGCATCGAGACCGATGACGGGCTGGTCGGCTGGGGCGAAGGCAAAAACGCCGCCGGCAGCGCCGGCAGCTACGGGGCGCTTGTCCACATGCTGAACCATGAGGTCGGGCCGCAATTGATCGGCCGCGATCCGGCCGACATCGGCGTCATCTGGGAGATGCTCTACAACGGCGTTCGCCACGACAGCGCCGCCCGCGCCGGCCACGCCATGCCGCAACTGGCGCGGCGCGGCATGAGCATAGCGGCCATCAGCGCCGTCGATATCGCGCTCTGGGATATCCTGGGCAAATCGCTTGGCGTTCCGGTCTGGCGGCTCCTCGGCGGCCGCAAGCTCGATCGCATGCCGGCCTATGCGTCCGGAGGATGGGCGTCCGCCGACGCCATCGGCGAGCAATTGAAATCGTATATCGCCAAAGGCGGCTTCAAGGCCCTGAAGATGCGGGTCGGCGCCATGGACGGTGCCGCGCATATCTCCGCCGCCCGCGTCCGTGCCGCACGGCAGGCGCTCGGCCCCGATGTCGAATTGATGGTCGACGCCCACGGCACCTACACGGTGGCCGAAGCCAAGCGCTTCATCCACCTCGTCGACGATCTGAACCTCGCCTGGTTCGAGGAGCCGATCATCGCCGACGACAAGCCAGGCATGGCCGAAGTGCGGGCAAGCGGTGCCGTTCCGATCGCCACCGGCGAAAGTGAGGCGACGCGCTATGCCTTCCGCGACCTTGCCGTGCTGAAAGCCGCCGACATCTTCCAGCCCGATCCGGCCTTCTGCGGCGGCATCAGCGAAGCGATGAAGATCGGCACCATCGCCAGCGCCTTCAACCTGCGCTTTGCGCCGCATCTGTGGGCCGGCGCGCCCTGCTTCTTCGCCGGACTGCACATCTGTGCTGCTTCGCCGGCTAGTTTCACCGTCGAATATTCGCTCGGCGCCAACCCGATGATCCATGATCTGATCGAAGAGACTGTCGAAGCCAAGGACGGTATGATAGCGATCCCGGAAAAGCCGGGTCTGGGGTTCACCATTTCGGAGCGGCTCCTGGAGGCGCACGCGCAACGCGATTGACAATGAAAGAAAAGAACCTTCTCGCGGAACTCGCTGCCTACCTGTTCTCCCATTCGGACAAGGAGACCGGCCGAACGCCGTCGGAACGTGAGCTGGCGGAGCAGTTCGGCGTCAGCCGCGGCCAGATCCGCGAGGCGCTCGCCATCCTCGAAGCCATGCGCATCGTCGAGCGCAGGGCCAAGTCCGGCATCTACATCGACACCAAGCAGGCCAGCGTCGAGGCGATGGCGCTGTTCGCGCGCGCCGGCCTGCCGCTCGATCCGATCCAGATCTACGAGACGGTCGAATTGCGCAAGATCCATGAGATCAAGGCGGCCGAGCTTGCCTGTTCGCGCGCCACCGAAGAGAATTTCGAGCGTCTGCGCGAGATCCTGAAAGCTTCGGAAGAGCGCATCGCCGCAGGCGAGGGCCTGGCCAAGGAAGACCGCGAATTCCACCTTGAGATCGTACGCGCGACCAAGAACAGCGTCTTCCACAATGTCTGCAGCGTCTACTACATGATGGGCGAGCAGCGCCTGCCGATCTATTTCAACGATCCCGAGCGCAGCGTGCGCTCGCATGCCGAGCACATCCAGATCTACGAGGCGCTGCTGCGCCGCGACGGCAATCTCGCCCAGGCGCTGATGAGCGCTCATCTGCAGGGCGCCGAGAGCTACTGGAAGGGCCTGATCGAGGGCCATGGCGAGGAACCTCAAAGCCCGACGCTCGAAAGAGCCTGACCGACATGGCCCGCATCCTCACCACACACCCCCTGCATCCGCGCGCCTCGGCCATGCTGGCCGGCGCCGGCGAGCTTGTTGTCGCTTCTGCTCTCGACCCAGCGACGCTTGTTGCCGAGGCGAAAAACGCCGACATTGTCATCGTGCGCGCGCCTCTGCCGCCACAGCTCTTCGAGGGTGCAGGGAAGCTGAGGGCTGCAATCCGCCATGGCGCCGGGCTCGATATGATCCCGATGGAAGCAGCATTCGCGGCCGGCGTGCTGGTGGCGAATGTGCCGGCGGTCAACGCGCGCTCGGTTGCCGAACACGTCATGTTCGCGGCACTTGCCCTGCTTCGCCGCTTCCGCATCGTCGACCGCGACTTGCGCGCGAAAGGCTGGCTCGCCGGCCGCGAGCACGCCAATTCCAACAGCGAACTTGCCGGCAAGACGATCGGCATCGTCGGCCTTGGCGCCGTTGGCCAAGCCGTTGGCCATATCGCGGCGCATGGTTTCGACCTCAAGGTGGTGGCAACGACGCGCAGCATGCAGCCGGCGCCGGAGAAAGTCGGCTTCCTGTCCATCGGCGCCCTGGTCGAGCAGAGCGACATCATCGTTCTGTGCTGTCCGTTGACGCCGGAGACGCGCGGCTTGATCAATCACGAGCGGATCGCCTGCATGAGGCCCAATGCGCTGCTGATCAACGTATCGCGCGGACCGGTCGTCGATGACGACGCCCTGATCGAAGCCTTGCAGAAACGCCGCATCGGCGGTGCTGCACTCGATGTGTTTTCGACGCAGCCGCTGCCGCCAGATCATCCCTATTTCAGCTTCGACAATGTCATCATCACCCCGCACATGGCCGGCATCACCGAGGAATCGATGATGCGCATGGGCGTCGGCGCGGCCGGTGAAGCCTTGCTGGTGCTGGCCAACAAACTGCCGGTCAACCTGCGCAACCCCGAAGTGGTCGATCACTACCGCCGGCGGTTTCCTGCGAGCGTGTAACGCATCGCCGTTTCGCCTCATTTTCTGGCGAGGCTCGCTGCC
Source organism: Mesorhizobium waitakense (assembly GCF_056431085.1). Lineage (NCBI taxonomy): Bacteria > Pseudomonadati > Pseudomonadota > Alphaproteobacteria > Hyphomicrobiales > Phyllobacteriaceae > Mesorhizobium > Mesorhizobium waitakense. The sequence continues at coordinate 27,300 of NZ_JBWKME010000083.1, read as the reverse complement.
ATGTCCAGTCTTCGCTCCGCGCTGTTGTTTGTTGCCACCGCTTCGACAGCCGTCGTGCCGTCGCTTGCCACGGCGGAGAGCAGCTATGTCTACTGCGACAACGGGCTGCGCTGCTTCAAGGCACCCTGCCCGTCGAACAGCGCGCTCGACCTTGCCACCGGCACCATCATCAAGGGCGTGTCGATCGACAGCAGCGGATTGCCGCAGGCCGACAAGGCGATAACGGATCTTTCAGACGCGCTTTACGCCGGAAAGATCGTCGTCAGGGGATCGATCGAGCATCGCACGCAGACCATCACCGGCAAGGAGTACAGCCTGCCCTGGCTGGTTGCGACCGGCATCGTACGCACCGCCAAGGAAAGCGAACGCAAGCACTGTTCGTCGCACTGATACTCCGCGTCGATCAAGCGCCAAGCAGCGACTCTATTTCGGCAGCAATCCGCAACAGGCGCCGGTCATGGCCGTTGCGCGCCACCAGCATCAATCCTGCCGGGCGCACCATGCCCGGCATCGGCAGCGAGATCGCACAAAGGTCGAACTGGTTGGCAACCTGCGTGTTGCGCAGCAGTAGGCCTTCGGTGCGGTCGCGCAGTTCGGCATCGTCGACCATCGAAACGATGGTCGGCGCCGTCACCGGTGTGGTCGGCAGGGCCAGCACATCGACCGATGCCAGCCGCTCGTCCATGGCGGCCGCGAGCGCGGCGCGACGACGCATTGTCCTGATGTAAACTGGCGTCGGCAGCATAGCTGCCCGCGACAAAGGCCCGCTGACATGTGGGTCGACCGGCACCGATGCCCCCGTCGCCAACCAGTCGGCATGGATCTCCGCCCCTTCCATGGCAGCGATCGAACCGCGCTTGGTCGCCGCGCGCATCTCTCCAAGCAGATCGTCTATCGACAGATCCGCCACCCCTGCACCCGCCAGTTCGACCTTGCGAAGGCATCGATCGAACGCGGTCGCCACCTCGCCTTGCGTTTCTTCGAATAGGACGCCGCGCGGGATGCCTACGCGAAGCCCCGCGAGGGAGATCGACGTCAGCGCTGCCGCTTCCTCGCCGGCCATCACGGCGTCGGCGGCGGCGCACTGGGCGACGGTTCGGGCAAGCGGCCCGATCGAGTCCAGCGTGCCGGACAACGGGAAAGCGCCGGTGAGAGGCACCCGCCTAGCGGTCGGCTTGAAGCCGACGACACCGTTGAGCGCTGCCGGAATGCGTATCGAACCACCGGTGTCGGAACCGATGGAGATTTCGCTCGTCCCCTCGCCGACGGAAACGCCGGCACCCGAGGAGGAACCACCAGGAATGCGGCTGGGATCGGTGGCATTCCCGGGCGTGCCGTAATGCTGGTTGTCACCGATCGCGGTGAACGCGAATTCGGTCATGTTGGTCTTGCCGACGATCACCGCGCCGGCCTGCCGCAACCGGCCAACGATGGCGGCGTCGCGCAGCGCAGGTGCAGCGGTCCTGAGCATGAGCGAGCCGGCCGTGGTAGGTTCGCCTGCGACATCGAACAGATCCTTGATCGAGACAATGGTGCCGTCGAGCGACCCCAGCGTCACACCGGTTCGTTTGCGGGCATCGCTGGCGTCAACCGCGGCCCGCGCGGCTTCGGCATAAAGCTTCGTGAACACATGTTCTTCGCCGGCACGGGCGGCGAGGCGCGCGAGGATGGTTTCGAGATGGTCACGGGCTGATTGCATTTCAGTGTCGGACTCCGGACGCCTTGAACGTCTTAAGAGGTAGCGGCCGGCACATGGCCTGCCGAGACTTAACCCGGCACAGGCGGTTTTGCACCCTGTCGAAAGCGAGGAAAGTATCCGATGCTCTACAAAGGCAGTTGTCACTGCGGCAAGGTCGCCTTCGAGTTCGAAGCCGAGCTGACCGGCGCCGTGCGGTGCAATTGCTCGATCTGCTCGCGCAAGGGTGCCCTGTTGTGTGCCATCCCGCACGAGACCTTGCAGGTTCTGGCCTGGGGCGATGACTTGGGCATCTACACATTCGGCAACCATGCCATCGCGCACCGCTTCTGCCGCACCTGTGGAGTCCACCCCTTCGCTGAGGATGTCGGCGAAGGCAGTCAACGCAGCGCCTACGTCAACATGCATTGCGTTTCGGATCTGGACCTTTCGAGCTTGCCAGTCTTCGAGTTCGACGGGCGTTCCGCCTGAAGCAATTGCAAAACTACCGCGGCTTTCCCGACGGAATTGCAACAACCGGATTGCCCTATCTATAGCCCGTTGCATCGGCCGGCTTGCCGGCGTCCTGGACCTCCGGCACATAACGCCAGGCATCGGGCCGCGAACCGTCGAGATCGGTAAAGCCGTAGACCTGCGCCAGCCCGCCGCTGGACAGCGACTGCCCGTTCCAGCGCGAACGATCCGGATCCGCCGCCAAGGCCGCAACGGCCCGGCCGACGAAGCGCGGCGTCTCGGATATGACGAAATGCGGCACCTTGGCGGTGGCGTCGCGCCAATTGTCCTCGCTCACGCCAAAAGCCTCCAGCATCATCTCCGAACGCAGCCATCCGGGCGTCAGCGAGATCGACGTGGCACCGTGTGCCGCAAGATCCTCGGCGTGAGCCCATGCCATGCGCGTTACAGCAATCTTGGCGAGGTCGTAGAAGGGCGACAGGCGGTAGTGGTCTGCATTGTATTCGGCGGTCCCGTCGGTGACTTCGACGAGCAGCCCGCCCGGACGTTCGATGAGCAATGGCAACGCATGGTGCGCGGTAATCAGATGCGTATCGATGCCTAGCCGCAGCATGCGCAGGCCGTTCTCCAGATTGTGATCCCAGACCGGCTTGTTCCACTCGAACAGCTTCTCGCCGCCCCAGATATCGTTGACCAATATGTCGAGGCGGCCCTGTTCGGCGCGGATACGCTCGACCAGTCTGCGCACCTCGTCGGCCACCAGATGATCTACTTGTACGGCGATACCCTTGCCGCCGTTCGCGCAGACCAGTTCCGCCGTCTCCTCTATGGTTTCGGGTCGCGCATAGTCCGACTGATGGGCGCGCGTGGTGCGCCCGGTGACATAGACGGTGGCGCCGGCAGCGCCCAGTTCAACCGCAATGCCTCGCCCGGCACCACGCGTCCCGCCGGCGACCAGGGCAACTTTTCCTTGCAACCTCATTGAACTCTCCCAAGAAGATTCATCGATCGGCTGGCATGCGCCGCCAGCATCATATATAAATGATCATTCAGTTATATTAGGATGTCAAGATGACCCGGCCAAAAACCCAGTCCGACGAGCAGGTGCTGGAAACCGCGAACCGCTTGATCCACGAGCATGGTCCGGAGGCGCTCACTTTCGAACGCCTGGCAAAGGCCTGTGGTCTCTCCGGCGCAACGCTGGTGCAGCGCTTCAAGACCAAGGCACAGCTTAAGCAGCGCACATTGATGCACGCCTGGGACGGTTTAGACGCCAAGACAAGGGTGCTGGCAGCCGGTGCGGCAAGAACCCCGGCCGGCGCAATCGGATTCCTGGTGGCGCTGTCGCAGGGTTACGGCGGTATCGAATCCTATGCCGAAGGCCTGCTTGTCCTGCGCGAGGATCTGCGCGATCCCGTGCTCAGGGCGCGGGGTGCGGCCTGGAAGGCATCCTTGTGCACTGTTCTTGCGGACTGCTTTGCCGAAAGCCCTGACCCGCCTAGCGATATCGGCCTGCTGATGGCGTCGCATTGGCAAGGCTCGTTGCTGTGGTGGAGCTTTGACCCGGCGACCGACGTGGCTGCCTATATCGCCGACAGCCTCAACCGCTTCGTCGCTGCCATCGCAACGGCAGCGGCCCGAAAACCGTGATGGTTCTCGGGCCGTTGTCTGTGTGCTCCAACGGGAGGGGCTACTCGGCGCCCTTCGGACCGCGCACCAACACCACGATCGCCGCCAGCAATGTCGCCGTGCCGCAATAGGCGAAGGCGCTGGCCACGCCGGCATGGTCGACCAGCAGGCCACCGAAGACAGCACCGAGCGCAATCGCCACCTGGAACGTCGCCACCATCAGCCCGCCTGCGCTTTCTGCCTGATCGGGCGCGGCCCGCACCAGCCAGCTCTGCAGCCCGACCGGCACCGCGCCGAAGGCAAAGCCCCACGCCGCAACCGCGGCGGCAGCGACCGTGGGCGAGGCACCGAAAACCAGCATCGAGGCAGCCGCCGCCGCAATCAGCAAGGGCGCCAGCGCAACGGCTGCCTTGAGGTTGCGTTCGGCCAGGATGCCGCCAGCGACATTGCCGAAGAAGCCACCAACGCCATAGGCCAGAAGCACCAGCGAGATCGTCTCGATGTCGAGCACCGGGACCTTCTCGAGGAAAGGGCGCACGTAGGTGAAGCCGGCAAAGTGTCCCGAGGCAACGAGCAGCACGACCAGCAGTGCCACCCTGATGGAGGGGCGCTCGAGCACATCGAGCAAGGTACGGAAGCTTGCCACGCCCACGGGTGGCAGCTTCGGAATGGTGGCCACCTGCACCAGCAGCGCCAGAGCGCCGACGACAGTGGCGATCATGAAGGCGGTCCGCCAGCCCCAGATGTCACCGACATAGGCGCCGATCGGCGCTGCGCAGACCGTCGCCAGCGAAACGCCGGTCAGGATGATCGACATGGCGCGCGGCATCAGCCGCATCGGTACCAGCCGCAGCGCCATCGCCGCCGACATCGCCCAGAAGCCGCCAAGTGCTACGCCGAGGACGACGCGGGCAAGCAGAAGCACGGTAAGCGATGAGGCGAAAGTGGCCAGCAGGTTGGAGAGGATCAGGAACATCGTCAGCATCCACATCACCAGCCTGCGGTCCATGCGCCTGGTGATGATGGCCATGGTCGGGGCGGCAATGGCGCCGACGATGGCGGTCGCCGTCACCGCTTGTCCGGCCACGCCTTCGGTGACGCCGAGGTCGCGCGCCATTGGCGTCAGCAGGCTGGCCGGCAGGAACTCGGCGGTAACGAGGCCGAAAACTCCAAGCGCCAGCGAGACCACGGCGCCCCATGCCGGCTCGGTTCGTTCATCAGAATCTGCAGGATTCAGAAGTGTGGCGTCGATGACGCCTGTCGCGGGTTCGGCCATGGTCAGTCTCCGATCTGTTTGCAGCGCCACATAGGGAACGACCGACCGGGACTCCACCCGTTACATGCCTTGCCATCTCGGCTTGGCTATGTGGCCGGTCTTCGATCTTGTTTGCAGCGCAGCATTTGGCTGCAACGCAACATAGGGAGTGACCGCCTGGAGTTTCCATGCTAGAAACCCCATTATGTTTGACCATTCGTCCAAAATCCCGATCACTGGCGACCCGCTGACAGACATATTGCGCGGCCTGCGTCTCGATGGCGTCGAATACGGTCGCTGCGAAATGAAGGAGCCGTGGGGGATCCAGTTCCCGGCTCAACCCGGGGCGCGGTTTCATTTCATCGGCCGCAGAGGCTGCTGGCTGAAGCAGCCGTCCGGCGAATGGGTGGAGCTGAATGCCGGCGATGCGGTGCTGCTGCCGCGCGGTGCGGCGCATGTGCTGGCCAGCGAACCCGGCGCCCAGGCCTGGCCGATCCACGGCTACGAACTCGAAGAGGTCTGCAAGGACGTCTACTGCACGTCGAACGCAGAGATGTGCGGCAAGGACTGCCAACCGGGAACGCTGCTGTTCTGCGCCAGCATGTATTTCAACCTCGATGGCCTGCATCCCCTGCTCGGCATGATGCCGGACGTGATGCGCACGCACGAGCTAGAGGCCTACGAACCGGGGATTCCGCATTTGCTGGACTCGATGGCACGCGAAGTGACGATGGAGCGCGTCGGCTCCGGCGGCATCATGGCGCGGCTGGCTGACGTGCTTGCCGCCACCGTCATCCGCTCATGGGTCGAACGCGGCTGCGGCGACTCGTCCGGCTGGATAGCGGCGGTCAGGGACCGCGAGATCGGGCGCGTGCTGGCCGCCATCCATCTCGAACCGAACCACGACTGGACTGTCGAGTCGCTGGCCAGGATGATGGGCGCCTCTCGGTCGGGATTTGCCGAGCGGTTCGCCACCATCGTCGGAGAAACGCCGGCTAAATATGTCACCCAGGTCAGAATGCACCAGGCGCGGCAGTGGCTGGTCCGCGACCGGATGAAGATCTCCGTCGTTGCCGCGCGTCTCGGCTATGAATCGGATGCCGCCTTCAGCCGTGCCTTCAAGCGAGTCATCGGCTCTGCGCCCAGCCATCTTCGCGCCGAAGAGCAGGCCGATATCCATCAGGCCGGCTAACGTAGGTTGGCCCGTACGGCGGCCGTGACTGGCTGATCATTCCAGGCTAGGAAATCCGCATGGATTTCAGCTCATCCAGGAACATCTTGCCGGCCTCGAGCGGTCCGCTGACCGACTTGCTGCGCGGATTGCGGCTGGACGGCGTCGACTATGGCCGCTGCGAACTTGGCGAGCCGTGGGGCGTGTTGTTTCCAGCCCAGAAGGCGGCGCGATTTCACTTCATCGGCCGCCGCGGATGCTGGCTGTTTTCGCCATCCGGGGAATGGTTGAACCTGAAGGCCGGCGATGCATTGCTTTTGCCGCGCGGCGCCGAGCATGTCCTTGCCAGCGCGCCAGGTGTCCATGCCGTGCCGATCGAGAGTTACAGCATCGAGCCTTTGCAGGACAACGTCTTCAATGTCTCGAATGGAGGCCGCGGCCCGAAGACGTTGCTGTTTTGCGGCAGCATGCACTTTAATCTGGGCGGATCGCACCCTTTGCTGGGCATGATGCCGGAAATGATGCGCGCCCACGAACTGATGGCGGGTGAGCCAGGCATTCCGCATTTGCTGGAAGCCATGGCAAGCGAAGTCACTCTAAACCGACCGGGCTCTGGCGGCATGCTGGCGCGGCTTGCCGACGTGTTGGCCGCTTCCATCATCCGTTCATGGGTAGAGAACAGTGGCAGCGACACCACCGGCTGGATCGCGGCGATCAGGGATCGTGACATTGGCCGCGTGCTGGTCGCCATTCATCTGCAGCCCGACAGGAACTGGACGGTAGAGGCCCTCGCGAGAGAGATGGGCGCCTCACGTTCGGCTTTCGCCGAACGCTTCACCACCATCGTCCGCGAGACACCGGCAAGATATGTTGCCCGCGTACGCATGCATCAGGCACGGCAATGGCTGACGGACGATCGGATGCGAGTATCGGTGGTCGCCGCTCGACTGGGTTACGATTCCGAAGCGTCGTTCAGCCGGGCGTTCAAGCGGATCGTCGGCATCGCGCCCAGCCATCTGCGCACCAATGGCACCTCTGAAGAGGGTTGAGGCTATGCCGAAGCAATTCCAGGAAAAGTGTGAAGCGGTTTTCCGCCCGGAATTGCGTCAAAGCAAACAAACCCCGGCTAGCCGGATTGGATGAATTGCCAAGCCTTCCGGACGCAATGTCATTGCCGGGCTGACTGCATGCAATAGCTTGCCATTGCACAGCAATGAGGGGCCGACGGCAAGTCGGCCCAGGAGGAGAGCCGATGTCAAATCATCTGAAGGTCCTGGCGCTGGCCGCCATGCTCGTGGTCTCTGGGCGCGCCTTTGCCATTGAGGACAGCTACGTGCCGACCGACAAGATTCCCTATGTCGCCGAGGCCCCGGACCAGCCGCAGCGCCTCGGCGCGCTTTGGGGCGACCGCGCCAAGGGCCCGGCGGGAACATTGCTGAAAGTCCCGGGCAACTGGCGCGCCCCTGTTCACGCGCACACCGCCGACTATCGCGCGGTGGTGATCCAGGGGCTGTGGGCGCATTGGCAGATGGATGGCGGCGAAGCGACCAAGGTCGTGCTGCCTCCCGGGTCCTACTGGACCCAGAAGGCCGATGAGATGCATGACGACGCCTGCCTGTCTGACACCGAATGCGTGATCCTGCTGATCAACGACACGCCATATGAGACCTACCTGCCAAAATAGCGAGGTTGCGGCCTATGACGCGTGGCGCAAATTGACGCCGCTGCCCTTGTCGAACAGCACCACCTTGTCGGGGTTCCAGGCAAAGCGCACCGGCTGCTCGATGGCCACATCGGTCCTGGCCGGCACCGTGGCGCGCAGCATCGCGTCGCCGACGCGCAGCGTCAGGATCTTTTCGACGCCATGGTTCTCGACGTCGTGGACGTGCGCCTCGACCGGCGCGCCGCTCTCGAGATAGACGTCCTCGGGCCGAATGCCGAAGACGAGCGGGCGGCCGTCGGTCGCCGCACTCGCCTTGGCTCCCCCTGAAAAAGGCAGTTCGAAATTCAGCGGCGCCATCACCGCGCGGCCGTTCACCAGCTTGCCGTCGATGAGGTTCATCGGCGGCGAGCCGACGAAGCTCGCCACATAGGTGTCGCGCGGATTGTTGTAGATCTCGTACGGCGTGCCGGTCTGGACGATGCGGCCATGGTTGAGCACGCCGACCTTGTCGCCCATCGACATCGCCTCGATCTGGTCGTGGGTGACGAACAGGAAGGTGGCGCCGAGCTGTATTTGCAGGTTCTTGAGCTCCGTGCGCAGCGCCTCGCGCAGTTTGGCGTCGAGCGCCGACAGCGGCTCGTCCATCAGGAACACGCGCGGCTTGCGCACGATGGCACGGCCGATCGACACGCGCTGCATCTCGCCGCCTGACAGCTTGTCGGTCTTGCGGTCGAGCAGGTGCTCGATCCTGAGCGTTCGGGCGGCGCGGTCGACGCGGTCCTTGATCTCGGCGTCGGGCAGCCGGCGGATCTTCGGCTTCAGCGGGAATTCGAGATTCTCCCGCACCGTGTAGCGCGGATAGAGCGAATATTGCTGCAGCACCAGCGCCACGTCGCGCTCTGCCGCACCCCAGTCGGCGACATCGACGCCGTCGATGAAGACCTGGCCTTCGCTAGGCTTCTCCAGCCCGGCGATCAGCCGCAGCGTCGTCGTCTTGCCGGCGCCCGTCTCGCCGAGCAACACGAAGAACTCGCCATCGGCAATGTCGAGATCGAGCCCGGTCAGGGCGGTGTGATTGCCGAATGTCTTCGAGATGTTCTTGAGCTGGATATGGGCCATTGTCAGTTGTCTCGATGCTTTGCGAGGACGATCTGCCCTCCGCCATGGCTCCGGGCGTTCGACTGTTCGAAAAACCAAACTGTTGGCTTTTCGCGGCCTGCGGCCGTCACAGCCTCACCCCCAGCGACTTGCCGCTTGCCGTGTCGAAGAAATGCGCCTGAGCCGGATCGATCCGGGCGAACACCTTCTCGCCTGGACCGCTGACGAAGCCGCTCTTGGTGCGGGCGCGCAGCATCTTGGAGCCGACCTTGAGGTCGACGATGTCGAAGGAGCCGAGTGGCTCGACGATCTGCGTCTCGACCGGCAGGAACCCGTCAGCCGCGTCGCGACGGATGAGGACGCCTTCGGGCCGGATGCCGAGGGAGAGCTGCCCGCCGGCATGGCCATTGAGCTTCGACAGTAGCGCCCGCGGGAATTCAAAGCCGGCGACAGCCCCGCCGACCGAGACCGAAACCGAGGACGCCGTCTCGGCCACCGCCGCGTCGGCGACATTCATCACCGGACTGCCGACGAATTGCGCCACGAACAGGTTGGCTGGGTGCGAATAGACCTCGTCCGGCGTTCCCACCTGCTGCAGCACGCCTTCATGCATGATGACGATGCGGTCGGCGAGGCTCATCGCCTCGATCTGGTCGTGCGTGACATAGATCGTGGTCGACCCCTGCTTGATGTGCAGCCGCTTGATCTCGGCCCGCATCTCCTCGCGCAGCTTGGCGTCGAGCGCACCGATCGGCTCGTCCATCAGCATCGCCTTCGGCCGCCGCACCAGCGCCCGGCCGATGGCCACGCGCTGCATGTCGCCGCCCGAAAGAGCCGACGGTTTCTTGACGAGCAGGTCTGATATCTGCAGCGTCTTGGCGACCGAGCGCACCTCCGAGTCGATCTCGGCCTTGCTCTTGCGTGTCGCGCGCAGCGGGAACGCGATGTTTTCGTAGACGTTCATATGCGGGTAGAGCGAGAACGACTGGAAGACCATGGCGATGTCGCGGTCGGCGGCCTTCAAATGCTGGATCGGTTTGCCGTCGATGAGGATGTCGCCCTCGTCGATCGTTTCCAGCCCGGCGACGGCGCGCAAGGTCGTCGTCTTGCCGCAGCCCGACTGGCCGAGCAGGACGATGAACTCGTTGTCGCTGATCTTCAGGTTGAGGTCCTTGATGACCTGGACGGCGCCGAAGAATTTCTGGACGCCGCGAAGCTCGATCTGGGTCAATGCTGTGCTCCCGGATTTCGCATCTGTCCCGTGTCCGCCTCTTCCTCCGGCGCGATCTTCGAGGTGATGTTGAAGCCGATCAGTCCGATCAGGATGATGGTCAGCCCATAGCTGTGCAGCAGCATGTTCCAGGGCTGGCAGAGCGCGATGATGCCAAGCACCATCAGCACCTGGCTGCCGGGTTCCAGATATTTCTGATTGATGGCGCGAAAGCTCATTTACGGATCGCTCCGAAGGACATGCCGCGCAACAGATGGTTGCGAAGCAGGAAGGTGAAGATCGCGACCGGCAGCAGGAACAGGAAGGTCCCTGCGGCGATCACCGACCAGTCCGGCAGGCCGGAGCCGACCTGGCTTGGGATGAAGGGCGGTGCTGTCTGGGCGCGGCGGCTGGTCATGATCAGCGCGAAGGCATATTCGTTCCACGCCGTGATAAAGCAGAAGACGGCGGTAGCGGCGATGCCGGTTGCGGCCTCGGGCAGCACGATCTTGAAGAACGCCTCCATGCGCGTATAGCCATCGACCAGGGCTGCCTCTTCATACTCTTTCGGGATCTCATCCATGAAGCCCTTCATCAGCCACACCGAGAAGGACAGGTTGAAGGCGGTGTAGAGGATGATCAGGCCGACATGGGTATCGTTCAGCCCGACCGCCCGGTACATCAGGAACATCGGGATGGCGACGACCACCGGCGGCAGCATGCGTGTCGACAGGATGAAGAAGAGCAGATCCGCCTCTCCCTTCACCTTGAAGCGCGAGAAGCCGTAGGCGGTGAAGGTGCCCATGCCGACCGCCAGCACCGTCGAGGTGATGGCCACGATCAACGAGTTCAGGAAGCGGCTCGGATACCCCGACCACTGCACCTGGCCCTTGCCGTCACGCACGATCTTTTCACCGCCGTCGAAGACGACGCGCTCCCACCAGGGAGCGGCTGCGTACTCCTCCGGCGACGCCGGGTTGCGCATCTGCGAACGCTTGGCGAACAGCTTGACGAAGGGCGATATCTCCGGCCGGAAGACGATCGTCGGCGGAATGGTGGTGGCGAGATTGCGTGGCTTGAACGCCGTCGAGGCAATCCAGTAGATCGGCGCCAGGAAGATGATCGTCACCACCAGGACGGCGACGATGGCGACACGGTTGAAGCCGATTTCGGAAGAAGTGCGCACGGCAGCCATCTCAGCGCTCCTTCACCTTGTTGAGGTATTTGACGTAGATGTTGGTGATGGCCAGCACCATGATCAGCACGATATAGGCGAGTGCGCAGGAGCGCCCGGTCTGCCATTCCTGGAACGCCATCTTGTAAAGCCGGATCGAGATCAGCTCGGCCGTCGGCTGGCTGGTCAGGATGTAGGCAAGATCGAAGGTCTTGAATGCCTCCATGGTGCGGAAGATGACCGCGATCATCAGGATCGGCGCGACCAGCGGCAGCGTGATGCGAAAGAATGTGTAGAACGGTCCGGCGCGATCGATCGCGGCGGCTTCGTAGAGATGCTTCGGCACCGCCGACAGACCGGCAAGCGACAACAGCATGACGAAGGGCGACCACATCCAGATATCGGTCAGCGCGACGGCATAGAGCGCCATCTTCGGATCCGACAGCCATTCGAAGGTGCCGAGCCCGAGTGCATAGTTGATGATACCGAAGGAAGGGTCGTAGAGCAGCTTCCAGAACAGGCCGACGACGGCCATCGACAGCATCATCGGCAACAGTAGCAGCGTCGTCAGCAACCCCTTTAGCGGGATGTCGCGATTGAGCAGCATCGCCACGCCGAAACCGACCAGCAGCTGGCCGGAGACCGAGACGATGACGTACTTCGCGGTGATGGCGAAGTTGGACCAGACATAGGGATCGTTGAGCAGGTCGCGATAGTTCTGCAGCCCGACGAAATTCGCCGGGGCGTTGGTCGACGCCCGGAAATCGGTGAAGGAGTATCCCAGCGAATAGATCAGCGGAAAGATGTTGAAGACGATCAGGAACAGGACCGTCGGGATGATGAAGAGGTTGCGGATCGAAATGTCGCTCAGGCCGCGCGCGGCCGCTCTTGAAGACCTGTCCAGCGTGGTGATCATCGTGGTCGCCAAGACCCTGCTCCCGTTTGCAGAAAAGGAAACGGAGGAGGCACCAACGCCCCCTCCGTGAGGCATGATTGTTACTGACCGCGGCCGTACTTCTTGAAGGTCGCGTTCCAGTCGCCCGCGAGAGCGTCCAGCGTTTCCTTGGCGGTGCCTTCGCCGCCGATCATGTAGGGATAGACGCGCTGGTTGAGCTGCTGCAGCAGTTCCGCATATTCCGGCACCGCCCAGAAGTCCTTCACCTTGAACATGGTCTCGTAGAAGGCCTTGTTGTAGGGCGTTGCGTTCTGGAATTCAGGCGACTTGAGCACGGCGGCACTGCAGGTGTAGCCGCCAAGCGCCGCCCACTTCTTCTGGGTCTCGTCCTTGATGAACCATTCAAGGAACTTGATCGACTCGTCCTGCTTCTGCGAGTAGGACACGATCGAGATGCCTTGCCCACCGAGCGCGGCGAACTGGTCGCCGTTGGGGCCGGGTGGATTGGCAAAGAAGCCGGTGTTCTTGGCGTTCGGATTCGACGCTTCGTTGATCAGCGACGGGAAGAACGCAAAGTAGTTCATGCTCATAGCGGCCAGGCCTTCGGTGATCGCCTGGTTGTCTTCGACGAAGAACGACTTGGCCCAGCCTGGAGGCGTGAACTTGTAAAGCTCCTTGTAGGCGTCGAGCGCTGCGACCGCCTTGTCGGAGTTGATGAAGCCATCGACCTTGTAGGTCGAATAATCACCCAGTTCGCCACCGTAGGAGAACAGCGCGTTCTCGAAGCCCATCGCCATCGCGTCGTACGAATTGTCTGTGTAGATGGCGATGCCGTATTTTTTCTGATCCGGCCGGTAGAAGAACTCGGCGATGTCGCGCAGCGCCTTGAAATCCTTCGGCACGTCGAGATCGTAACCGTACTTGGCCTTGAAGGCTTCCTTTTCCTTCGGATCCTCGAACCAGTCTTTGCGATAAGACCAGCCGACCGCGTCGCCTTCAAGCGGGATGGCCCAGTACTTGCTGCTGCCGCCCGGATATTCGGCGTAGTACTTCACCGTCGCCGGTGCCATCACGTCGCCGACCTTGTTCTTGTTGAAGAAGTCAGTCAGGTCGACATAGTGGCCACCGGTCGAGCCGGCACCGAGCCATTGCGAGTCGCCGACGACCATATCATAGGCGTCGCCATGGGCGTTGAACTCGGTAAAGGCCTTGGTCTGGAAGTCGGGCCAAGGCGTGGTCTCCACAGTGATCTTGACGCCGGTTTCCTTCTCGTACTCGTTGCCGAGCTCCTGCAGATAGTTGGCCGGATCCCATTCAGCCCAGAAGATGGTGAGCGACTTTTCCTGCGCGTAGACGGATGTCCCGCAGGCAAGCGTTAAGCCGATACCAGCAAGTACGCTGGTCACAAACTTGCGCATAATGATTTCCTCCCTTGTGCGCATTCTACCTTGTCATGCGAGCCGACAACGGGGCCGGCCCTGGTAGTTCCTCCCGTGATCGCACCCTTCCGGTTTCGGACCTCCTCGCCCTGCCGGAAAATGGATCGCAGCCCTCACTTTCGATCCGCTTTTCTGATCCAATCTGGTATTACCAATTTTGCATGCTCGTCAAGTCCTATCTTGGCATCTCGACTTGGCCATTGCTATCGGATTTCAGCTTTATCTGCCTGTTTTCCCATGATTTTCCTACTCAGTGATACGCGCGGGTATTGTCCGACCCTCTGCACTGCGGTTAATATTGGTAGTCGGCATGCAAATCTGGTCGAACCAGATAGGGATTATTTTACGACCACCACCTGATCGCTCCTGTCTCCTCCACCCGTCGATTCCGCGATCGCCGCGCGCACCAGCGCCCCGGCTGCCCATTGCGCGACCGACCTCGTCCTGCGACTGTCCAGCCCCCAGATATCCTTAAGCACGATTAGCACCTCGACGCCGAAGATCAGCGACAGCGCCTGCGCCAGCCGCCTGAAGTCGCGAGGCGGCAAGCGGCCCTTGAGTGGCGCGATCGCCTCCTTCAGCAAGTCGATGCGATGCCCTCGGGTAAAAGCCGGCTCGCCACCCAGCGTGCCGGCCTGGCGCCTCGCCCACTGATCGAGCGACAGCTTCAGAGCCGCCTTGAATGTCGCCTCGAAGGCCTCGATGCGCGGCATGGCGGTGTCGAACAGGTCGGCGACCCGACGCTCGGCATCGGCGTAGGTCGATTGCCAGGTGAGGATTGGGCCGAGCCCCTCGTCGACGACAGCCTTCACCAGCGCCGCCTGGCTCGGGAAATAGCGATAGGCGGTCGCGCGGGAGACTTCTGCCGCTTCGGCAACCTCGCTGACCGACGGCGTGACGCCCGCCTGCATCAGCCTTGTCGCCGTCTCCAGCATCAGCCGTTTCGTGCGCGCGCGCGGTCCACGCTCTAGCGCCTGGCCGCTTCCCCGCTCGGCGTCCTCGCTTGCTGTGGATTGTTGACGTGAGACATCCATATCAATACGATACGCGCGTCTCAAAAATTTGCAATGACCTTCGCATCGTCGAGCGGCCTGGCAATGAGCGGAGGGGCGCAGCATTGCGCCTTCCTGGATTGGGGAACGCAATGAAGCGTATCTATGTAGTGGGCACCGCAGACACCAAGGGCGAGGAACTTGCCTTCCTGGCGGATGCGATCGCTGCCACGGGCGCCGTCGTTTCCCGCGTCGATGTCGGGACGCGCGACGCGACCATCGCCGTGGACATCACCGCGAAGGACATTGCCGGCCACCACCCCGGCGGTCGTGACGCGGTGCTCGGCGGCAATGACCGTGGCGCCGCGGTCGCCGCCATGGGCATCGCCTTCGCCCGCTTTGTCCAATCGCGAAAAGACATTGCCGCCATGATCGGTATTGGCGGCGGCGGCGGCACCTCGATCATCACGTCGGGCATGCGCGCGCTGCCGCTCGGCCTGCCGAAGATCATGGTCTCGACGCTCGCCTCCGGCGACACCGCGCCCTATGTCGATGTCTCCGACATCGTCATGATGCCATCGGTGACCGACATGGCCGGGCTGAACCGGCTTTCCCGTGTCGTCCTGCACAACGCCGCCCAGGCCATATCCGGCATGGCGGCCAGGCCGGCGCCGCCGGCCGATGGCAAACCGTCGATCGGCCTCACCATGTTCGGCGTTACCACGCCTTGCGTGACCGCCATCGCCGACCAGCTTCGCTCGACCTATGACTGCATGGTCTTCCACGCCACCGGCACCGGCGGCCGCAGCATGGAGAAGCTGGCCGACAGCGGCCTGCTGTCGGGGGTGATCGACATCACCACGACGGAGGTCTGCGACCTGCTGTTCGGCGGCGTGCTGCCGGCGACCGCGGATCGTTTCGGCGCGATCGCCCGCACCGGGCTGCCCTATGTCGGCTCGGTCGGCGCGCTCGACATGGTCAACTTCTGGGCGCCGTCGACGATCCCGGAACATTATCGCGGACGGTTGGTGTACGAACACAATCCGAACGTCACGCTGATGCGCACCACGGCGCAGGAATGCCGCGCAATCGGCGAATGGATCGGCACCAGGCTCGCCCTCTGCGAGGGGCCGGTGCATGTCCTCATTCCGGAAAAAGGTGTCTCGGCGCTCGACATCGAAGGCGGTGCTTTCTTCGATCCAGAGGCCGACGCCGTTCTGTTCGAAGCCATCGAGCGCACCATCCAGCCGAACGACATGCGCCGCGTGACGCGCCTGCCGCAGCACATCAACGACCCCGAATTCGCCAAGGCCGCCGTTGCGGCCTTTCTCGACATCGCCAGACAGTGAGATCCAAGACATGCCCGCCATACCGCGCAAGGACATACTGAAGAAGTTCAGGGCAATGATCGAAAAGGGCGTGCCGATCGTCGGCGGCGGCGCCGGCACCGGCCTGTCGGCCAAGGCCGAGGAGGCCGGCGGCATCGACCTCATCATCATCTACAATTCCGGCCGCTACCGCATGGCCGGGCGTGGCTCGGCCGCCGGCCTGCTCGCCTATGGCAATGCCAACGAGATCGTCAAGGAGATGGCCTATGAGGTGCTGCCGGTGGTCAAGAAGACGCCGGTGCTGGCCGGCGTCAACGGCACCGACCCGTTCGTCATCATGCCGCTGCTTCTCGCCGAGCTGAAGACGATGGGCTTTTCCGGCGTGCAGAACTTTCCCACCATCGGCTTGTTCGACGGTCAGATGCGGCAAAGCTTCGAGGAGACCGGCATGGGTTTTGGGCTCGAGGTCGAGATGATCGCCGAGGCGCACAAGCTCGACCTGCTGACCACGCCCTATGTCTTCAACCCCGACGAGGCCCGCGCCATGACAAAAGCCGGCGCCGACATCGTCGTCGCCCATATGGGGGTGACGACCGGCGGCTCGATCGGCGCCACCTCGGCCAAGTCGCTCGACGATTGCGTTGCCGAGATCGATGCAATTGCCAACGTGGCCCGTTCGGTGCGCAAGGATGTCATCCTGCTTTGCCATGGCGGGCCGATCTCGATGCCGGATGACGCGCGCTATATCCTCGACCGCTGCAAGGGCCTGCACGGCTTCTATGGCGCAAGCTCGATGGAACGGCTGCCGGCGGAAGCCGCGATCGCCAAACAGACGGCTGATTTCAAGGCCGTCTCGCTTCATGACCAGAAGAAAAAGAAGGGATGAGAGATGACCGACAAGAGCAAGATGTTTGTCTACCCCAAGGACGTCAGCGCCTTCGGCTTCGACTGGGGCAGGCTGGCGCTGACCGTGGCGCCCGAGGTGAATGGCGCAACCCGCTTTTCCGGCGGCGTCGTCGACCTGCCCTCCGGCAAGGGCCACACACGCCACAACCATCCGGGCGCTGAGGAAATCATCTTCGTCATCTCAGGCAACGGCGAGCAGATGGTTGAGGACGAGAAGGGCAATCCGGTGGTCGAGAAGGTCGGCCCCGGCTGCACCATCTATGTGCCGGAAAGCCGCTTTCACTCGACGCTCAACACCGGCGATGGGCCGATGCAGCTTTTCGTCGTTTATTCCCCAGCCGGACCGGAACTGGTGCTGCGCGAGCTGCCGGATTTCAGGCTGCTGCCGGCGGGCGACAAATAGGTTTTCCGGACAGCACCTGCCATCCGCCTATGAAGCGCCACCCCTGTTCCATCCGCGGCCACGGTCGCCGAACATCACATAGCCAGTGTCGGTGACGGCAACCGTGTCTTCCAGCTTGATGAACCCCCGTGTCGGGTGCAGCATGGTCGTCTCGACTGATAGCACCATGTTCTTTTCCAGCGGCTTGGCCGCGTAGGTGCCTTCATAGGTCACCGGATGGTTGGTCATCAGGAACGGCGCTTCGTGTGTGATCAGTCCCATGCCGTGGGCGAAGAAATCCGCATAGGCCGCGACCTTCGAGGCCTTCAGCACACCCTCGGCGTGTGAAATCATGTCGCCGCCCAGCGTGCCGGCCCTGACCTTGGAGAACGCCGCCTGTTGCACCGTCTCGACCTCAGCCAGCAGGTCTTCGAGTTCGGCATCTGGTTCGCCCAGAATGCCCATCCGGCAGAGGTCGCCGATATAGCCGTGATAGTTGCCGCCGGAATCGATCGACAGCACCTCGCCCTTCTTCCACGCCTGCGGTGAAGCGGCGCGGTTATGGCTGGAGCCCAGCGTCAGCAGGCAATATTCGAAATGCGCGCCGCGATTGGTCTCTTCGCGCCGAAGCTGCTCGATGATGTCGGTCTTGGTCGTGCCTTCGCCTGCCCAGGCGATTGTGGCCAGCATGGAATCGGTGATCAGTTCGGAAGCGGTGCGCAGCTTCTCCAGCTCTGCATCGGTCTTGATGGCGCGCATGCTCTCCAGCATGGCTGTCGCATCGATCAACTTGGCGTCCGGCAATGCCTTGCGGATCAGCGTGTAAGCATCCGACGGCAGGAAGCTCGGCTCGATGCCGATGCGGGCGCCCGTTTTGCCGATCTTCCGCAGGTGCTCGACGGCGAGGTTGGCTGCGTCGAGCGTGCCCCAGCAGGCGGCGTGCAGGGTCGGTGTCCAGAATGGGTTGTTCTGGTGCTCGGCGCCTTCCATGCGGTTGCCGATATAGGCGGCATGGTCGGGTCCGCCCTTCTCATAGACGACGACAGGCAAATAGCGACTGTGGCCGATGGCATCCATGGCGGCGAAGAAGATGAACTTGTAGCCGCCCAGCAGATACTGCGTGTTGTGCTTGGAGGTCGCCAGCAGCACATCGATGCCTGCCTCCTCCATCAGCCGGTCGACCCTTGCCTGGTCGAACGGGATATTGCTGACGGCACTCTTGCCCTGAGCAATGTTCATCTCTCTCTCCCTGAATTGCCCGAGATCGCCGGCCGTTTGCTCCCGATCCCTTGGCTGTGGATCAAATCTGCACCATTTCGCTCGCTCTGGTCTAGCCAGAAACACGCGAAATGGCCTGCTTCAAACTCACCATATCGTTATGTCAGCGCATTCAACAAAATCTGGTCCTACCAGATCGATCGAATTGAACCGCTCCTCCAAACTGGTCCAGCGGACGAAAATTTCAAAGCCAAGCAAGGATGCGCCAATTCCGTCTCTGGCGAAACCCTCGGCAAGGCTCATAATCGCCACCGCAAGGACGCTGGCGGGCTCGCCGGCGTCCGAGGGGATTGGCGCACCCGGTTGGGTTGCGGAGAGGACGGAGTTCGATCATGTCAGGTTTCACGATTTCCAGACGCCAGATGCTTGCCAGCTCGGCAATGCTGCTGGCCTCCACCGCCATGCCGACATTCGGCTGGGCGCAGACGCCGAAGAAGGGTGGGCGCCTGGTGCTTGCCGCCGATTCAGAGCCGCGCAACCTCAACCCGGCGATCGTCGCCTCCAACGGCGTCTTTTTCATCTCCAGCAAGATCGTCGAAACGCTGGCTGAAGCCTCCTTCGACGGCAAGGACGGGCTTGCGCCGCGGCTGGCCTTGAGCTGGGAAGGCGCTGCCAACGGGCTCTCCGTCACGTTCAAACTGCGCGATGGCGTCAAATGGCATGACGGCAAGCCGTTCACCTCGGCCGATGTCGCCTTCTCGGCATTGCAGGTATGGAAGCCTCTGCAGAATCTCGGTCGCACCGTGTTCAAGGATCTCGCTGCCGTCGACACACCGGATGATCTCACCGCCGTGTTCAAATTCGCCAAGCCGACCCCATTCCAGCTGATCCGCAACGCGCTGCCGGCACTGAGCAGCGTCGTGCCGAAGCACATCTACGAGGTGGGCAAGATCGAGGACAACCCGGCCAACAACGCGCCGATCGGCACCGGGCCGTTCAAATTCGGCGAATACAAGGCTGGCCAGTACTACCGTCTGACGAAGAACACGGATTACTGGGGCAAGGACGAGCCCTATCTCGACGAGATCATCTATCAGGTGCTGCCCGACCGCACGTCGGCGGCGAGTGCACTGGAAGCCGAAGAGATCCAGCTCGCCGCCTTTTCCGCCGTGCCGCTGGCTGACCTCGACCGCATCTCCAAGGTGCCGGGCCTCAAGGTGATCTCCAAGGGCTATGAGGGGCTGACCTATCAGCTCGTCGTCGAGATCAACCATCGCCGCAAGGAACTGGCCGACCTCAAGGTGCGCCAGGCGATCGCGCATGCCATCGACAAGGATTTCGTCGTCAAGACGGTGTTCCTCGGCTATGCCGCCACCGCAACCGGTCCGGTGCCAAAGAACGATCCGCAATTCTACACCGCCGACGTGCCGACCTATGCCTTCGACGTCGCCAAGGGCAACGCGCTGCTCGACGAGGCCGGTTACAAGAAGGGCGCCGACGGCAATCGCTTCTCGCTGAAGCTTTTGCCGGCGCCCTATTTCAACGAGACCAAGCAGTTCGGCGACTATCTGCGCCAGGCACTCGCCGCCATCGGCATCGACGCCCAGCTGGTCAACAACGACTCGGCCGCGCACATCAAGGCCGTCTACACCGACCACGCCTTCGACCTTGCGGTCGGCCCGCCGGTGTTCCGCGGCGACCCGGCGATCTCGACCACCATCCTGGTGCAGAGCGGCATTCCAGACGGCGTGCCGTTCTCCAACCAGGGTGGCTACAAGAACGATGCGCTCGATGCGCTGATCGCCAAGGCATCCGAGACGCTCGACACCGCTGCCCGCACCGACCTCTACAAGGAATTCCAGAAACAGGTGGCCGCCGACCTGCCGCTGATCAACGTCGCCGAATGGAGCTTCATCAGCGTCGCGCGCGACACCGTCGGCAACATTGCCAACAACCCGCGCTGGGCGGTGTCGAACTGGGCGGACACCTATCTGGAATCGTGACACAGTCGCGCGGATGAAAGTTCGCGGCGAAACTGTCGTAGATGCACGGACAGACGTCGAGCTCGACGATACCCCCCCCTGTCCTGCGGGACATCTCCCCCTCAAGGGGGGAGATTGGCTGGCCGCGCCGCCCAGGCGCGGCATATTTATTAGGCGGCTCAGTGACCAGCCATCGGGGCCACCGTGACCCGCGCCCTCATCCTCCTCCGTCGTCGCCTGGTCGGCAGCATCTTCGTGCTGCTGATCGTCATTGTCGGCACCTTCCTGCTGCTCGAAGCAGCACCCGGCGACGCGGTCGACGCCTACATCGTCTCCACCGGCGGCGACGCCGGTATGATCGAACTGCTGCGTCATCGCTGGGGCCTCGATCAGTCGGAGCTGACACGGCTGGCCAACTATCTCTGGGCGCTGCTGCATCTCGATCTCGGACAGTCGGTGACGTTCTCCCGGCCGATCCGCGACGTGATCCTCGAGCGGCTGCCCACCACACTGCTGCTGATGGTCAGCGCCACCGCACTCTCTTTCGGGCTGGGCTCGGCACTCGGCGTCTACGCAGGCGCCAGACCGGGCAGTTTTCGCGACCGCTTGCTGTCGATCGGCTCGCTGGCGCTCTATGCCGTGCCTGGTTTCTGGCTCGGCCTGGTGCTGATTGTCGTCTTTGCCGTCGACCTGCGCTGGTTGCCGATCGGCGGCATCGAAACCCTGGCGTCGGACAAGACCGGCCTCGACCGTGCCGCTGACATCGCCATCCACCTCATCCTGCCGGTTTCGGCGCTGGGCTTCATCTATCTGGCGCTCTATCTGCGCATGATGCGTGCCGGCATGGCAGAAGTCTGGCGGCAAGATTTTGTGCTGGCCGCCCGCGCCAAGGGGCTGTCCCGCCGCCGCATCGTCCTCGCCCACGTCGCCCGCAACGCACTCTTGCCACTGGTCACCATGCTCGGGCTGCAATCGGCGCAAATGCTCGGCGGTAGCGTCGTCATCGAGAGCGTCTTTTCCGTGCCCGGCCTCGGCCGGCTGGCGCAGGAAGCGGTGGCCGCGCGGGACACTCCCCTACTGCTCGGGATTATTCTCACCAGCGCCGTCCTGGTCATCGTCATCAACCTGCTCGTCGACATCGCTTATGCCTTTCTCGATCCGCGCGTCGGCGCCGGCGAGGCCGGCGCATGAGACCGCTCCGCCGTTTTCTGCGCACACCCGAGGCTGTCGCCGGCGCCATCCTCCTGGCGGCGCTGATTGCCATGGCGCTGTCGGCAGCGCTGCTGTTTCCCGGTGACCCGCAAGCCATCGCCGGACCAGCGCTGCTGCCGCCATTTCAGGACTGGTCGCTGCCGCTCGGCACCGACCGGCTTGGCCGTGACGTGCTGGCCGAGCTGTTCCACGGCGCCCGCACCTCGCTCGCCGTCGGGCTGGCGGCAGCGGCGGCGGCGCTCGCCATCGGCTCCGTGGTTGGCACGCTGGCCGGCTTTGCCGGTGGCCTCGTCGACGAGGCGCTGATGCGCATCACCGACGCTTTCCAGACCGTGCCGAGCTTCCTGCTGGCGCTGGCGTTCGTCAGCGTCGTTGGACCGTCGCTCGGCATCGTTGTGATTGCTATCGCGCTCGGCACCTGGACCGGCCCCGCGCGTGTCGCCCGCGCCGAGGTCCTCTCCATTCGGGAGCGCGATTATGTTGCCGGTGCCAGGGTCATCGGCATGCATCCGCTGGCGATCGCCTTTCGCGAGGTGCTGCCCAACGCCTTGCCGCCGGTGCTGGCCATGTCCTCGGTGATCGTCGCCGCCGCGATCCTCACCGAGGCAGCCTTGTCCTTCCTTGGCCTGGGCGATCCCAACAGGGTGACCTGGGGCGGCATGATCGCCGAAGGCCGCGCCGTGCTGCGCACCGCGCCCTTCCTGTCGATCGTCCCGGGCATTGCACTGGTGCTGACGGTACTGGGTGTCTATCTCGCCGGTGAAGGCATCGTCGAAACGACTGCCGTAAGACGAGGCCTGTCGTGACCACACTGGCTTCGATCCGCGACCTGACGGTGACCTACCGCCGCGACGGCAACGAGGTCGCTGCGCTGAAGACTATCAACCTCGACATCGTCGCTGGCGAACGCCTGGCCATCATCGGCGAAAGCGGTTCGGGCAAGAGCACGCTGGCATTGGCGATTGCCGGGCTGATGCCGCGGTCTTCCCGGATTGAAGGCCGCATTGACTGGCTCTTGCCATCGTCGCCATCCTCTGGTGCCAAGGCGCCCCTCGGCGGCCGCGACTCCGGCTTCGTCTTCCAGGATCCGTCCGCCAGCCTCGATCCCGTCATGACTGTCGGCAAGCAGATCGCGGAAGTGGCATACACCCATCTCGGCCTGACATGGCCGCAGGCGTACGCGAAGGCAAAGAGCCTGCTTGAACGCGTCCGCCTGCCGGACCCGGACTCGGCCCTACAGGCCTTTCCGCATCAACTCTCCGGCGGCCAGAAGCAGCGAGTGGCGATCGCCGCCGCGATCGCGGCGGGTCCGAAATTGCTGATCGCCGACGAAGCGACCAGCGCGCTCGACACCATCGTGCAAGCCGAGATGGTCGCTTTGATCCGGCGGCTGGTGGCAGAGGACGGCATGACGCTGCTGTTCATCAGCCACGACATCGCGCTGGCGGCCGAGCTTGCCGAACGGATTGCCGTATTCCGTCATGGTGAACTGCTCGAGCTCGGAATGACGGCAGAGATCGTTGGTGCTCCAACCCAAGCCTATACGCGCACGCTGCTCGATGCCCATATCGGCCTCGACGCCGCGCCGCTGCTCAACCGAGCCGGGCTCGACGCATGAGCTTGCTCACGGTTTCCAACCTCACCAAGAGGTACCGTCGCGGCAGCAAGACCATCGCTGCCGTCGACGATGTCTCCTTTCATATCGACCCCGGCGAAACGCTGGCGCTGGCAGGACCGTCCGGCAGCGGCAAATCGACGATCGCGCGGCTGGTGCTGCGGCTGATCGAACCGGATGCAGGCCGTATCGAATTCGAAGGCAATGATTTCCTGGCTTTGAGTGGCGCAGCACTCCGGGCGCGACGCGCCCGCCTGCAGATGGTGTTCCAGGACCCGCTTGCCGCCTTCAACCCGCGCGCCACGGTGGCGCGTGTGCTCGACGACCCCTTGCGTATCCATGGCATCGCCGCCCGCGCCGAGCGCCCGCGCCGCATCGCCGCCTTGCTGGAGCGCGTCGGGCTGACCGCAGATCTCGCCCCGCGCGCCATCCATGAAATCTCCGGCGGCCAGAGGCAGCGCGTCGCCATCGCTCGCGCCATCGCGACAAAGCCGTCGCTGATCGTGCTCGACGAAGCGGTGTCGGCGCTCGATGTCTCGGTGCGTGGGCAGATCCTTGAATTGCTGCTCGACCTGCAACGCCAGGAACGGATCGCCTATCTCTTCATTTCACATGATCTCGGCGTCGTCCGGGCGATCGCCCATCGCGTCGTCCTCCTCGAAGCCGGCCAGCTTGCCGAGAGCGGCGATGCCCGGACCGTCATCGACGCGCCGCAATCTAGCATCGGCAAGGCACTGGTGGCGGCCGCGCCAAGATTGAACAGAACCCGACCATGACCCCGAACCGAAGGACCGCGCCGGCGAAAAGTGGGATCCGGTTTTCGGGACAAGATCATGGTCAAACAACAAATCAGGACCCCAACATGACCGACCCCGAAGCCAGAGCCGAAAGACTGTCGCGCGAACTCGATTCCGCCTTTCGCAACCGCGCCGATCTTTATCGTCTGTTCCTCGAAGAACTGACTGGAGAGCTTGGCGCAGAACGAGCCGAAGCGATCATGATCCGCGCCATCGAACAGCGCGGCAAGGAAGTGGCCGCAGCCGCCTTCGCCAGCTTCGGCGCCAACGATGCACGCGCGATCGGCGAAGCCTTCCTGGCCATCAGCCCTGACGGCGGTCGCATGTATCCGACCGATGTCGAACGCAGCGATAACCGCATTGCCTTCAAGGTCAAACGCTGCCCGCTGAAGGACGCCTGGGTCGAGGCCGGGCTCAGTGACGAGAAACTTGCCACGCTCTGCCGTATTGCCGGCGCCTTCGACCGCGGCCTGTTCGAGGCAACCGGTGTGCGTTTCGACAACGTCACCTGGACGCCGGGCCACGGCTCCGGCTGCTGCCACATCGCGCTGACCAACAGGGCCGGCGATCAGGAGGCAGACGATACTCGACGCGCCTCATCGAACTGATGGACGTCGGCAACGCCGACGCTGTTAGAAAGAAGCCTGACAAGATCGGCCGGGCTTGGTTGAACCTTCGTTCGATCAGTAGCCGACGGTGAAGCGCTCCCTGATGTGGGCCGGCTTTTCGATCTCGTCGACCATGACGATGGCGTAGTCCTCGAACGAAATGCTGCTGCCTTTGTCCGAAGCGAGAAGCGTGTCCTTGCCGAGACGGAATTGGCCGGTGCGCTCCCCAGGAACGAACATGGCGGACGGCGACAGGAACGTCCAGTCGAGGTCACCGACGGTCTTCAACCTGTCCAGGAAGTCGGCGCCCTTCTGCGCTTCAGCCTTGTAGATCGCTGGGAATTCCGGCGTATCGACCAGACGCTTGCCGGGTGCGACTTCGAGACTGCCGGCACCGCCGACAATGAGATAGCGCTTCACGCCGGAGGCGCGCACGGCAGCGATCAGCGCGTCGGCATCGCTGTCCAGAAAATGCACGGCGCTGATCACCACATCATGGCCGCGGATCAGGTTGGCGAGGCCTTCCTTGTCGAAGACATCGCCCTTCCTGGCTGTCACGCCCGGCAGCGCCGCGATCCTTTCCGGGTTACGGGCAATGCCGGTGACCGTGTGGCCGCGATCGGAGAGTTCCCTGAGAAGGCGCGAACCGACAGCGCCTGATGCGCCGATGAGAGCGACTTTTGCCATGTCTTTTCCGTTTCCTTGTTGGAGATTGCTGGTGGATGGATCATGCCGCGATGTGGGCGACGAGATTGTCGAAGCTGCCGAACAGTGCATTCGATCCGATGAGCCGGGGCGCGTCGTTGCGCATGACCGCCAGAGCGGGCACGCCATCGGCATGCAGGCGCTGGAACAGCGCGCGGCCACGGCCGACCAACTCGCGGTGGGCCGTCATCAGCTCTTCCGTCGGCGTCTTCAGCAGGTCGCCGGCGCTCCTCATGCCGGCGGCGGCGAGCACCTGGGCAACGCCGTCGATCACGATATCGCGGCCGTCGACATAGCGCGCCCGCTGGATCGTCTTCAGCGCGAAAAGTCTACGGCCGGGATCTACCAGGCCGGCAGCACTGATGCCGAGTGTGGCGGCGTGCGAGTCCAGCAAGGTGCCGCGGACATTGAGGACGTTGTATTGATAGGCCTGCGTGAACTTCTGTCCGGTGAGCCGCTCGATGCGCTGATCGTTCGCCCAGGCGTGGGCGGCAAAACCTTCATCCATCGGACGCGCGCCGGCACCCGAGAACAAGCCGGTCGGCAGCAGCTCGACGCACACGCCACCGGCCGACAGGCTGTCCAGCATCGGGGTGGCGCCATAGCACCAGCCGCAGAGCGGATCGAAGAGGTAGGTCACTTCTGAATTGCTCAAGATCGCTGCCATCCTTGGTGCGGAAATGCCGGCCACCGACCGGTCGAATGTGTTGGCGCATCCATGACCGGCGACAGCCTTGCGATAAACAGCGTCCAATAATACAAACTGTCTGATCTGATCAGACAAAAAGGCTGTCGCTTTGGCCGAACTTCTGAACCTCAATCGGCTCGCCTACTTCACCACGGTGATGGAAACCGGCTCGTTCACCGCAGCGGCTGACCGGCTTGGTGTCGCCAAGGCCGTCGTCAGTCACCAGATCGGCAAGCTCGAGGAGGAACTGGGCGCAACGCTGCTTCAGCGCACCACACGGCGCGTCACGCCAACCGAAGAAGGTCGCCTCTTTTATGATCGCGCGATGATCATCCTGCGGGAGGCAGAGGCGGCCTATGGCGAAATCTCGCACGGAGCGGTCGAGCCGAGCGGGACGCTGAGGCTAACCGCGCCGCTCGACTACGGCACCAAGATCGTGGCCCCGGTCATGGCCGCCTATCTGAAGACCTATCCGCATATGCGCGTCGAGGCGATCTTCGATGACGCGGTGAGCAATCTGGTGGACGAGCAGATCGATCTCGGCATCCGCGTCGGCTGGCTCGCCGATTCCTCCAACCAGGCGCGCCGCCTGGGCACGATACGGCAGACCGTGGTGGCGAACCCCGCCTTCGCGGCAAGCCTGCCGCCCGACGTCAGCCCGCGCCAGGCAAGATCGTTGGCCTGGGTCGGCAACGCCCAGCTGCGCGGCATCGGCCAATGGCTGTTTTCCAGGGATGGTGAAACGGTTTTGACCGAACTCAATCTGATCATCATGTGCGACAAGAGCCCCGCCGCCCTTGCCTGCGTGCTCGCCGGCATCGGACTGGGCGTATTTCCCGACTACAGCGTCAGCGATGATATCGCCGAGGGACGGCTGGTGCCGGTGTTTACCGACTGGAGCTTACCCACCGGCGGCATCCATGCCGTCTTTCCGCCGGCCCGGTTCCGGCCCGCCAAGGTGCGCGCCTTCGTCGACTTGCTCGCGGCGGCCGAGAAAAACCGATCGCGCGGCCGCACCATGTCGTGACGCCTATACGGCGACGTGTTGCAGGACGCTGCAACAGATGGGCAATTTCCGCCGCATGGAAACGTCAGAGACAACTTACATTGATGGGAGAATCGACGGCGAGGCGTCCCAAAGCGCAATGCCCGCCGGCTGCTGCCTGACGGGCGTTTGTGATTTG
>NZ_JBWKME010000082.1:0-715 GCF_056431085.1 Mesorhizobium waitakense | reverse complement strand
CCGACAACGGCTCCTGCTACAGGTCGAAAACCTTCGCCAGGGCTTGCCACGAGCTCGGCCTTAAGCATGTCAGCTTGAACGACGGCTGGAAGAAGTTCACGAACAGCCGTACCGTCGAATAGAGCTGCGCGAGCGCTGCGGCGGCTTCAAGTCCCTCCAGCCGGCGATAGCCGACAATGCGGCGAACAACGGCGCCGTTCTTCTGCTCGACAAATGCCTGGTCATTCTTGCGGTAAGGCCGGCAGCGGGTGAACTCGATGCTACCGTCCCGGCCGTAATCGCGCACAGTCTCATTCAGGAACACGCTGTCATTGTCCGTATCGAACCCGAGAAGTTTGAATGGCAGGAGCCGCCGCACTCGCTCAGCAGCTTCTGCTCGCGGACAAGCAGGGGAGCGCATTCCGTCCACCCGCTCGCAATGTCGGTGAGACAAAGCGTTTGAATAAAAGCTGCCGCTCGTCACCGGTCCACTGTGCGCCACCAGGTCAGCCTCGACAAATCCGGGCGGAGGGGTCCTGCCAGTCGGAGAAAGTACGAATCGGAATGCTCCGTCGTAGCGCCGTGGATACCGCGCTGCGGCGCCGTGCCCGTCCTCCGGCGGTCTCTCGAGCCCCGCGAAGAACACGGTCGATTGTCGCCGCGCTCATCGTCAGAAGCCGACTGCGCGCTGTCCGACCGCTTGACGATCTCCATCGTGAACGTTCCGAGCTTTTGC
>NZ_JBWKME010000081.1:0-8143 GCF_056431085.1 Mesorhizobium waitakense | reverse complement strand
CGTCCGTCAGCACGAATCGTTCCATCCAAAGCTTGAATCACAATCCAATCTCAGGCGGAATCCTGAATCTCAACAAGCCTTAGATTGGCCTGCGTGATCGCGTTCTTCGTCAGGCGACGAAACTCGCAGACGGCATCGATGTCGTAGTGCTCGTCCGCGGTGAGCGGTGGCGTGACGGTGCCGAGGCCGAACGACCCCTGGACGTGGACCTGCGGCTCATATTGCCGAATTGTCGACTCCGGTCGGTTGAGCCAGTCGCCCAGCGACTTATAGCTCGTCTCCGCCTGTTCGTATCGACGCTCGGGTATCTCAAGTTCTTTGGCGAGGTCTTCGAGAACTTCGTCGGCCTCTGGGGTGATCGTCGGGAGCAAATGCACGTTCATGAAAAACTCCTGATTAACTGGCGTGTTCAAGTTCATGGGCGAAAATGAAGCCGCCCAGCTTCCTGTTTTGGTCGTAGATCTTGAGAGCGGGGTGCGCCTTCGGCTGCCAGGAGCGACCAGCCTCGACAGCAACGGAAACCGGAACGGCGGGAAACACGTGCACGATCGTGTTCTCGCCATGGGCAACCTTGATGGCGTCCAGCGTAGTTCTAAAAAGACGCGCGAACTCGGCCAGATCGGCCTGACTGCGCATGATGTCATTATGGGCCCCGTCAGCCTCGATGGACCAGATTGCCGCATCGTTGCCGAGTACTGTGTGGACTCGCTCGTCTACGACAGATGCGCTGATTGCCAGCTTCAGCGCGACCTGGCCGACCAGACCGGGCGGCCGCAGGACGTTGAACTGGAGCGGCGGAGCCTTCGGGTCCCACTTCCAGCCCTTGGGGCTGCGCAGCAACTGCCGGACGTCCGCGGTCGCGATATCGGAGATCAGACGGCCCAGCTCGAACAGGAGAGGGATCGGCGCCAGTCCGAACACCGTCAGGCGAGGGATTTCCTGCCGCTCCATCCGCCCGCGGACTTTCTCGGCAAAGCCGGTCCGAAGGTTACGGACTTGGATGCGCCAGAAATCCGGTTCGTGATCGAGCAGATCGAGCGTCGCGAGATCGAGATCGATCCAACCGTCATCAAGCGGATAGCGATCCGGGATCATCGACCATTTGAGATCGCCTTTGGCCACGGGGGATTCGTTGGTCCCGATCCTCGCAGCGTATCGAATGACATGACTGCTCAGATCCTCGTCGATGGCTGTGACCGTCCGGATGCGGACTTCATGGCGGCGCTTCATTGCCATCAGGACATTCGCGGGATGCTCGGAGACCATCTCGCGATCGAAAACGCGATGGTGGAGGTCGCAGACCAGCATCAGATTGTCGGGGTCCTGGGCGAGTTTGGGTGACAGAATCGGATCGCCCCGCGGCCCATCCGCCGAGTCCGCAATGATGTGCCCGATATAGGCCGCGTTAGCGTTGGCAGCTCCCGACACATCGTCGCCGATCAGCAGGGCATTGCATCCCGCATACTGACACCGTCCAGCAGCCCGGCCCCATACAATGTTCTTGACCTTGTCCGGTAGCGCCCGTCGGCGACCGCGGCGCGGCTCTGCTGGCACCTGATCTTCCATTTCGGGCTCTGCAACCAGACTCATGTTTTTACGTCTCAGGGTTGATTCACGATTCGTTCGACCTGGCATTTCGCGGCAAGCCTGAGCCCGCCGCGAACCGCTTGACTATCGCCAGGCGCTGGCAGCGCCGAGTAGCGAACTTGCCCTAATAGGGACTTGCCTTTCAGGGGCGTCCCCTTGGTCGACGCCGCAGGTACACAACATTGGCTTTCAGGTACCCAACTTTGGGTGTGGCACCAATTTCAAGAAGCCTCAACTACACCCGCTCGTCGCGCCGCACGTATCGCACTTCTCACACGTGCCGTTCCGCACCATGGTAAAGTTCTGGCATTCGGAGCAGGAATTGCCGGTGTAGCCCTGGAGCAGCGACTTGGCGCGACGGTCGTTGGCGAGTTTCTTTGCCTCGGCCGCTTCATTGGCCGCGGCGTCAGTGAACAGTGCCGCCGTGGTGTCCGAGGCTACGGAAGCAGCGCCCGCCGCTTCTTCAAAGGCGATGTCCTCGGCCAATTCCTTCGCCCGTTCCTCATAGTCGCGCTTATAGGCGACCGCTTCGTCGCTGGCCGGTTTCAGCGCCAGCACGTTGGAGCCGGAGAAGGCGGTCGGCGCCGAGCGGGCAGGGGCACCTGAAGGAGCCGCAAAGCCCTTCGGGTCGTTGCCGCTCACCCGCGACACCAGCTTCACCGGCGAGGCGCCACGGGTCAGGCCTTTCGACACCGCGTCGGTCTTGCCTTCGCTGATGCCGCGGCCAAGCGCGGTGTTGGAAAAGTCCGACTGGTCGACATGGGCGAGGTCGTTGCGGCCGAGATAGGAAATCGCGAGTTCCCGGAACACGTAGTCGAGGATCGACGTCGCGCTCTTGATGGCATCATTGCCTTGCACCATGCCGGCCGGCTCGAACTTGGTGAAGGTGAAGGCGTGCACATATTCGTCGAGCGGCACGCCATATTGCAGGCCGAGCGAGATGGCGATGGCGAAGTTGTTGAGAAGGCCACGCAGGGTCGCGCCTTCCTTGTTCATATCGATGAAGATCTCGCCGAGACGGCCATCGTCATATTCGCCGGTGCGCAGGAAGATGGTGTTGCCACCGATCTTGGCCTTTTGCGTGTAGCCCTTGCGGCGGCCGGGCAGCTTCTCCTGCTCGCGCGACACGCGCTCGATGATGCGCTCGACGATCCGCTCGGTGATCTGTGCGGCGCGCGCCGCCGCCGGTGCGGCGATCAGCTGCTCGATCGCCTCGTCCTCGTCGTCCTCGCCATCGGCAAGCAGCGAGGAGTTGAGCGGCTGGGAAAGCTTAGAGCCGTCGCGGTAGAGCGCGTTGGCCTTCAGCGCCAGCTTCCACGACAGCATGTAGGCGCCCTTGGCGTCTTCCACCGTCGCATCGTTGGGCATGTTGATGGTCTTGGAGATGGCGCCGGAGATGAAGGGCTGCGCCGCCGCCATCATCTGGATGTGGCTGTTGATCGACAGCGAGCGCTTGCCGATCTTGCCGCACGGGCTGGCGCAGTCGAACACCGCGAGGTGTTGGTCCTTTAGGAATGGTGCTCCCTCAAGGGTCATCGCACCGCAGACATGGATGTTGGCGGCCTCGATGTCCTTCCTGGAGAAGCCCAGCGCCGGCAGCATCTCGAACGAGAAGTCGTTGAGCTGCTCGTCGGTGAAGCCAAACGTCTCCTTGACCCAGTCGGCGCCGAGCGTCCACTGGTTGAAGACGAACTTGATGTCGAAGGCCGACTTCAAGGCTGCGTTGAGTGCCGCGATCTTGTCGTCGGTGAACCCCTTCGCCTTGAGGGCGCCGGGATTGATTGCGGGCGCCTGATTGAGATTGCCATGGCCGACCGCATAGGCCTCCATCTCGCCGATCTGGGCTTCGGAGTAGCCGAGCGTGCGCAGCGCTTCCGGCACGGCGCGGTTGATGATCTTGAAGTAGCCGCCGCCGGCCAGCTTCTTGAACTTCACCAGCGCGAAATCGGGCTCGATGCCGGTGGTGTCGCAATCCATGACCAGGCCGATCGTGCCTGTCGGCGCGATGACGGTCGCCTGTGCATTGCGATAGCCATGCTCCTCGCCGAATTCGATGGCGCGGTCCCAGGCGGCCTTGGCGTGCACCGCAAGGTCCTGCTGCTTCAGGTCGGAGGCGACCAGCGGCACCGGGTTCACGGCGAGCTTCTCATAGCCCTGCTTGTCGCCATAGGCGGCACGGCGATGGTTGCGCATGACACGCAGCATGTTCTGCGCATTGCGGTCGTAGTCGGCGAAGGCGCCGAGTTCGGCGGCCATCTCGGCCGAGGTGGCATAGGCCGTGCCGGTCATGATCGCGGTGAGTGCGGCGCAGATGGCGCGGCCCTCGTCGGAGTCGTAAGGAATGCCCGACGTCATCAGCAGGCCGCCGATGTTGGCGTAGCCGAGGCCGAGCGTGCGGTATTCATAGGACTGCTTGGCGATCTCCTTCGACGGGAACTGCGCCATCATGACCGAGATTTCGAGAACGATGGTCCACAGCCGCACGGTGTGCTCGTAGGCGGCGATATCGATCGTGCCGTCGGCGTTGCGGTAGGGCAGGAGGTTGATCGAGGCCAGGTTGCAGGCCGTATCGTCGAGGAACATGTATTCCGAGCACGGATTGGACGCCCGGATCGCACCGGCGGAGGCGCAGGTGTGCCAGTCGTTCATCGTCGTGTTGAAATGCAGGCCCGGATCGGCCGAAGCCCAGGCGGCGTAGCCGATCTTTTCCCACAGATCCCGCGCCTTCAGCGTCTTCAGGACCTTGCCGTCCTTGCGGGCGGTGAGGTGCCAGTCGGCATCGTCCTCGACAGCGCGCAGGAAGTTATCCTTCAGCGACACCGAATTGTTGGAGTTCTGGCCCGAAACGGTGAGGTAGGCGTCCGAATCCCAATCGGTGTCGTAGGTCTTGAACGACATCGACGTGTAGCCCTGCTTGGCGAACTGGATGACACGGTAGATGTAGTTCTCCGGCACAGCGGACTTCTTGGCCGCCTTGATCTCGCGCTTCAGCGCGGTGTTGATCGACGGGTCGAAGCAGTCGTCGTCCTGGCCTTCGCAGTTGACGCAGGCCTTCATGATCGCTTCGAGATGTTTCTTGACGATCTTGGAGCCGGTGACCAGCGAGGCGACCTTCTGCTCTTCATTGACCTTCCAGTCGATGAATTCCTCGATATCGGGATGGTCGGCGTCGACAATGACCATTTTCGCGGCGCGGCGGGTCGTGCCGCCCGACTTGATGGCGCCCGCCGCGCGGTCGCCGATCTTGAGGAAGCTCATCAGGCCGGACGAGCGGCCGCCGCCGGACAGCTTTTCGCCTTCGCCGCGCAGCAGCGAGAAGTTGGAACCGGTGCCGGAGCCATATTTGAACAGGCGCGCTTCACGCACCCAAAGGTCCATGATGCCGCCCTCGTTGACGAGGTCGTCCTGCACGCCCTGGATGAAGCAGGCATGCGGCTGCGGATGCTCATAGGAGGATTTCGACTTGGTCAGCTTGCCGGTGAACGGGTCGACATAGAAGTGGCCCTGGCTTGGGCCGTCGATGCCATAGGCCCAGTGCAGGCCGGTGTTGAACCATTGCGGCGAATTCGGCGCCACGCGCTGGGTGGCCAGCATGTAGGCAAGCTCGTCGCGGAAGGCGCGGGCGTCTTCTTCTGACGCCTTGAAGTAGCCGCCCTTCCAGCCCCAGTAGGTCCAGGTGCCGGCCAGCCGGTCGAAGACCTGGCGCGCGTCGATCTCGGAACCGTAGCGTTCGGCCTCCGGCAACTTGGCAAGCTCGGCCTCATCGGCGACGGAGCGCCACAGGAAGGAGGGGACGTCGTTCTCTTCGATCTTCTTCAGCCGCGCGGGGACACCGGCCTTGCGGAAATACTTCTGCGCCAGGATGTCGGCGGCGACCTGGGAGAATTGCGCCGGCACATCGATATTGTCGAGACGGAACACCACCGAGCCATCCGGATTCTTGATCTCCGAAAGTGCCTTGCGGAATTCGATCTCCGCGTAAGCCGATTGCCCTTGCTTGGTGAAACGACGCTCGATGCGCATTGGTCCGATCCCTTTTGTCTATATATAGCGCTTTCGTCAGGGGATTTCTGCCCCCAAGGCGAAACGCGCATGTCCGCCGCCTGCCGGCGTTCGAAAACGGCCGGCTCTCCATTTCGCAGTCTCCGCCGGCCCTGCTGGTCAAACTCCTTGCGAAGTGCCTGTCCAACACGCTGACGAACCCCGCGGGTCCCTCAAAACTGATTTTTCCGATTCCCTCACTCGAGGGAAATTCACACTATCTAGCGTCGAACTTGCCTGCAAACACTAAATATAGTGTTAACAGACAATTTATTCCAGTCCGACAATTCTCCCTATCGTCCCCAACCGCCTCACAACCCCAACGCTTCCGCCGGCCTCGTAAACAGGCGCAAATGCAGGCAAAACGCACATAATCCGGGAAAAAGACCGGGCTCAGAACTTTCCGGTCGCACTCTCAACAGGAGCGCATGGCCTATAAAAGGCGACTCGTTTTGCGCCGTCAAGGATTCGTTTGCGTAGCTTTTGTGACCCCAACATCTTGTGTGTCACATATGTGGATAACGGGGATAGAATTGCCGCGCGGCGATCACTTTGCCGCTATATCACGAGGGATTAGCCGTAATGCATTTTCGGCTTTGGCTCGGTGCCGGTGAACTGCACCCCGACGCGGTCCTTGCGGCGCCAGCGAACCTCGCACCGATAGGCGATGCCGTCGAGTGGCACGTAGAGAAGGAAGCGATCGGGAACCCGAGCCTCGAGCGGTATCTTCAGTTCGGCGCCGCTGTCGTGCTGATTGCGCAGCGTGCAGCCGACCTCCGAGTTCTGAATCCCGGTGATGATCGTTCCACCCTTGAGCACGCGCGGACGATGCTCGCGCTTGGGCTCGCCGGAATCTTCCGGTAGTGCGTCTACAGGGTTCACCATCGATAACACGCCGAACGATTCTTATCCGTGAATGGTTAGCAAACCATTCATGGCGTCGCATCGAAAACCGTGCCGGTGTGCCTGACAGGTGTGGACCGGGCCCTTGGCGCCGGACGTCCGATCAGGGAAATCTATGTGGGTCGGCGCAGAAATAGGCGATGATCTGGCAAAGGTCGGGTTCGTTGATCATGCGTACCGCGTCCTTGGAGTTGACCCATTTGCGGGTGCGCGAGTTTTTTTCCTTCCAGCGATCGGCGATCTTGTCGACGTGCAGCGGAAACACCAGGACTTCGCACGGCACTTCTTCGCCGGAAGCCAACACCTTGGCGTAGAAATAACGACCGGCCTCAAGGTGCGACACCGTTCCGCGCAGCCCGGCCTCCTCGCCGGCCTCGCGCGCGGCAGCCTCGCAGAGCGGCTCCCTGGCCTCCGGCCAGCCCTTGGGCAACACCCAGCGGCCGGTATCGCGGCTGGTGATCAGCAGGACCTCGACGCCGTTACCGGTATCCCGCCAGGGTAGGGCAGCAACCTGCAGACGGCACGGCGCCGTACCGAAGAGTCGCCGGACCCTTTCGGCCAGATGGTTGTGGGTCGTTGGCCTTGTCAACATCGGAGAAGCTAGCCCCAGCCTCCAGAATCGTTTGCCGCCTCACGAATCTTACGGCCAATTGTCAGCAATAAAAGTAAAAACTTTGGATGCACTGGCCAATTTCCGCCAACAAAGGTCGAATTCACAAGAAATGGTAACCTATCGGACCATTTCGCAAGCAAATGGGCCCGGGGCGGTTGCAAATTTAAACGCGCTGTCGCGAATCAGCCGGCGTGATCGTCGGCGATCGGCTTTTGATAGGTGAAGCCCATGTCCCACGGGAAATAGATCCAGGTGTCCTGGCTGACTTCGGTGACGAACGTATCGACCAACGGCCGGCCTTTCGGCTTGGCGTAGACAGTGGCGAAATGCGCCTTCGGCATCATCGCGCGCACGATGCCTGCCGTCTTGCCGGTATCGGTCAGGTCGTCGATGATCAGCACGCCGGCGCCGTCGTCGGCCAGCAGGGCGGGGGTGATCTCCTTGAGGACCTGCAACTGTCCCTGGCTGGTGTAGTCGTGATAGGAGGCGACGCAGACCGTCTCGATGACGCGGATGCCGAGTTCGCGCGAGATAATGGCAGCCGGAACCAGCCCGCCGCGCGTGATGCAGACGATCGCTTTCCATTGCCCCTTGTTGGCACCCGCAAGCCGCCACGCAAGCGCGCGGGCGTCACGATGGAACTGGTCCCAGGAGACTGGAAAGGCTTTTTCGGGAAGGGACATGTCGCGCACTCCGCAGCACGCGGGGATCGCGCGCAAAGAAAACAGGGGAATGCGCGCGGAATTAACTGGAAAGCCTTGGCCTTGGCAAGGGCAGGGCCGGCGATCGCTGTGGACTTAAAGCGCGTCGCGTTGAACAGATTCAAGCGACGCGCTTAAAGTTTTTGTTTTCTGCGTGTCGTTCTCCCAAAACCAGGGTCCCTTTTGGGCGACATGCACTAAGGGCTGTTGATATTCATCTGGAGCTTATGATGGCGGCGGCGAGGTGAATGAACGCGGCAAAGCTCTTGTCGGTTTTGTCGGCACGCATGGCGATGCG
>NZ_JBWKME010000080.1:0-23876 GCF_056431085.1 Mesorhizobium waitakense | reverse complement strand
TTGAATCACGATCAAGCCCGAAGTGGAATCCTGAATATCAACAACCCCTAGTCCGCCCAAGAAATACTTCCGGTCCAATAAAATTGGACGCATTCGCGGAAACTCATTTTAAGGACATATCCACTAGAAAGCCCTGTACTCTGGGGACCTTTCAATGTCTGCCGTCAGCAACCCGAAGCGAACACCGGTGTTCCGCCTGCTCACCATAGCAAGCTCGGGTATCGGCAGTTTCGTCCTCGGACTCTGGGGCCTGAAGCACGGTCTCGGCGATAGTTTTGTCGGGATATCGGCGGACATGATGGTCGCGATGATGGCCGCCCTGTGCGCACTGGCGGCGTCGGTGGCCGCGATGTCCTTCTTCGCCGGCGTCGATGAATCGGCGGATTTCGTCTTCGAGGAAACCCATTTCGACAAGCTGACCGGCCTGCTGGCACGTCCGGCGATGGTCGGCAAGATCGCCGAGGCGGCATGCGCGACGAGCCGGACCGGCGAGCCGGTGTTCCTCATCGACATCGACATTGATCGGTTCAAGCAGATCAACGACGCCATCGGCTACAGCCAGGGCGACGAGTTGATCCGTGAGTTCACCAAGCGATTGAAGACTTGCCTACCGCAACGCGCGGTGATCGGACGTATCGGCGCCGGTGAATTCGCGATCCTCCTCCCCGACAATCAGGTGTCAGGGTCACTGGAAAGTGCCATCGAGAGGCTCATCGACGAGATGATGGATCCCTATGAGCTCAGCACGCACATGCAATCGGTCAGCCTGTCGGTGGGCATCGTGGCGATGCCAAAGGACGGTGTCGATCCCGTCCTCATCCTGCGCCGCTCCAATCTGGCACTGCAGAATGCGCGCGCCAGCGGCCTCGGCAACTGGTCGGTCTTCCACGCGGAAATGGGCAGGGTCGCCGACCATCGCCAGTGGGTCGAATCCGAGCTGAACGTTGCCTTCGAGCGGGGCGACTTCGACCTTCACTACCAGCCGCAGCTCGATCTTCCGACCGGCCGCATCGTCGGCTATGAGGCGCTGATCCGCTGGCGGCATCCCGAACGCGGCATGATCCCGCCGATGGAGTTCATTCCGATCGCCGAGGAAACCGGCATGATCGGTCCGATCGGAGAATGGGTGCTGCGCAAGGCCTGCAGCGACGCGCGCCATCTGCCCGAAGACTGCTTCGTCGCCGTCAACATCTCGCCCGTGCAGTTCATGACCAAGGACTTCGTCGGTATCGTGCGCGACACCATGACCAGCACCGGCATCAAGCCGTCGCGGCTGGAACTGGAAGTGACCGAGACGGCGATGATGCAGGACCGCGACCGCGCCGCCACCATCCTGAAGGAGTTGGCAGACATGGGCATCTCGGTTGCCGTCGATGATTTCGGCACCGGCTATTCCAATCTGAGCTACCTGATCGACTTCTCGTTCGGCAAGCTGAAGATCGACCGCTCCTTCGTCAGCCGCCTCGACACGGACACCAGTTCCGGTGCGGTCGTTTCGACCATCGTCGGGCTTTCGCGCGCGCTTGGCGTCAGCATCATCGCCGAAGGCGTAGAGACCGAAAGCCAGGCGACGCTGCTTAGGGCAGCCGGCTGCGAAGTGGTGCAAGGCTACCTGTTCGGCAGGCCGGCGCCACTCAAGTTCAGGGTCGACGACGCTCACGTCACCGACGAGACGCGGCGCGTCGCCAATCTGCATTGAACGCGGCGCCGCATCTGCTCTCTCGCGCGTGATCTTTTTGAAAACCGGTTCCCACTTTTCGGGATCAAGCTTTAACGACGCGCGACAAGCACCTTGAACATGCCGTCGCGGGCGAGCTCTGCATGGCTCGAAAAAGCAGCCGACAGCACCGGCTCGTAGGGAAGCTGGCGGTTGGCCACCATGAACAGCCGCCCGCCGGGCTTCAGGGCCTTGGCCGCGGCGCGGATCATGCCGGCGCCGATCTCCGGCTCGGCCGCGCGACTGCGGTGAAAGGGTGGGTTCATGGCGATCGCGTCGTAGCGCTTCTCGACCGGCTCCTTCAGCAGATCAGCCCAGAAGAAATCCCTGGTGATCGACTGGCCAACCTCTGCCAGATTGAGCTTTGCGGCTTCGAGCGAGGCGAAGTCCGCCTCATAGAGGTCGAGCGCTGAGATTCCCGGTGACCGGGCGGCCATCTCGGCAGCCACATACCCCCAGCCGGCGCAGAAATCAGCAACGCTCCCACGCACATCATTGGGCAGGTTCTCGACCAGCAATCTCGAGCCGGTATCGATCCGGTCGAACGAAAACATGCCGGGCGCGGTGCGGAACCGGCCTTCAACCAGCAGAGCGGGATTGGCGGCGCGCAGCACTTGCGCGGCGGTCAGATCGGCAGGACGGCGGAACCAGAAGGCAATGCCGTGATATTTCGGCAGATGCCCCTCGAGCGGCACCAGTTCGCCGACGCGCTTGCGCAGGCTGGCGATACCATCGTCCTTGCCGCCGGCAATTACGATCAACCCGCCCGGCGCCACGCGCTCAAGCGCCTCGGCGAGGCGCAATTCGTTCAGGCCGCGATGCCGGCCGGCAAGCACAAGTGCCATGTCGAAGCCACCACCTTCGGCCTGCGCGGTGACGATGAGCCCAGACGCCTGCAACGCGCGAAAATGCGGCCGGAAGCCCTGTACGAGGTGAAGTGGGGCCTCGAAGCCTTCGGGCGAGCGAAAGCCCGGTTCAGCGCCGAGAAACAAGGCGCGATCGCCCTTTCCCGGCAAAGGAACAGCCTCGGCCTCGAAGGGATGAAAAAGCGTCTTCAGCGGCTCGGCGGACATTGTTCGACCTCGAAACGAGGCCTGTCTTGACAATCTGAGAATGAAAAGACGGGCTGAGAATGAAAAGACGGGCTGAAAATGAAAACGGGCGCGACATAAGCCGCGCCCGCTTCGATTTACGATCTCAAGCCGATCAGGCGGCGTTTTCTTCGCCTTCGGTCTTCTTGTCGCGGGCGAGTTCCTTGCCGGTAGCCTGGTCGACGACCTTCATCGACAGGCGGACCTTGCCGCGCTCGTCGAAGCCCATCAGCTTGACCCAGACCTTGTCGCCTTCCTTGACGACGTCCGAGGTCTTGGCGACCCGGTCGTTGGCAAGCTGCGAGATGTGGACGAGACCGTCACGCGGACCGAAGAAGTTGACGAAAGCGCCGAAGTCGGCGGTCTTGACGACCGTACCTTCGTAGATCTCGCCGACTTCCGGCTCGGCGACGATGGTGTGGATCCACTTCTTCGCCGCCTCGATCTCCTTGGCGTTCGACGAAGCAATCTTGACCGTGCCGTCGTCCTCGATGTTGATCTTGGCGCCGGTCTTTTCGACGATCTCGCGGATGACCTTGCCGCCCGAGCCGATAACGTCGCGGATCTTGTCGGTCGGAATGTGCATGACTTCGATGCGCGGCGCGAACTCACCGAGTTCCGAACGCGCGCCCGAGAGCGCGTTCGACATCTCGCCGAGGATATGCAGGCGGCCGTCCTTGGCCTGGCCGAGCGCGATCTGCATGATCTCCTCGGTGATGCCGTCGATCTTGATGTCCATCTGCAGCGAGGTGATGCCGTTGGCGGTGCCGGCGACCTTGAAATCCATGTCGCCGAGGTGATCCTCGTCGCCAAGGATGTCGGAGAGAACGGCGAAGCGCTCGCCTTCCTTGATCAGGCCCATGGCGATACCGGCAACTGGCTTGGCCAGCGGGACGCCGGCATCCATCAGCGCCAGCGAGGTGCCGCAGACGGTCGCCATCGACGACGAGCCGTTGGACTCGGTGATCTCCGAAACGACGCGCAGCGTGTAGGGGAACTGGTCAGCGCTCGGCAGCATCGGGCGGATGGCGCGCCAGGCGAGCTTGCCATGGCCGATCTCGCGGCGGCCCGGCGAACCCATGCGGCCGGTTTCACCGACGGAGTAGGGAGGGAAGTTGTAGTGAAGGAGGAACTTCTCCTTGTACATGCCGGTCAGCGAATCGACATACTGCTCGTCCTCGCCGGTGCCGAGCGTGGCAACGACCAGCGCCTGGGTCTCGCCGCGGGTGAACAGCGCCGAACCGTGGGTGCGCGGCAGGACGCCGACTTCGGAGACGATCTTGCGGACCGTCTTGAGGTCGCGGCCATCGATGCGCGAGCCGGTGTCGAGGATGTTCCAGCGCACGACCTTGGCCTGGAGTTCCTTGAACACGGCGCCGATCTGCTCGGACGTGTACTTGGCGTCTTCGCCTTCAGCCGGAGCAAACGCGGCCTTGACCTTCGCCTTGACGGCGTCGACGGCGGCGTAGCGCTTCTGCTTGTCGATGTTCTTGTAGGCATCGCGAAGCTCGCCTTCGACGATCTTCAGCATTTCGGCTTCGAGCGCGGAATAGTCCGGCGCGGTGAAGTCGCGCGGCTCCTTGGCGGCAACTTCGGCCAGCTTGATGATGGCGTCGATGACCGGCTGGAAGCCCTTGTGGCCGAACATGACGGCGCCGAGCATCAGCTCTTCGCCAAGTTCCTTGGCTTCGGACTCGACCATCAGAACGGCGTCGGTGGTGCCGGCGACGACGAGGTCGAGCTTGGATTCCTGCATTTCGTCGACATGCGGGTTGAGCACGTATTCGCCGTTGATGTAGCCGACGCGGGCGCCGCCGATCGGGCCCATGAAGGGAACGCCCGAAAGGGTCAAGGCCGCCGAGGTGGCGACGATCGACAGGATGTCGGGATCGTTCTCGAGATCATGCTGGACGACGGTGACGACGATCTGGGTGTCGTTCTTGTAGCCTGCGGCGAAAAGCGGGCGGATCGGGCGGTCGATGAGGCGGGAAACCAGCGTTTCCTTTTCGCTCGGACGGCCTTCGCGCTTGAAATAGCCGCCTGGGATCTTGCCGGCGGCGTAGGTCTTTTCCTGGTAGTTGACGGTCAGCGGGAAGAAATCGAGACCTGGCTTCGGCTCCTTCATCGAAACGACGGTGGCGAGAACCTTGGTCTCGCCGTAGGTCGCGAGCACCGCGCCGTCGGCCTGGCGCGCGATCTTGCCGGTTTCCAGGATGAGCGGACGACCGCCCCATTCGATTTCCACTTTGTGGTGATTGAACATATCTTGTCCTTAATAAGCGGAAAGGGCCGCGCCGTTTCACGGTGCGCGGATGCCCTTTCCCTGGCTTCCTTTCTCGGGCAGCCACGGGCAAGACAACGGGAAGCTCGGGTGATTTCAGCGCGGCGAGCGCGCGAGCGTCCTGCAATCCTGCCCCATGA
Source organism: Mesorhizobium waitakense (assembly GCF_056431085.1). NCBI lineage: Bacteria > Pseudomonadati > Pseudomonadota > Alphaproteobacteria > Hyphomicrobiales > Phyllobacteriaceae > Mesorhizobium > Mesorhizobium waitakense. The sequence continues at coordinate 18,647 of NZ_JBWKME010000080.1, read as the reverse complement.
CCGTCCATGGGCGGTTTCGAGTGGCCCTCTGCACGCTCGAAACCGGGTCTGGCCAGTCGATACGACTGGCAGAATGCGCGACCGGCGGGCCCTCCGAAGAAAGCCCGCCGGTCAATTCGTCAACGGCGCAGACCGAGCTTCTCGATCAACGTCTGGTAGCGCGCGTCGTCCTTGCGCTTGAGATAATCAAGCAGGCTGCGGCGCTGGGAGACGAGGGCGAGCAGACCACGGCGGGAATGGTTATCCTTCTTGTGGTCCTTGAAATGGTCGGTCAGGTTCTTGATGCGCTCGGAAAGGATGGCCACCTGGACTTCCGGAGACCCGGTATCGCCCTTGGCGGTTGCGAATTCACCCATCAATTCCTGTTTGCGCTCGGCAGTAATCGACATCGTGTTTTTCCTTATCTGTTTGAGGAAACGGGTCGCCCTCAGCCGGGATGTCGTCCAGCAGGGGCCGGTGCAAGCAAAGCGTCATAGCGCTATGCTGCGGCGCGTATAGTGCAATTCCCGGGAAAACACCAGCCCAATTCACAAGCCGGCTTTTCAGCCCAAAATGACAGTTTTATCCTTGTTATAGCCATTTCTTCCATTTGAAGAAGGCGATCAGCCCAAACGCGACAAGCGCCATGAGCAGCAACGATGCCGGATAGCCATAATAGGCTTTCAGCTCCGGCATGTTCCAGGGCGACGACTCCGGATCGAAATTCATGCCCCAGATGCCGACCAGGAAGGTGAGCGGCATGAAGATGACCGAGACGATGGTGAGGTAGCTGATGACGTCGTTGGTGCGCGCCTGGCTCAGCGACAGATGCATCTCGATCAGGCCGGTCAGCATATCGCGTTGGGTTTCGACCAGTTCGATCAGCCTGAGCGAATGGTCGAGCGTGTCGTTGAGAAAGATCTTGGTCTCAGCCTTCACATAAGGCACGTCGTTGCGGATCAGCGTTGCCAGCGCATCGCGCATCGGCCACAGCACCCCCTTCAGCACATTGGCATCTCGCCGCAATTCATGCAGCTGCCGCATCTGATGCTTGTGCGGCGTCTGCAGCATTTCGTCCTCGATGCCGTCGACCATGTCGCCCGCAGCCTCGATCGGCGGGAAATAGCTGTCGACGACAGCGTCGATCAGCGCGTAGGCGAGGTAGTCGGCGCCGCGCGCGCGCAACCGGTTGGGCGCAGAGCTCTCGATGCGCTTGCGCACGGGATTGAACGGATCGCCTTCACGCTCCTGGAAGGTGACGACGAAGTTCTTGCCGAAGAAGACGGCGATCTGCTCGTAGCGGTGCGACGTGACATCATCGATCATCCTCACGACGACGAAGGCATGATCCTCGAAGAAGTCGACCTTCGGCCGCTGGCCGGTGTTGACGACGTCCTCCAGCGCCAGCGGATGCAGGCTGAAAATGCGGCCAATCTCCTCGATCAGCGGAATGTTGGCGAGGCCGGTGCAGTCGAGCCATATGACCGGCCATTTGTCGCAATGGGTGTTCAGGTCGTCGATGCTGGCATTTTCGATGGTCTTGAATTTCTGCGGCGAGATCAGGGTCAGCCGCAGTTCCGAGCGCCGCGCCGCCGGATCGGCGATCAGCGTGCCCGGCGACGCCCCGACCGGCGGCCGCCGCGTCTTCACCGGCGCCCGCCTTTTCACCGCCTCGGCCTTTGCCATGTGCCCCTCGAGCCTAAAGTCGACCTGAAGTTAGACGAGAGCCGTCACCCGGCAAAGACCCGCTTGGGCTTGAACATGCCTTGCTCGATGGCACCGATGGCGACCAGCTTGCCGCGCGCCGTGGCGCAGGCTTCTTCGGCTTCCACCGGTGCGTCGCGGCCGCGGATGATGACCGGATTGCCGAGGCGGATCTTCGTCGCCGCGTCGTCGCTGATGGCGACCTGCGGCAGGCAGTCGAGGGCAGCGGATGTATCCACCAGAAGCGCGTCGATGGCGTCGAAGTCGATCGGCGCTTCCACCGCGTCAGCGGCTTCTGTCGCATCAGCGGCTTCCGTCGCGTCCGGGTCGTCTTCAGCCGGCGCGCCGAAACGGGCGGCCTCCAGTTCGGCGATGGTGACGAAGTCCTCAGGCGTGAACGGCTCGACCTCGACCCGGCGCAGTTCGGAAATATGGCCGAAACAGCCGAGATCGCGGCCCATGTCGCGAGCCAGCGAGCGCACATAGGTGCCCTTGCCGCACTCGACTTCGAAAACAGTATGGTCGGCATCGTGCTCGACAATATCGAGCCGGCCGATCTCGACCTCTCGCGCGGGTATGTCGACCGTCGCGCCGTCGCGGGCCAGATCATAGGCGCGCTCGCCTGATATCTTGATGGCCGAGAATTGCGGCGGCGTCTGCATGATGATGCCGGTGTATTTCGGCAGTAGCGCAAGCACCTCGGCTTCCGCTGGACGCAGGTCGGAGTTCTTCGTCACCGGACCTTCAAGGTCGTCAGTCGAACGCTCCTGCCCCCAGGCAACGGTGAAGCGATAGATCTTGGCTCCGTCCTGGACGTAAGGCACGGTCTTGGTGGCTTCGCCAAGCGCGATCGGCAGCATGCCGGACGCCAGCGGATCGAGCGTGCCGGCATGGCCGGCCTTTTCCGCCTGGAACAGCCATTTGATCTTGGAGACGGCTTCGGTCGAACCCATGCCGACCGGCTTGTCCAGGACCAGCCAGCCCGAGATCGGCCGGCCCTTCTTCTTGCCGCGACGCGCCACTATTCGGTGTCCTTGTTGTCGTCTTTGTCCTGGTCTTCGGAGCCGAGATCGCGCGCCACTTCGGGCGACTTCAAGAGATCGTTGATCCTGGCGAAATTGTCGAAGGAGGTGTCGAGCTTGAAGCGGAACTCCGGCATGAACTTCATCTGCCGCAGCGCGCCGGAGACCCGGCCACGCACGAACTTCGCATGCTTGTTCAGCGCCTCGACAACCGCATCGGTATCCTTGGCGCCGAGCGGCGAGACGAAAGCGGTGGCGACCTTCAGGTCGGGCGACATGCGCACTTCCGAGACCGAAACCACGGTGTTCTCGATCAGCGGATCGATGATCTCGCCGCGCTGCAAGGTTTCGGACAAGGCATGGCGCACCTGTTCGGCGACGCGCAGCATGCGCTGGGATGGGCTGGATGTGGTTGGACGGGGCATTTTTCTCGATCCTGAAAGCGTGAGGCGCGGGATGGAACCGTGCCGCATGTCTCATATGGTCATTCTCAATAGGACCTGCTCAATAGACTTGGGGGCGGCGGTCTTTCGACCACCGCCCGGTATCGACAAGTCACTCGAACTCAGAGCGTACGGGTCACCATCTCGACGCGGAAGCACTCGATGATGTCGCCGACGCGCATGTCCTCGTAGTTCTGGAAGGCCATGCCGCACTCCTGGCCGCCGGGAACTTCCGCAACCTCGTCCTTGAAGCGCTTCAGGGTCTTCAGCGTGCCTTCGTGGATGACGACGTTGTCGCGGATCAGGCGCACGCCCGCACCACGCTCGACCTTGCCTTCGGTGACACGGCAGCCGGCGATCTTTCCGACCTTGGTGATGTCGAAGATCTCGAGGATCTGCGCATTGCCGATGAACGTCTCGCGGCGCTCCGGGGACAGCAGGCCCGACAGAGCCGCCTTCACGTCATCCACAAGGTTGTAGATGATCGAGTAGTAGCGGATCTCGATGCCCGCGGCAGCGGCAGCGGCACGTGCCTGCACGTTGGCACGGACATTGAAGCCGATGATCGCTGCACCCGAAGTCTCCGCCAGCGACACGTCGCTTTCGGTGATGGCGCCGGCACCAGCATGGACGATGCGCGCACGCACTTCGTCGGTGCCGAGCTTGTCGAGCGCCGCGTTGATCGCCTCGATCGAACCCTGCACGTCGCCCTTGATGACCAGCGGGAATTCCTTCAGCCCGCTCGTCTGCAACTGCGACATCATCTGCTCGAGCGAACCGCGCTGACCGGCATGCTTGGCAACCGCCTTCTCGCGCGCCAGACGCTGGCGATATTCAGTGATCTCGCGGGCACGGGCTTCGTTGTTGACCACGGCGAAGCGGTCGCCGGCCTGCGGGGTTCCCTGCAGGCCAAGCACTTCGACCGGCATCGCCGGCGGTGCTTCCTTGATCTGCCCGCCACGATCGTTGACCAGCGCGCGCACCCGGCCCCATTCGTTGCCGGCGACAAGGATGTCACCCGGCATCAGCGTGCCGGTCTGCACCAGCACGGTGGCGACGGGGCCACGGCCCTTGTCGAGTTGGGCCTCGATGACAACACCCTCGGCGGTACGGTCCGGATTGGCCTTGAGGTCGAGGATTTCGGCCTGCAGCAGGATCGCCTCGAGCAGCTTGTCGAGATTGGTGCCCTTGGTCGCAGACACTTCGACGTCCAGCACTTCACCGCCCATGGATTCGACGAAGACCTCGTGGCGCAGCAGTTCGGAGCGCACCTTCTGCGGATCGGCATCATGCTTGTCGATCTTGTTGATCGCCACGATGATCGGAACGCCGGCCGCCTTGGCGTGGCTGATCGATTCGATCGTCTGCGGCATGACGCTGTCGTCGGCCGCAACCACCAGGATGGCGATGTCGGTCGCCTGGGCGCCACGAGCACGCATCGCCGTGAAGGCAGCGTGGCCGGGCGTGTCGATGAAGGTAATCTTGTGACCGTTCTTCTCGACCTGGTAGGCGCCGATATGCTGGGTGATGCCACCGGCTTCGCCGGAGACGACATTGGCATTGCGGATGGCGTCGAGCAGCGAGGTCTTGCCGTGATCGACGTGGCCCATGATCGTCACGACGGGCGGACGCGTCACCAGGTCCTCGGCATTGTCGGCGATGTTGAACAGGCCTTCCTCGATGTCGGACTCGGCGACGCGGCGGACCGTGTGGCCGAATTCGGTGGCAACCAGTTCCGCCGTATCGGCGTCGATGACGTCGCCCGGCTTCAGGATCTGGCCCTGCTTCATGAAGAACTTGACCAGATCGACCGCACGCTCGGACATGCGTTGCGCAAGTTCCTGGATGGTGATGGTCTCTGGCAAGATCACTTCGCGCATGACTTTCTCGCGCGGCTCATTGTGCATCGCGCGCTTGAATTTTTCCTGGCGGCGGCGCATCGACGACAGCGAACGGGCCCGCGCGTCCTCATCGGACAATGCGGAATTCAGCGTCAGCTTGCCACGGCGGCGATCTTCCTCGGCCTTGGTCGGCTTGGCCGGACGCGCCACTTCAGGCGTGACCGGGCGACGCACCGGCGCACCGGCGCCAGCCCGCTTCGGCTTGGCCTCGACTTCGTCGTCGACCGTCGCCAGTTCAGCGGCCAGCGGCGCGCGGCGGCGCGCCTCTTCCTCTGCGCGACGGCGGGACTCGGCCTCGGTCTGCAACCGCGCCTCTTCCTCGGCCTGTCGGCGCGCGGATTCTTCGCGTTCGCGCTTGCGGCGCTCTTCGTCCTCGGCGCGGCGCTTGGCGTCCTCGGCAGCGCGCTGACGGTCCTCGACCTCGCGCACCTTCGAGCCTTCGAGCGCCCTGCGGCGCGCTTCCATTTCACTGCGCGACAGTTCGTTCAGCACCATGCCGCTGCGCTCGACCGGAGGCGGCGGCGGTGGCGGCGCCTTCGGCGCTTCCTGCACGACGGGTGCGGCCACAACCGCCGGCTTCGGTGTGAAGACGGGTGCGGCAACCGGCTCCGGCTTGTCGCCGGGCATCGAGAACTTGCGCTTCTTGGTTTCGACGACGACCTGCTTGGTGCGGCCGTGCGAGAAGTTCTGGCGCACAGTGCCCTGTTCCATACCGGGGCGCTTTAGCGTCAAGGTCTTCTTCGGCGTCACACTCAGCGTATTGTCGTCACCCGATTTCGTATCGCTCATTCCATATCCTCTGCGGCATCATCTTCGTCAGCAACAGCCGCAAGCATTGCCAGATCGTCCGGGGAACCGCCCCGATACCGGTCGAGCGCAACCATGCGCTTCTGGACCGCCCTGCCCGCGTCTCCCGCGAGAACGGCAGCATGTATCACATTTGTACCCCCCAATGCCAAGCTCAACTCGGCCTCGGAGAAAAGTTTGTAGGCAAGGATAGCGGGCCCGCCGAGATGGACTGTCGCCCGTCGCGCCTGGCTGATCTTGCGCACGCCGTCGTCGGACGCCTCGGTCGCATGGAGCACGAAAAGCGCCAATCCGCCGCGCACCGCGCTCTCGACCTTTGTGGCTCCAAGAGAAATCGCGCCTGCCTTGCGAGCAAGCCCAAGCATGCCCAGAGCGGATCTGGAAAGCAGCCCGTCGACCATGCCGCCAAGATCGGGCGGCACGACCACCTGTGCCTTGAAGGCGCGGGCAAAAAGGTTCCTCGCCGCAGCCTTGTCGATATGTAGGCGGTCGGCGGTCACCCAGCAACCACGCCCGGGCAGATTTCTCTTGATGTCGGGAACGACGGCCGAATCCGGGCCGACGACGAACCGGATCAATTCATCCGGTTCGGCCTGCCTGCGGGTGACGATGCAGGTGCGATCGTTCATCTCGTCCAAGGGCGGGTTCGGTGCGATGCGGTTTCACCTCACGCACCAACGGCTTCGTCAGCCGTTTCTTCTTCGGCTGCAAGCTCGTCTTCGGTGATCCAGCCAGCCTTGAGGCGGGCGGCCAGAACCATCTGCTCGGCATCGGCGCGTGTCACGCCATGACTGGCCAACACGCCCGGATACACTTTCGTCTCGCCGTCCTTGCGTTCCTTCCAGCCGGTCAGGTCGTCGGCGGCATAGCCGGCGAAATCCTCGATCGTTTTCACGCCGTCCTCGCCGAGCGTCACCATCATGGCGGTGGTGACGCCGGGGATTTCGCGCAATTCGTCGGAGACGCCGAGCGCCTTGCGCTTGTCGTCGTGCTCGGCTTCGATCTTCTCCAGATACTCGCGGGCGCGGGTCTGGATTTCCGAAGCGGTGTCTTCGTCGAAGCCGTCGATCGAGGCGATCTCGCCGGAATCGACATAGGCGACTTCCTCGACGCTGGTGAAGCCTTCGGAGGCGAGCACCTGGCCGACCATCTCGTCGACGTCGAGGGCTTCCATGAACAGCGACGAACGCTCGACGAATTCCTTCTGGCGACGCTCGGATTCTTCGGCCTCGGTCAGGATGTCGATGTCCCAGCCGGTCAGCTGCGAAGCGAGCCGCACGTTCTGCCCGCGGCGGCCGATGGCCAGCGACAGCTGGTCGTCAGGAACCACGACTTCGATGCGTTCGGCATCCTCGTCGAGCACGACCTTAGCGACTTCCGCCGGCTGCAGCGCGTTGACGATGAAGGACGCAGCCGAAGGCGACCACGGAATGATGTCGATCTTCTCGCCCTGCAATTCGCCGACGACGGCCTGGACGCGGCTGCCGCGCATACCGACGCAGGCACCGACCGGATCGATCGAGGAATCGCGCGAGATGACGGCGATCTTGGCGCGCGAACCGGGGTCGCGGGCGACCGACTTGATCTCGATGATCCCGTCATAGATTTCCGGCACTTCCATGGTGAACAGCTTGGCCATGAACTGCGGATGGGTGCGCGACAGGAATATCTGCGGACCGCGCTGCTCGCGGCGCACGTCGTAGACATAGGCGCGGACGCGGTCGCCATATTTGTAGTTTTCGCGCGGGATCAGTTCGTCGCGACGGATGATCGCCTCGCCACGACCGAGATCGACGATGACGTTGCCATATTCGACACGTTTGACGGTGCCGTTGACGATCTCGCCGATGCGGTCCTTGTATTCGTCATACTGGCGGTCGCGCTCGGCCTCACGTACCTTCTGCACGATGACCTGCTTGGCCGACTGGGCGGCGATGCGGCCGAAATCCATCGGCGGCAGCTGTTCGGCGATGAAGTCGCCGAGCTGGGCGTCGGGATTGCGCTCGCGCGCCGAGGAAATGGCGATCTGGGTGGCGTAGTCGTCGACCTTCTCGACCACTTCCATCAGCCGCTGCAGCTTCATCTCGCCGGTGTTCGGGTTGATGTCGGCGCGGATGTTGGTCTCCTGGCCGTAACGCGAACGCGCCGCCTTCTGGATTGCATCGGCCATGGCGGCGATGACGATTGACTTGTCGATCGACTTTTCACGCGCGACCGCATCGGCGATCTGCAGCAGTTCAAGCCTGTTGGCGCTTACAACCATCGTTTTTCTCCCGAGCCTGTTTGCCGGACCTTTGCGCCCGGCAGCTCAATCATAGTTCCTGTTCGGTTTCGTTTTCCGCGCCGGCTTCCGCACCCTCGGGCGCATCATCGTCCGGTTCGCCGCGGCGTTTCTTGGCTTCCTTGCGCGCCCTGTTGTCTTTCGACAGGGCATCGCGAATGAGATCGTCGGTCAGGATCAGGCGCGTTTCGGAAATCGCGTCATAGGGGACCCGCACCGTCGGCTCCTCGCCATAGGCGGCCTTTTCGCGCTCGATCAGCACATCGTTGTCACCGGCCTCGACGATCTTGCCCTTGAACCGCTTGCGGTCGGCGACGATGATCGACGTCTCCATCTTGACCAGGTGGCCGGTCCAGGTCGCGAAATCCGATTTGCGGACCAGCGGCCGGTCGATGCCGGGCGAAGAGACTTCGAGGTGATAGGCCTTTTCGATCGGATCATCGACGTCGAGGGCCGGCGACACCGCGCGGCTGACCTCTTCGCAGTCCTCGACGGTCATGGTGCCGTCCTCGCGCTCGGCCATGATCTGCAGCGTCAGCCCGTTCTGGCCCGACAGATGCACCCGCACCAGGCGGAAGCCGATGCCGCGCAGAACCGGCTGGACGATCAGCGCGATGCGCGCATCGATGCCGCTTTCGCGGATGATGCGGTCGTCGCTTTCGCTTACCGTTGCAGTCATTCGATCCCTGTCGCTTGGCGGCGATGCCGCCGCGCTACCTCTTGTTTGAGCATCGGATTGTCCCAAAACCGGTGGCCACTTTTGGGTCCGATGCTTGTCGGCTACCGGCAGGTAATAAAAAAGAGCGGGACCGGGTGGACCCACTCTTCGTCATACCGACCAAGAATTTGAGGCTGATATAAACGATCATGGCCGCTGTTTCAAGCCCGCCGTACCCGCGCGGACAAAAGCCGTGGCAACGCCAGTGTTGCGCCAGACGCATGGCCTCCATGCGGCAGTGCCCCTGTGAGCCACAACGCTGCATCACCATCTGTGTTGCATCGCACAAAGATGACGACACGTCACAGCAGCGAAAGGATACGACCATGACCAACCGCAAGATTCTATCCGCCATAGGCGATCTCTTCACGACATTTGGCAGTGCAGTCGCTGCGTCGCGTTCCGTGGAAGCCGGCCGTAGGCCGCGCGCGGACGACCTGCGCAAGCTCGGCATGGATCCGGCTGTCTTCAACAGGATCGGCCGTTTCTAAGGGTTTGGCGGGCTGATGACGCGCGCCCTGCCGCCGGCGAACGCCGGAGGCCGCGCGATCAGCCCGCTTAGGTCCTGATGAAGGTAAGGTAGGCGGGCCGCCGGCCCTCCCGAATGGCCTTCGCCTCGTAACGCGTACCCGGCCAGCCATCGTAGGGCCGATGCCAATCCGCCGCCTCCCACGCCTGCCACGCGAATGCACCATGCGCCCGACAGTGCAGCAAGGTCCAGTTCACATAAGTGTCGATATCGGAGGCAAAGCGGAATTTTGAACCCGGCTTCAGCACGCGCGCGAAACGGTCGAGATTGATCGGGCTGACGAAACGGCGCTTCCAGTGCTTCTTCTTCGGCCACGGATCCGGATAGAGAAGGTCGATGCCGGCGAGCGAGGCTTGCGGCAGCCAGTCGAGCAGCCGGGTGGCGTCGTCGTCATAGACCTTGAGATTGGCAAGCGGCTTTTCCCTCACCGCCATCATCATCTTGGCCATGCCGTTGACGAATGGCTCGACGCCGATAAAGCCAATCGATGGCGCCTCGGTGGCACGATGCAGGAGATGTTCGCCGCCGCCGAAGCCGATTTCGAGACGAACCGCCGAAACATCCGCTTCAAACAGGGTGCTGAGATCTGCCGGCGATTCAGCCGTCAGATCGAGCCGATATGTGCCGAAGCCGCTTTCCAGTGCGGCCGCCTGCTGCGGACGCATGGTCTTGCCGCGCCGGCGACCGAAGAAGGCTTCGGTCGCGCGGCTTGGTGTGTTCTTCGGGTCCATGGCAGGACTTTGCGGCGCCGCTGTCAGGCGGCGACCGCGTCCTTGAGCGCCTTGGCGAGATCGGTCTTTTCCCAGGAGAAGGACCCATCGCGGCCGGCCTTGCGGCCGAAATGGCCATAGGACGACGTCTTGGCGTAGATCGGCTTGTTGAGATCGAGATGGCGGCGGATGCCTGACGGCGACAGATCCATCACCGTGCGCAGCGCCTCTTCAAGCTTGGCCTCGTCCACCTTGCCGGTGCCGTGCAGGTCGACATAGACCGACAGCGGCTGGGCGACGCCGATGGCGTAGGAAAGCTGAATGGTGCAGCGATCGGCGAGTTTCGCCGCCACGACGTTCTTGGCGAGGTAGCGCGCCGCATAGGCGGCGGAACGATCGACCTTGGTGGTGTCCTTGCCCGAAAAGGCGCCGCCGCCATGCGGTGCGGCACCGCCATAGGTGTCGACGATGATCTTGCGGCCAGTCAGCCCGGCGTCGCCATCCGGCCCGCCAATGACGAACTTGCCGGTCGGGTTGATGTACCACATGCAGTTGTCGGCGATCTTGAGCTCGCCCAGCGCCTCGCGGATATAGGGTTCGACGACCTTGCGGACCTTCTTCGAATCCCAGCTCGCATCGAGATGCTGTGTCGACAGCACGATCTGCGTCGCCTCGGCGGCCTTGCCGTCGACATAGCGGACAGTGACCTGGCTCTTGGCGTCCGGACCGAGCCTGCCGGCTTCACCGCTGCCTTCGTGGCGGGCGGCGGCCAGCAGTTCGAGGATCTTGTGGCTGTAGTAGATCGGCGCCGGCATCAGATCCGGCGTCTCGCGGCAGGCATAGCCGAACATGATGCCCTGATCGCCGGCACCTTCCTCGCCCTGACGGTCGGACGCGTTGTCGACACCCTGGCCGATATCGGGCGACTGGCCGTGCAGCAGGACCTCGATCTTCGCGTTCTTCCAGTGGAAGCCGGCCTGCTCATAGCCGATTTCACGGATCGCCTTGCGGGCTACCGACTTGAACTTCGCCGGATTGACCACCGGGTGGCCGGCGGCATCCTTGAGGATGTTGCCTTCCTTGTCCTTCTTCAGCAGCGTCTCGGGGACGCGCACCTCACCGGCGATGACGACGCGGTTGGTGGTGGCCAGCGTCTCGCAGGCGACGCGGACTTTCCATGGGTCCATGCCGGTCTTCTTGGCTTCGCGATAGACCAGATCGACGATCTCGTCGGAGATCCGGTCGCAGACTTTGTCGGGATGGCCCTCGGCAACGGATTCCGAGGTAAAGAAGTAATTCTGCCGCGTCACGGGTGTCCCCTCTTGAAAAAACGATCGGCAGGCTGCCGATTTTGGCGCGCCACGTGTTAGCGGGGTGGAGCGCCGCTCGTCAAGCGGTGCTGCCGTTCTGGCATGAATGTCGATGCAGTTATCTTGTGCCACCGGCGGCAGGCTGCCGCCGGTCCAAACGGGATTGCGGATCAGTCGAGCTCGTCCGTGGAGAGCGATTTGACCAGGTCAATGATCCTGCGGCGCACCTTGGCATCGGCAATCTTGACAAAGGCGCGGTTTAGCTGAAGGCCTTCAGGACTGCCGCAGAATTCGACGGCGAAAGCCATCGACGTATCTTCGGCAAAGCCACGGCCGGGCGCGGCCGCCTGGCCGGGCGCATCTTCGAAAAAGAAGGCGACTGGCACGCCGAGAATCGACGCGATCGCCTGCAGGCGGCTGGCGCCGACGCGGTTGGTGCCCTTTTCATATTTCTGAATCTGTTGAAATGTGATGCCGAGATTCTCGCCCAGTTTCTCCTGGCTCATTCCCAGCATATTGCGGCGAAGCCGGATGCGACTGCCAACATGGATGTCGATGGGATTCGGTTTCTTCTTGTTGTCTTCTGTCATTTTTTCCTCGCCGAATTTTTTCGGCTTTCTCTATTTTTTTCTTGCCCAAACGAAGCCGGCGGCAACTGCCCCAACAGAACGATCCACCGACTTCGAGAAATTTTCAGGCACTTACAGTATGAGTTTCTAATGTGTGGGCTGTCAATTCACCCGTAGCCTTTGCCTTACGTTCAACAATGCGGCGGCGATGGCAAACAGCAACATGATCAGCATTCCGTTAATGCGCCTTTGGCCGGCGGATATGAACGCCTGCCCGGAAATCGGCACGCGCGCATCGATGGCGCCACGCGTGTCGATCGCCAGCGCATCGACGACGCGCCCGCGCGTATCGACGACGGCCGAGATACCGTTGTTGGCAGCACGCAACAATGGCAATCCATTCTCCACTGCACGGATCTGGGCCTGCCTGAAATGCTGATACGGACCCGGCGTGTCGCCGAACCACGCATCATTGGTAACGTTCACAATAAGCTGCGCTGACGTAGCGTCAACTGCCACCAGATCGGGAAAGATCACCTCATAACAGATAAATGGCAGCGCACGGATGCCGTCAGGCAAAGTGATGGCGTGCCGCTCGTTGCCGGCCGCAAATGTCATCGGCCCGGCAACCAGCTGCTCGATGCCGAAGCGCTCGAGCAGATCGGAGAAAGGCAGATATTCGCCGAACGGCACCAGATGAACCTTGTCGACGGCGTCGGCGATTTCACCCTTGTCGTCGATCGCCACCACGGAGTTGTAGTAGCGGCTGTCGGCATTTGCGGCCGAGCCGCCTTCCTCGCGGACGACGCCGGCGATCAGCATCTGGCCGGGTCCGAGCATGTCACCCAGCGCCGTCAACGCGTCCGGACGCTCGGTGAAGAGGAACGGCACCGAGGTCTCGGGCCACAGGATTAATTGCGGCTTTTCATGACCGGGATCCGGCGCCTTGGCAGAAAGGCCCATCAAAGTTGCGAAGATGCGGTCGCGCACCGAGGCATCCCACTTTTCCGACAGATCCACGGCCGGCTGGACGATGCGGACATCCAGGCTGTGCGTCGCCGGCTTTTCGGGAATGGCAAGCCTGACATAGCCGAAACCGATATGGGCGGCGGCGAGGACGGCAAACAGTGCCGCGCCGAGGCGCAGGTGTCGGCGCGCCACCAGCAGCGCCGGTAAGGCGAAGACGAACACCGCGAGCGCGTTCATGCCGATCATGCCGGTCACCGAGACGCTCTGCATCAGCAAGGGCACGGGCATGGCCGCATAGCCGACCGCGTTCCAGGGAAAACCGGTGAACAGGAAGTCGCGCAGCCACTCCGCCAGCCCAAAACCGAAGGCAAGAGCGGCGATGCGGCCGATATCGCTGCTCCACAGCAGGCGGGCAACCATTGCCGCAAAGCCGTAGAAAAAGGCGAGTGCGAAGGGAATGCCGACCGCCGCGAAGGGAAGCGCCCAGGCAAAACTGTCGGCCTCGACCAGCAGTGCCGAGCCAATCCACCAAAGGCCAGCAAGGAAATAGCCAAAGCCGAACCACCAGCCGACGGCGAAGGCAGGCCGCAGGCGACGAAACAGGCTGCCGGAGGCTTCGCCGGTGGCGCCATCGATCAGCCAGACCAGCAAGGGAAACGAGATGAAACAGGCAGCGAAGAAATCGTAAGGGGCCTGGCCAAGCACGGCAAACGCCCCGGCGAGAAACGCCACCAGCGCGCGCCGCCAACCCCAAAGCAGAATTATCCGGCCGGCCAGGCGCTCCATGCAAACTTCCGAGTCGCGCGAATCAGGAAGCAAGATTTAACAGGCCGCGGTCCGCGCTCCAAACGCAGGATGGCTGGCTGCAATGCAAGCTTCGGCCACCGCTCTACCGATGCCAGCCCTCGATGCGCACGCCGCCTAGCCGTTCGGCCTCTTCACGGGAAACAGCACGAATGGTCTGCGTGAAGGTCCAGACATGGCCTTCGGGATCACGTGCCCGATACTGCCGTTCGCCGTAGAACTGATCCGCCGGCTCCTGGATGATCTCGGCGCCCTTTGCCCTGGCGTGCTCACAATGGGCGTCCAGGCCGTCTTTCAGCCGCACATAGACGGATTGCGTGTTCTTGCCGGAGACGGAAGCCGGACTGGCGACGTAATCGGTCCATTCGGAATCGATGATGATGTAGCCGTCGCCGAACCGCATCTCGGAGTGGACGAGCTTTCCATCGGCGTCGCTGACCACCATGCTGCGCTGGAAACCGAGTCCAGCGCGGCGCGAGGGTCTCTGTAGAACCCCCCGGACCCCAAGGTGGAATGCTTGAAGGGGTCCTCGACCGTCATCCGCGAGCGCTCATATCCTTGCTTTGTCGCATGATGTTTTTCCGAAAGGTCTGCAACTTTTCGGCATCATGCTTAAGCCTGCTCGGTGCGTGCGGCGCGCCGGCGGCGCTCGCCCTTCTGGCTCTGCACGATGCGCACGCGCTTGACGCGGCGCGGATCGGCATCAAGGACGTGGAATTCGAAGCCGGGGATGGCCTGCACCACCTCGCCGCGTGCCGGCACGCGGCCAAGCGTGTTGAAGATCATGCCGCCGATGGTATCGACATACTCACCATGTTCGCCAGCGGCGAAATCCTCGCCGATCATCTTGGCGACATCGTCGATCTCGGCCTTGCCGTCGACGATGAAGACGCCGTCGCCGCTCTGGGTGATCATCGGCTCATCGTCGTCATGCTCGTCCTCGATGTCGCCGACCACCATCTCGACGATGTCTTCCAGCGAGGCAAGGCCATCGGTGCCGCCATATTCGTCGATGACCAGCGCCATCTGCGTGCGTGTCGTCTGCATGCGGCCCATCAGGTCGGAGGCAAGCATCGACGGCGGCACGAACAGCACCTGGCGGATCAGGTTGAGGTCGCCAATGGTGCGCGCGAGGTCGACCTGCGTGAGGTCGAGAACCGTGGCGGCAGGGGTTTTCCGTGTCGAGCGGCCCTTCTTGACGCGCGCGATCTTGGTGATGTGGGCCAGCACGTCGCGAATGTGCACCATGCCGCGCGGATCATCGAGCGTCTCGGAATAGACCGGCATGCGCGAATGGCCGGATTGCTCGAATGTGCCGAGCAGATCGCCGAGCGTCGTCGTGATCTCGACCGCCTGGATGTCGGCGCGCGGCACCATGACGTCCTCGACGCGCACCTCGCGCAAACGCAGGATGTTGTTGAGCATGGCGCGTTCGCCGGGCGAGAAGGCGCCGGCATCGCTCGCCGTTTCGGCAAGCGCGCCGGCGATTTCTTCACGCAGGCTGGTCCCATTGCGCTGCCGGAACAGGCCCAGCACGCGGTCGAACAGGGAGGGACCGGCTGGCGATGTTTCGCTGGCAACGCTGCCGGTAACGGTACTCGGACTTGATCCCTCTTCCGACGTATCGGAAGCCTTGTTCGCACTGCCGGCGTCGGGGCGGGCGGCAGTCTCTGGTTTGTCGTTCATCGTCGTCCGGTCAATTGGTCAGACGTAGTTACGCGTAGGGATCGGGAATGGCAAGCCTCGCGAGCGCTGCGCGCTCGATGGCCTCCATCGCCTCGGCCTCGGCATCGGTCTCGTGGTCATAGCCCAAAAGGTGCAGCAGGCCATGGACCACGAGATGAGTGATATGGTTCTCGACAGGCTTGTCTTCCAGTGCCGCTTCACGCACGACCGTCTCGGCCGCGAGCACGATGTCACCCAGCATCGGCGGCAACGGAGCGCCTTGCACAAGCGGAAAAGCCGGGAAAGACAAGACGTTGGTCGGTTTGTCCTTGCCGCGCCAGCCGGCGTTGAGGGTCCGGATATGGGCGTCGTCGGAAAAAACGAGGCTGAGTTCGGAACGGCCCGCCACGCCGGTCTCGGCAAAAGCAGCCGCGACAGCGCGATCGACCAGCCGTGTCAGGCTTGCCTCATCGGGCCAATTGCCCGCTTCGACTGATATATCAATGTCGACGGGGACCGGACGCGCCCCGTCGCCGGATATGTTGTCCTCAGGCATGAGGCCGCATCGTCAAAATCAATTCTCGGCGCCGAGGCCGCGCGCCAGTTTGGTATCCCGGTCATACGCCCTGACGATTTCCGCCACCAGCGGATGGCGGACGACGTCGCCATCGTTGAAGCGCACGGTTACCGCGCCGGCCACGCCATCCAGCACCCGCAAGGCTTCGACAAGGCCCGATTTGGTGTTCGAGGGCAGGTCGATCTGCGTCGGATCGCCGGTGACGATCATGCGCGAGTTCTCGCCGAGACGGGTCAGGAACATCTTCATCTGCATCGGCGTGGTGTTCTGCGCTTCGTCGAGGATGACGGCGGCATGCGCCAGCGTGCGGCCGCGCATGAAGGCGAGCGGCGCGATCTCGATCACCTCCGCGGCAATGGCGCGCTCGACCTTGTCGGCGGGCATCATGTCGTAAAGCGCATCATAGAGTGGCCGCAGATACGGATCGACCTTCTCCTTCATGTCGCCCGGCAGGAAGCCCAGCCGTTCGCCGGCCTCCACGGCCGGCCGCGACAGGATGATGCGTTCGACCATGCCGCGCTCAAGCAGCATCGCGGCATGCGCCACCGCCAGATAGGTCTTGCCGGTGCCAGCCGGGCCGATGCCGAACACCAGTTCCGACCGCTCCAGCGCGCGCATATAGGCGTCCTGGTTGAGCGAGCGGGCATAGATCGTCTTCTTGCGGGTGGCGATTTGGGCGGCGGAGACCTTCCCCTTGCGTTCCAGCGTCGGCAAGGTCAGCTGATCGTCGGCGGCAATCGCCATGCGCACGGCGCCGTCGACGTCGGACTGGCCGATGTCGACGCCCTTCTGGAGAATGCCGTAGAGATTGTCCAAAGCCCGGCGGGCCTGCTCGGCGGCCGACGCCGAGCCCTTGATGGTGAGCTGGTTGCCGCGCGAGCGGATGTCGACGCCGAGCTTCTGCTCGAGCCTGGCCAAGTTTTCGTCGAACTGACCGTAAAGGGCGCTGGCAAGCTTGTTGTTGTCGAAAGTCAGAACGATGTGCGCCATGTCAGAAGCCCCAGACGCCGGTGCCGGGGGCAGGCTCTTCACTTCTGCAGCGCTCAACCGTCTCTCCTCATCTGCCGAGACCCTCAGGCCAATTCGGCGAACAGGCTGTTGTAGCCCGTCTTCGTGATTCGCACCTGGATAATGTCACCGATTTCGCCGGCCTTTTCATCAACAATAACCGGCTGCAGCCAAGGTGAGCGGCCGACCTTCTGGCCGGCCTGGCGGCCGGGCTTCTCGATCAGCGTGTCGATGGTGCTGCCGACGAGGCTTGTGCCGAAATCCTGCTGCTGCTTCAGAAGCAAGGCCTGCAGCCGCTGCAGGCGCTCATCCTTCACCATTTCCGGCACATGGTCGGCCATCTCGGCGCCCGGCGTGCCGGGACGCGGCGAATATTTGAACGAGAAAGCCGAGGCATAGTTCACCTGGCGCACCAGTTCCATGGTCGCCTCGAAATCCGCCTCGGTCTCGCCGGGGAAACCGACGATGAAGTCGCCGGAAAGCGCGATATCCGGTCGCGCGGCACGGATGCGGTCGAGCAGCGCCAGATAATCCTTCGCGGTGTGCCTGCGGTTCATCGCCTTGAGGATGCGGTCGGACCCGGATTGCACCGGCAGGTGCAGATAGGGCATCAACGCAGGCAGATCACGATGGGCTGATATCAGTTCATCGTCCATGTCGCGCGGGTGGCTGGTGGTGTAGCGCAGCCGCGCCAGCCCTGGGATTTCGGCCAGCCTGAACAGCAGGCGGCCAAGGCCCCATTCCTCGCCGTTTTCGCCCTGGCCATGCCAGGCATTGACGTTCTGGCCAAGCAGCGTCACCTCGCGCACGCCGGCTTCGGCCAGACGTTGCGCCTCGGCAACGATCTGCGCCACCGGCCGCGACACTTCGGAGCCCCTGGTGTAAGGCACGACGCAGAAGGTGCAGAACTTGTCGCAGCCTTCCTGGACGGTGAGGAACGCGGTGACGCCGCGCTTGATGACCTCGGCGCGTTTGGGCTGCGGCAGATGCTCGAACTTGTCCTCGATGGCGTAGTCGGTCTCGACTATCTTTTCGCCGCCGCGCACCCGCGCCAACACGTCGGGCAGCCGGTGATAGGTCTGTGGGCCGATGACCAGATCGACGGCCGGCGAACGGCGGATGATCTCGGCCCCTTCGGCCTGCGCCACGCAGCCGGCGACGCCGACCAGCATCTCGCGGCCTGCCACGGCGCGTTCTGCCTTCATATCGCGGATACGGCCGAGCTCGGAATAGACCTTTTCGGCCGCCTTCTCCCTGATATGGCAGGTGTTGAGCAGCACCAGATCGGCCTCGCTGATGGCATCGGTGGCGGTATAGCCGTCGGCGGCCAGCGCATCGGCCATGCGCTGTGAATCATAGACGTTCATCTGGCAACCATAGGTCTTGATGAAGACCTTCCTGGTGGCTGCCGCGGGCACGGCCATCGCTTCGGCCGCGGCGTCGATGTCGTCACGCTCTATCGTGTTCAAGTCCATCCGGCGGCTTCTAACGCCTTTCCGTGACAAAAAACAGACGATTCTCCGCCGCAGCCGTCACGCGTGCCGGCGGACACGCAGCTCTTTTTGTTTTGACGCAATTCCGGACGGAAAACCGTTTCACACTTTTCCTGGAATTGCTTGTCTTATGACATTGGCGCCGAACGGGTCAGAAA